>DFLE01000010.1 GCA_002373375.1 Prevotellaceae bacterium UBA3627
TGACACGCATGGAGGGTATCATCCCTGCTTTGGAGTCTGCCCACGCACTGGCTCTGCTGCCTAAGGTGGCTCCACAGTTCAAGAAGGACGATGTAGTGGTGCTTACCGTATCAGGTCGCGGCGACAAGGACCTTGACACGTATCTGAAACATTCACAGGCTATAAAGTAATAAACGACCACAGATTAAACAGATTACAAGGATTATTCTTTTAACAACGGATCAAGACGGACTACACCGATTATCTTCCCTTGTAAGCAACGACAGTGTCGTTGCCCCCAGAAGGATTTCCTCAAGACAACCAATTAAGAAGGATTACACTGACTACTCAAATTAAAAAAATCAGAATAAATCAGAATAATTCGTTTCAACAATAATAACAAACACAACTATGAAGTTTATATATCATACCGCAAGCAAAAAGATTCTGGGAGACCTCAATACACCAGTGTCAACATATATGAAACTGCGTGACGACTACCCTATGTCGGCACTCATGGAATGTTCTGACTATCACGGCGGAGAAAACTCTAAGTCGTTCATTGGCGTGCACCCCATTGCCAGTGTGTCTATTGAGCACGGCAAGGGTATATGCAAGTTCCCTGACGGTACCCAGACTGAACACGAGATAACAAAAGAATACGGTTCAGCGCAACTTATCAACGACTTCCTGTCTGTCTTTGAGGTAAGCGGCGACAATGCTGCATACTGCGGACTTTTCGGCTATACATCTTTCAATGCTGTACGCTATTTTGAGAACATCAACGTGAAAGATGAAACTCAGGAGAAGAATGACGCTCCTGACCTGCTATACATATTATATAAGGACGTAGTGGTATTTGACCACTTCTGCAACGAGATGGTTCTCATAGAACTGCTTGCTGACGGAGAGCAGGACGACCTTGACGTACTGGAGCGCGACATCAACAACCGCAAGATTCGCACATACGATTTCCATCCCGTTGGCGACTACACTTCTACGCTTACCGATGAGGAGCACAAAGCAAACATTCGCCGTGGTATCCAGCACTGCCTCAGGGGCGATGTATTCCAGATTGTACTCTCACGTCGCTTCAAACAGGAGTATGAGGGTGATGACTTCAAACTCTACCGTGCACTGCGCAGCATTAATCCGTCACCATATCTGTTCTACTTCGACTTCGGTGGTTTCCGCATCTTCGGTTCAAGTCCGGAGACTCACTGCCGCATAGAGAAGAAAGGTGACCGCTACACTGCCTACATAGACCCTATCGCCGGCACCACAAAACGTACAGGCGACACCGAGCAGGACAAGAAGAACGCTGAATACCTACAGAACGACCCTAAGGAGAATGCGGAGCATGTGATGCTCGTTGACCTTGCACGTAACGACCTCTCACGCAACTGCCACAACGTACACGTGGATTTCTACAAGGATATGCAGTTCTACTCTCACGTCATACACCTTGTAAGTCGTGTGAGTGGCGAACTCAATGAAGGTGCTGACCCTATAAAGGCGTTCATTGACACCTTCCCTGCCGGCACACTCAGCGGTGCACCCAAGGTGCGTGCCATGCAGCTTATCTCAGAGTATGAGCCACATAACCGCGGTGCATACGGTGGTTGCATAGGTTTTATAGGCTTTGACCGCAGCCTTAACCAAGCCATAACCATACGCACCTTCGTTAGTCGTAACAACGAACTGTGGTTCCAAGCCGGCGGCGGCATTGTGGCAAAGAGCAACGAGGACTATGAATTGCAGGAAGTAAACAACAAGCTCGGTGCTCTCAGAAAGGCAATACTGATGGCAGAGGGGATGTAACCCCCTCCCCTACCCCCTCCCCGAGGGGAGGGGATAAATACGGAACTGCTGTATATAACAAAAATATAATATTAACAACACCATATATTCCCCCTCCCCTCAGGGATGGATAAAGGAAGGGGAGGATTACAATCATGAAAATCGTTATTATTGATAACTACGACTCATTTACTTATAACTTGAGTCACCTTATAAAGGAACTCGGTGCCGACGTCACCGTATACCGCAATGATCAGTTTGAGCTTCCTATGCTTGAGAAGTTTGACAAGATTGTGCTGTCACCCGGACCAGGCATACCAAGCGAGGCCGGACTGCTTCTTGACGTAATAAAGACATACGCCGGCAAGAAGCCTATCCTCGGCGTATGTCTCGGACACCAGGCTATAGGCGAAGCGTTTGGTGCAAAGCTTGAGAACCTATCCGACGTATTCCATGGCGTTGCTACCGAAGGTACACAGTTTGGCACCGACCCTATCTTCGCCACACTGCCGCAGCGCATCATCATGGGACGCTACCACTCATGGGTGGTAAGCAAGGACAACCTGCCTGCCTGCCTTGAGGTTACCGCCGAAAGTGACGAGGGACAGATAATGGCAATGCGCCACCGCGACTATGACATACACGGCATACAGTTCCACCCCGAGAGTGTACTCACAACCGAAGGCAGAACCATGTTAAAGAACTGGCTGGAACTATAATACTATATGCCATTATCTATATGACAGCAAAGGACATCATAATATATATACCACTGTCAGCAGCGCAACAACTTAAGGACTTTGCCTTATACTGGGATGAGAGGCGCAGTATAGACAACAACTATACTCACGGTAATACCGACAAACCCTATGCGACTTCTTATCTGGGATTAGTGCAATCATTCCTCAAGAAAAGCCGTGATAACGGCACACCTTACATAAAGGCTCGCGCGTATGGAGACATATCGCTACTCACTGCCTCCAGCCATATAGAGAATGTAAGGATGTCAAGAAGCATCACAAAGGATATGTTCTTTAATGAGCATAAACGCTTGATGTCTGAATGCAAGAAAGAAAAGACCACAATAATATCTCCTTTCCGCTCTTGGAGCGAAAAGGAGATATTAAAAGCATGTAGATTAAACGAATTACCACATATTATAATCTACGGCGGTGCCATGCAACAATTATGGCATCCATCAAATGAAGACTATGCTACACACCACCAAATGATGCCCGATTGGTATATGGCATCTGAATTATATAACCAACTTCATTCCGTGGATTTTCACGACAAGGAGCAATGCGACAAAGGCCAGACATTATTCCTTGCCCTATGGCCCGACAAACCAGACACAATGCCAGTGGGAAAAGCGGAATGTGAGATAATGAATGAAGTAAGCAAACACATCTCACAGTCTATAAATGCTTCACTCGCTTACAGCAAGCCGTAACTACTTATAACGTTCTCCCCACAGTCTGAGCATCTGCTGATATTGTTTCTCCTCCATAGGCGTATGCTGAGCATGCCACAGTCTGTTATCAGTCAATGCATCTGGCATATACTGCTGCACGGCGAAGTTCCCTGGATAGTCATGCGGATATTTATAGCCATCACTATACCCCAATTCCTTCATTAAAGAAGTAGGTGCATTACGCAGATGCAACGGCACAGGCAGATTACCTGTCTGTTTTACCAACTGCAACGCACTATTAATTCCATTATATGCAGAATTGCTCTTAGGCGAGGTGGCGAGATACACACACGCCTCAGCAAGGGCAATGCGAGCCTCAGGCCATCCTATCTTCATCACTGTATCAAAAGCAGCATTGGCAAGCAACAGAGCATTAGGATTGGCAAGTCCTATATCCTCAGACGCACTGATAACCAATCTGCGCGCGATGAACTGCGGATCTTCCCCTCCCTCTATCATACGTGCCATCCAATAGAGTGCCGCATCAGGATCACTACCACGTATACTCTTTATGAATGCCGATATAATATCATAGTGCATCTCTCCCTGCTTATCATACGCCAAAGGATTCTGTTGCAGTCTTCTCTCCACAAGAGCATCATTTATCACAATCGTCTTAGATGACTCAGCCTCAACCACCAATTGCAGTATATTAAGCAACTTGCGTGCGTCGCCACCACTGAAGCGCATCAAGGCGGCAGTCTCCTCCAACTTTATATCCAACTGTTTCAGTTCCACATCCGTAGTTATGGCACGCTGCAACAATTTCTCCAAGTCCTTCTTCTCTAACGACTTCAGTATATAAAGCTGGCATCGTGACAGCAATGGTCTGATAACTTCAAACGAGGGATTCTCTGTCGTAGCGCCTATCAAGGTTACAATGCCCCGCTCCACTGCACCCAGCAGGGAGTCTTGCTGCGACTTTGAGAAGCGGTGTATCTCGTCAATAAACAAGATGGGCGAAGCCGCTTGAAAGAAACGGTTGCCCTTGGCTTTCTCTATTACCTCACGCACCTCTTTCACTCCACTTGTCACAGCCGACAGGGTATAGAACGGCGTGTCAAGCTTATTGGCTATAATCTGCGCCAACGTTGTCTTTCCCACACCGGGAGGTCCCCACAGTATGAAAGAAGAGATATGCCCAGACTCAATCATGTTTCTCAGCACAGCCCCCTCACCCACGAGGTGTTCCTGACCTATGTATTCGTCAAGAGTCTTTGGACGCAGACGTTCCGCTAATGGTTCCATTGTTATATTATTCTATTCAAGTTTCGCATGCGCTCAACTTGTTGGGTTATCAGGTTATTAGGTCGTAAGGTCATGAGGTGAAATATGTTTAATTGTGGTGAATAGTTGCCTAATATCACCTTAAAACCTTGAAGCGAAGCGACCTCAAAACCTTAAACCTCAACGAAACTGAAGCT
>DFLE01000013.1:0-293 GCA_002373375.1 Prevotellaceae bacterium UBA3627
TAACCGTCAGCCAGACCCTGCATGAGGGCAGATGCGCCGAGACGGTTAGCGCCGTGGTCAGAGAAGTTACACTCACCGATGGCGAAGAGGCCAGGGATGGTGGTCTGCAGTTCATAGTCAACCCATACGCCGCCCATGGTGTAGTGGATGGCAGGGAATATCATCATTGGCTTGTAGTACTCTACGCCGTCCTTTACGCATGCCAGCTCGCCTGGGTTAACGTCGGTAATCTCCTCATACATATCGAAGAGGTTTCCGTAGCGCTGACGAATCTCGTCGATGCCGAGGCGCTG
>DFLE01000013.1:375-47814 GCA_002373375.1 Prevotellaceae bacterium UBA3627
GGAACACAGCCAGACCGGTGTTGTTAACGCCGAAGCCTTTGTCGCAGCGCTCCTTAGCGGCACGTGAAGCCACGTCACGAGGCACGAGGTTACCGAATGCAGGGTAGCGGCGCTCCAGGTAGTAGTCGCGGTCCTCTTCAGGAATCTCCCATCCCTGCTTTGTGCCTGCCTGCAGAGCCTTGGCATCCTCAATGTTCTTTGGTACCCAGATACGGCCGTCGTTACGCAGAGACTCAGACATCAGTGTGAGCTTAGACTGGTTGTTGCCGTGAACAGGGATACATGTAGGGTGAATCTGCACGTATGACGGGTTAGCCATCATGGCACCCTTACGGAAAGCCTGGATGGCAGCGGTGCAGTTACATCCCATGGCGTTGGTAGAGAGGAAGTAAGCGTTGCCGTATCCGCCGGTAGCGATAACCACTGCATTTGCAGAGAAGCGCTCCAGCTTACCTGTAACAAGGTTCTTGGCGATGATACCGCGAGCCTTGCCGTCAACGATTACAACGTCTTCCATCTCATAGCGTGTGTAGAGCTTCACCTTACCAGCCTCTACCTGGCGTGAGAGAGAAGAGTAGGCGCCGAGCAGCAGCTGCTGACCTGTCTGACCCTTGGCATAGAATGTACGTGACACCTGTGCGCCACCGAAAGAACGGTTGGCGAGCATGCCGCCGTACTCACGAGCGAAAGGCACGCCCTGTGCCACGCACTGGTCGATGATGTTGTTGCTGACCTCAGCAAGGCGATATACGTTAGCCTCGCGAGCGCGGTAGTCACCACCCTTTACGGTGTCGTAGAAGAGGCGATATACAGAGTCGCCGTCGTTCTGATAGTTCTTTGCTGCATTGATACCACCCTGCGCAGCGATAGAGTGAGCGCGGCGTGGTGAGTCCTGAATGCAGAAGTTAAGTACGTTGAAGCCCATCTCGCCGAGTGATGCAGCGGCGCTGGCACCAGCCAGACCCGTACCCACGACGATGACGTCGAGCTTCAGTTTGTTCTTTGGGTTAACCAGACGCTGGTGAGCCTTATAGTTGGTCCACTTCTCTGCTACTGGTCCCTCAGGTATGCGTGAATTTAATGTTTTCATAATTAACCGACCCCCCTCCTTGTGCCTCCCCCGAGAGGGGAGGAGAATATATGGTCAGAAGGTTTTTGTGGGGTAATTTCTAAGTTTTTGAAAATCTTTTTGTCTTATAAAATACGTGACTTCCCCCTCCACTCGGGGAGGGGTCAGGGGTAGGGATTGCTTACAGGCTCTGTATGTAGAACCATACCACTACGCTGGCGAAACCTGCGCAGAGCACTGTTACGTAAGCAATGCCGATAACCTTCCAGCGTGTGAACCACACCTTGCCGCTCAGACCCATTGTCTGCAACATGCTCCAGAAGCCGTGTGCCAGGTGGAACCACAGAGCGCAGAGCCACAGGAGGTAGAATACTACGTGTCCGGTGTTAGAGAACACATACTGAATCCAGTAGGCACCGTCGGTGCTGTGAGCAAGGTCGCCGCTGCCTACGAGGTCAACGAGCATCATCTTTGCCCAGAAGTCATACAGGTGCATAGCCAGACCGAGCAATACGATGAGACCGAGCACGAGCATGTTCTGGCTCGCCCACTCCACCTTTGAAGGCTTCTCTGTCACAGCATAACGCTCAGAACCACGCGCAGCCCTGTTCTTCATTGTCAGAATGAAGGCGTAGATAATGTGAATGACAGCCAATGCTGCAAGACCCATAGTTGCCACTACTGCATACCAGTTGGCACCGAGCATCTCACAGATCATGTTGTAGCCCTCAGCAGAGAACAATGCCACAACATTCATCGACATGTGGAATGTTAAGAACAGGATAAGTGCCATGCCCGTTACAGACATTACCACCTTCCTTCCAATCGAAGAATTAAATAACCACATAAGATTTTGATTTTGTTGTTAAGATAAATTATTTTGTTTTTTGAATGTTCACAACATGCCCATTATTACACAAAATTATATATTTTTTATGAATTAGCAAAAATATTTTATTTTTTTTCCTTACTTTTGCAAGTAAATTGTAACTCGTATAATCTTTTTAGCATATATACTTTACAAAACTGAATTAATGAAATTATATTACGACGTTATCGTAGTAGGCGGCGGCCACGCCGGTTGTGAGGCGGCTCACGCAGCGGCGAGGATGGGTGCGAAGACCTGTCTCGTCACGATGGACATGAACAAGATTGCACAGATGTCTTGTAACCCTGCCGTGGGCGGCATTGCCAAGGGACAGATAGTGCGCGAGGTGGATGCCCTGGGCGGCGGCATGGGTATGGTCACCGACCTCTGTGCCATCCAACTGCGTATGCTCAACAAGTCGAAGGGCCCTGCCATGTGGAGCCCGCGAGCTCAGTGTGACCGAGGAAAGTTCATCTGGCAATGGCGCACCATGCTCGATAACACGCCTAACCTCGACATCTGGCAAGACCAGGTGGAGGAACTGATAACAACCCCTACCCCTCGGGTGGGGGTCACCGGCGTCCGCACCATCTGGGGTTGTGAACTGTATGCCCCTGCTGTGGTGATTACCGCCGGCACGTTCCTCAACGGACTGATGCACATAGGCCGTAAGATGGTGCCGGGGGGCAGGTGTGCCGAACCGGCGGCGCTGCATCTTACGGAGAGCATCAACGCCCTGGGCATCACGTCGCAGAGGATGAAGACAGGCACGCCGGTGCGCATAGACAAGCGCTCGGTACACTTCGAGGATGCCACGGAGCAGCCGGGAGAGGACGTAACATCTCTCTTCAGCTATATGGCAGGAACCACCACAGCGGCGACTTCTAACCCTACGGCTTCACTAGTAAGCAGCGATGTCGCTGCAAAAGCGAAGGAAGATGCAACCACAGCGGCGGCTTCTAACCCTACGGCTTCACTAGTAAGCAGCGACAGTGTCGCTGCAAAGGCAAAGGCAACCCCTTCCCTCGCCCACTTGCCGTGCTGGACTTTTGACACCACACCTGAGTGTCATGAGATACTCAAAAGCGGACTCAAGGACTCTCCGCTTTACAACGGACAGATAAAGTCTATCGGTCCGCGTTACTGCCCGAGCATAGAGACTAAACTCATGACCTTCGCCGACAAGGACCACCACCCGCTCTTCCTGGAGCCCGAAGGCACCGACACCAACGAGATGTATCTCAACGGTTTCTCGTCATCCCTGCCTATGGACATACAGCTGAATGCGCTGCGCACCATACCTGCCCTGCGCGACGTGAAGATTTACCGTCCGGGATATGCCATAGAATATGACTTCTTCGACCCTACGCAGCTTAACCACTCGCTGATGTCGAAGAAATGTGACGGTCTCTTCTTCGCCGGACAGGTGAACGGCACCACGGGTTACGAGGAGGCGGCAGGACAAGGACTCATAGCCGGAATGAATGCGGCTCTCTATGCCGGTCATCTCGGTGCAAGCGGCAACATCAGCAATGAGTCGGGCAGTTTCAAGCCTTTCACCCTGGCACGCGACGAGGCTTACATCGGCGTACTCATCGACGACCTGGTGACAAAGGGCGTAGACGAGCCTTACCGTATGTTCACCTCAAGGGCAGAGTATCGCATACTGCTCAGGCAGGACAATGCCGACCAGCGTCTGACGGAGAAGTCTTTCCATGCCGGCCTTGCGTCATCTGAGCGTTACCAATGGTGGAAGAGCAAGGAGGAGCGCATCAGGGACATCATGACTCTATGCGACGAGACCAACGTAAAGCCACGACAGGTCAACGCTTTCCTCGAGGGCATCGGCTCCACACCCATGACAGGCGGCTGCAAGCTCTCTGAACTGATAGCACGTCCGGGGGTTAACATTCTGGAACTGGCACCGTCGCTGCCTCGCCTTAACGCTATCATCAGCAAACTGACTGACCGCCGCGAGGAGATTGCCGTAGCCGCCGAGACAGAGTTGAAATACCGCGGTTACATCGAGCGCGAAAGACAGGAAGCGGAGAAGATGCACCGTCTGGAGAATATCAGCATACGCGGACACTTTGACTACCAGAACATCGACGCCATATCCTTTGAGGGACGACAGAAGCTGTCGCGCATAGACCCCGAGACCATAGCACAGGCTTCACGCATACCGGGCGTCAGTCCGTCAGACATCAACGTGCTGCTCGTCCTTATGGGAAGGTAGTTTTTCAGCACCGAAAATCAGTGGCTTTCACAGGGCTTCATGAAAGCTATCGTTTTACACCGTGAAAGCTATCGTTTTACACCGTGAAAGCTATGCTTTCTCAACGTAAAAGCTATCACTTCAGAACGCGAAGTGATAGCTTTTATAATTTACTGACTATGTTATAGTTAGAAGGAGCATCTACCGCATGAATACCGGCGACATTGTTTTTTGCATAACAGGATAGTCGGTGCGAAACTGTATTAGCTGTAAATAAATACGATAAAAACCTTTGGCATATCTGCAAAAAACAGATATATTTGTGCTTTTAACTAAATTTAACAAGCAAAAGGAGTAAGAGTAGAGGTTTTATATTAACTTTGTAGCGTTTACAAGAAAAAAAGACCCTCTCAACTGAAATTTGCGAAAGTTGAGTAGCATACTTGAAAATACTATTTTGCTTTTAATGGCAGGTATGTATAGGTAATTAGTTATTGGATGATAAATTGTATCTGCTAACCTCTGTTTTACTTAATTCACGCATTTTATAAATCCATAAAACACTTAATACAAAACAATTATGAAGAAAGTATTTATGTTCGTGGTTCTTGCTGCCATGACTTTGATTGCAAGTGCCCAGAATGACGGTCTTAAGACCTTTGACGGCAAAATGTTCAGTTGTCTGTATCCTGCCGAATACGCTGCAGAGGAGCAATGGACGGACGATGTATTCAATGCATACGTTGAGGGCACTCCATGCCATTTCAACGCAGGAGTCAGCGCTGATGTGGAGTTTTCAGACGCAGACATCAAGAACTGGGGCGAAGGCACGGCAAGGGACCAGAAAGAGTATATGAAAGGCTGGAAGGTTGAGCCATGTGTTGTTAAAGGCAAGGCCGTCTATGTCATCTCTGAAGGTAAAGAGGACAACGTGCCATCTGTTCAGGTGCAGTATCTGGTTAACACACCAAGCAAGCACATCTTCAGCGGACGCTTTTTATTCCTTAAGAAAGACGAGACAAAGTATAGGCCTCTCATAGAAAAGATACTCGCTTCGTTCAAGGCTAAGTAAATTATGAAAAAAGTAGTGATGGCACTTGTTGCCATGTTTGCGCTCAGCACAGCGGCTGATGCACAGATTACGGTAGATTTGTCTTCCTATGAGGGTAAGTACTTCACATGTCAGTACCCTGCTGATTTCGAGGCTGACGATGATCCAGTCCTTGCAAACATGTTTGAAGCAGAGATGGACGAAACACACCATATGCAGATTTGCCTTAACGATGTCACTATAGCAAGTGCACAGGAGTTCAAGGAATGGACAAAAAATCAGCAGAAGAGTGCTACCGTATTTTCGGGTGAGCATACAGAGCCAGTGATAAAGGGTATGTCAATGACCATGCGCATGGTTAAGGAAGAGAAGATATACGAAGAGAAGGAGATGATGTGTATATATGAATTCGCCAAAGTATCGCCAAAGTCAAAGAAACTCTTCGCCGGCGAGATATATTTCCCCTTGAGCGATGAAAGCACATACAAGCCGCTGATTGACAGAATAGTAGATTCTCTGAAAGAAAAGTAAACACTCAACTAAATCACAAGGACAGTTTCAATGACCAACTAAAGGCTCATGCAAACTGTCCTCATGTCTTATAAAAAAAACTATCGTATGAAAAAGAAATTGTTAGCCATCCTAATGGCATGCTTCACGCTGACAATGGCGGCGCAGCCACAGATTAAGGTGAATTATCAGGGTGCGAAGCCCACTATCATGGACTTTGCATGGGCACTGGTCAACTACACCCCACCGGAGGGAGATGAGGTGGAAAACGCAGCCATAGCCCAACTGCAAAACGCACTTCATAGATACCACCAGGGCAAGGCACAGCCTGCCGACGAGAGGCTCGTAGTAGATGTAAAGAACGGTTATATATGCCATGAGATAATGGAGGACGGCTATGTGATGAAATCCGAGATGTGCTACTGGAACATTGAGGACGGCAAGCACAAGCTCGTTGCCTACAACGTGCAAACTACCAATGACGGCATCAGCGAGCCAGGAGAGTATGACGGCCTCAACCTCTATGAATATACCAACGCCACAAAGAAGATGACGCCATACTTCGGCGACCTGTACCTTAACCTCTTTGACGCAGGCGAGGGTGACCGCAACACCTTTGAACTGCCTCGCACGGGCAAGGACATCATCATCACCACATGGTATGAGGTAGGTCAGCGCAAGAGAACGGCAAAGTGGAACGGACTCTATTTCTCTGTTCCACAGCCATAACAACACTGACTCAACTTTCGCAAGCTTCAGTTTCGTTGAGGTTTAAGGTTTTGAGGTCGCTTCGCTTCAAGGTTTTAAGGTGATATTAGGCAACTATTCACCACAATTAAACATATTTCACCTCATGACCTTACGACCTAATAACCTGATAACCCAACAAGTTGAGCGCATGCGAAACTTGAAAATACTGATTCTATAAAGTTGGGAGTAAGAAGGTGTCCTGTCTCCTTCCTACTCCCTCTATCTACAGAGCAAGCAGAGCTTGCGAAACATGAATTACAATAATTACCATAACAATTAAAATTTATGAAACATTCATTAAAAACAACTGTGATGGCACTTGCTGCCATGTTTGCGTTTAACACTGTTGCTGACGCACAAATAAGTGTAAACGGCGTATCTTTCAAGTTTGGCAAGAAAAAGAATACTGAAAACACCGAGGTGAAGGCTGAAAAAGCATCCAGCCAGGAAGCTGCTCCCGCCTCTGCTCCTAAGAGTACAGCAGAGATGGTGACATTTGACGGCAAGGACTTCACTGTTCAGCATCCGAAGGAGTATGCTGACGTTATTGACGACTGGACTCCTGGTGTAGTCAACGAGTGGAAGAAGGACGACAAGCACACACTCACAGTGTGGCCCGACGAGTATTCTGAGATAAAAGAAGAGAATCTCAGCTGGTGGGCAAACGAGAAAAAGGACGAATTCGCCGGAAAGGACGAAGGCTGGAAGGTAGATGAGCCCGTTATCAAAAAGGGCTTCTTCACCATACGCATGGTGGCTGGTGACGTTGTACAGTACTATTACTTCAAAATAGATAAGATGAACATTGACGGCAAAATGACATTCCTTGTCAGCGAAGAGGCTAAATATAAGCCTGTCTTCGATGCTGTCGTGGCCTCTATCAAGAAGAAGTAAAATACCATCTTAGACTATCATGAATATGAGGAATTTGGTTTTGGCAGTCCTCCTTGCTGTCGTTTCTATGGGCGTTCACGCAAAGCAAAAGTGGGCTTATCAGGCAACTTATTCTGAGGGAAGAGCCTGTGTGAAGGATAAAAGCGGCAAGTGGGGCTACATTGATGAGAACGGCAAGGTTATCAGTCCCTGCCAGTGGCGTAGCAACCGCTATTACCAGGAGGGTATGGGCTGCGTCGTTGATGCTGACGAGAAGTACGGCTATCTTGACCTCGACGGCAACCTGGTCATACCATGCCAGTTTGTATATGGCGGCTGGTTCTCAGAGGGACTCGCTGCCGTGGCTGTCGTTGAAGACTATACAATGAAGTACGGCTACATCGACAAGACGGGCAAGATTGTCATACCATGCCAGTGGGAAAACGCCTATTCCTTCGAGAACGGCAAGGCTAAGGTGCAGGTAAAGCTGGAAGACGGCACCCGGGTATGGAAGGTAATCGACAAGACAGGGAATTACGTGGAATAACCCATTTCTCCGATTATTACAGGGAGAAATAAAAAGAAAGAAGATATGAGACACCGCAGTATTATACTTATACTCTGCCTGCTGATGGCCATAACAGCCAGCGCCGGCGAGGTTTCCTACTATTTCTGGAAGGGCAAGCTTGACAACACCGAGGTGAAGATGGCATGCGCAGTAAAAGATGACGTGATGACTGGAGAGATATTCCAGTACATCGACGGCAGTACCATAGTATGTAACGTGGCAGGAACAAGAAACGGTAACCTGTTTGACATCAAGGCATACAGGGAAATAGGCGAAGGGGGCATCACACACATCTATTTCCTAAGGGCGGAGATAAAGAACGGCGACCTCGTAGGCATAACGCAGAACGACGGTAAGAAGTTCAAGCTGAAGAAATACTCTGACCCCTACGCATACCCCATCAACCGCCAGAATGATATCTACAGCAGCCCTTACATAGAGGGCAAGACCTTCTGTCTCACAGGATGGGAACACGGAGGCATGTACCTCTACCAGAACCACATGGGAGTGAGAGGCGAACTGGAGCTATGGTACAAGCCCGACACAGAGTCTTTCACGCTGTCTATACGTCGTGACTCCGAGGCCTATGGCGGCGGCAACGACGCGCTTGTCGGTGTCAGTGGCATTCATCCCGACGAGAATACCGGCGATTTCAACGCCGCCTGCTGCGAGGGTTCCTACCATTTCAGCGTAACATTCCATGACCATTTCCTCATCATCCGCCAGCTGAGCGCACAGCCTGCAAAATGCTTCGGCAGTGGCGCCGGCATCGTAGGCATCTACATCCTTATGCCGGCAAAGGGATAATACTTGCATACAAAAAAACTTATGCACCGTGAAAAGTGTGCGCAACAATATATCGCGCCCTTTCCACGGTGCATATTTCATATAGAACATTTCCCGAATGCCTCTTCTCTATGAAACATCTGGTTGTTTCGGGAATCTTGCAATAACAAAACTGGGTTAACTACTCTATTCCTACCTGACGGAGCTTGTCTTTCAGGTGGGCGACCTCTGCACGAAGATTCTCTATCTCCTTACGCTGCTGAGATATCAGTTCTTTCTGACTGCCACGCTGCTCAAGGCGTGCCGCCGTCATACGCTCACGGATGCCACCCTCCGTGGTAAACTCACGGTCTTTCTTCTCAATGTATTTTGTCAACGCTGAGTCCACCTGATGACACAGACAGACAGCCATATTCGCCAGTTCCTCATCATTCATCCTCGGTAACAACAGACTGTAATCTGCATATACACTATGGTGTCTGCAGAAGTCATGAAGCTGCTCAAACCGTGGATTACTGCCGTGCCACTCTGCCAGATGATGGCGCTTCAGATAGTCCAGATAATCCTCAAGCAGTTCCTTGTTACTGCCACGCGCAATGCCCAAAAGCTTAAGTTCCGTCTCTGCAGATGTTTGTCCGTCACTGCTGCCCTCAGCGATATTCTGCTTAGTGCTGCGTGCCGCCTGCACCATCTGGTCAACGGTGCGGTCACCATATTTCGGAAAATAACGGCTACAGAACTCACACGTAAGCTGATACAACACATCGCTACGCTGATAAAACCGTAACTCCGTATAGACTACAGGTTTACGCAGTGCGCTCGTCACACCGTCGGAATAATGCCTCACTACAGGCTGCCGACGACCGGAGAAACCGGAGGTTCCGGGATAACCGGAAGAACCGGGGTGGTGAGATTGACCGGGTTGACCGGAGGTTCCGGATTGTCCGGGTTGTCCGGATTGTCCGGAAAAACCGGAATTTCCGGAATTTCCGGGACCTCCGGAAGAGCTGGGACCTCCGGGAACATTAAAAATAGAATCGTTAATCATATTCATTGCTTTGTTATACTATCATCATGCTGCACCCAGCTTATTTGAAAAGCAACGGTGCCATCTCCTTCAGGCTCCTGCGCCATGTAAGGAACTCATGAGCAGTACCCTCTGATATCAGTCCGTGAACATTGAAACCTGCTGATTTTAAGGCTTCTACACTCTTTTTGATACCATCGGGGTTTTCCTTGCTGCCACAACTCTCGAAGATTAGGCGCACTGACTTTGGGTCCTTGATATCCTCTGGCATATAGGTACCGCCGCTGAACAGTCCCCAATAGCCGAACACCTCCGGGCGGCGCATGGTTATCAGTTTTGTCTCCATGCCACCCATTGACAACCCTGCCATGGCACGATGCCACTTGTCTGCCTTTGTCAAGTAGTTGGCGTCGATATATGGTATCAGCTCATCAATGAGCACAGTCTCAAACTCCTTGGCAGTGAACTTGCCTATACCGCCGAACTTCACATCATTGGTGAGTCCGTAAGCCATGACAACGATAAACGGCTTCACCTTACCGTCGGCAATGAGGTTGTCCATTATCTCTCCCGTGCAGCCCTGCACAGACCAGCTTGTCTCGTTCTCACCCCAGCCATGCTGCAGGTACAGCACAGGGTAGCGCTCCTGTCTGCCCTTCACCAGCTTGCCATAGCCTGCGGGCAGATATACCGTAGCCTCCTGCATCTTGTCCAGACTCTTGGAATAGAACCTCACCTTCGCCAGCGTTCCATGAGGGATATCCGTGCGCAAGGCATAGAAGTCCTGGTCGGGCGCTGGTATCTCTATGCCACTCTCCCAACGGCATCCACCGAAGAAATTATGTGTGCCGGGGTCATTAAACACGCCGCCGTCAATGGTAATATGGTAATAGTGAAAGCCCGGATCCATCGGTCCGTCTGTCGTTCCTACCCACACGCCATCCTTATCCTTACGCAGCACGGTTCCACCGCGGCCACCCAGTCCAAGACTCACGATTACCGACTTCGCTTCTGGCGCTACCACACGGAAACGCGCATAGCCCTCCGAGTTAACCATAGGATACTGCTGTCCCGGCTGATTCAGTTTGTTAGGAGTGAAGTCTTCCTTCGGCTGAACATTATCCATCGCAGCGTTGAAATCGCGGATAATCCTCAGCGAGCGCTTCGCCTTGTAGTTTTCGTCAAATGGCAGCGGATGGTTGTTTGCACCCAGCCAGGAGTCCTTGTCGCTGAGGTTCCAGAATGTCACATTGTCTATCACATCCTTATGTCTGCGCAGCACCTTGAAGATACGTGCATACTGGTCTTCCTGCAGCGTCTGCATATAACCAGCCAGCGGCTTTGCCTCACCACGTGAGAACGCCAGCTGACCGCCGCTCTCAGTATTGGTGCGCAGGTCGAGTTCGGTGATGTGTATATGACTTACTATCTCTGAAAAACGAGTGATGGCCTTGTCGAGCAGTTCCTCGTCAGGGAAATAGATGTTATAGTGTCCCTGCATACCTATTCCATCAATAGGAACGCCTGCCTCCTTCATCTTCTTCACCATCTCATATATACGCTCTCGCTTGCCAGGGTCCACGGTGCTGTAGTCATTATAGAACAGCAGGGCATCAGGGTCTGCCTCGCGTGCAAACTCAAATGCCTTGGCTATGAACTCTTCGCCACAGAGCTGGTAGTGGCGGCTCTGACGATAAGGGTTAGGCTCCTGTCCATGTCTTGGACTACCGCCGTCGGCTATAGCCTCGTTCACCACATCCCACGCATACACCACGTCCTTGTAACGGTTGACAACGGTATGGATATGCTCGCGCAGACGCTCATAGAACACTTCTTTCTTTACCGGCTTACCCTTCTTATCCACGAACATCCAGTCTGCAAACTGCGAGTGCCAGCACAGGCAGTGACCGCGCATCTTTATGCCGTTCTCACGGCAAAAGTTAGCTATCTTGTCTGCCCTCTCGAAGTTCCACACACCCTCTTTCGGATGTATCATGCCCGGCTTCCAGTCGTTCTCGGCCGTCACACTGTTATACTGTTTCTTGATGATAGCCATCTGTGCCTCGTCAGAAACATTACGTTGGTTAACTGCCACTCCGACGGTAAAATAGTCCTTGTAGGCATCTTTCAATCCCGGACCTGCCGCATAATCAGCAGCACGTCTCCACTGCGCCGAGGCTGTCATGCTTCCGGCAATAAGCGATAACGCTAAGAGAAAAGTCTTCATAATAACTCTGTTTTGGTTTTTGTTAATCAATTCTGTGTTTCGTAATCTTCTGTCTCACCCAGGTAACAAAGTTATGTATTATGTAGTCAGTTGTTTTCAGGTTGTTAGTTGTAAATCCTACCACAAATTTACTAATTATTTTCCATACGACAAAAAGAATGATGTACACTTGATTTATTTGATTGTATGAGAAAGATTTTGTAAATTTGCAACGTTGTAACAACGCTCCCTACCCTTTCCTGGCGCTACTTACATACGTATGGTTCACAGTGTATTGTCAATACGCACCCGAAATCTCTTGAACTGAATTTGCACGAGCCATCAATGCCATATATCGGCAAATATCTGCAGCAAGCACTCGGACAATACGAATAAATAAGGCAAACGCAAGCATAACGTATCTAACAAACAAGTTTACGATGCAAATAGAAGAAACTATTCGGGCAATTCGGAAATTCAGAACGAAACAATTTAGACGAACACGAATAACGCTGATAGCACGAATAACTCTTGAATACGAGTCTTATCATAATCGGACAATTCGTGTAATTCGAAACAGAAACAAAAACAGGAAAGCCAGTATTTATGCGGCTTAAGAGCTGTTTCACGTGAAACAAAGATAATGACAAAGGAAGAAAACATACAGAGATTGGAGAGACTGAAACAGATAGTTCTCAGTCTGCCAGAGAAGCCCGGTTCCTATCAATATTATGACAGGGACGGTGTTATAATATATGTAGGTAAGGCGAAGAACCTAAAAGCACGCGTCTCATCGTATTTCCATAAAGAAGTGGACAGATTCAAGACAAAGGTACTGGTATCGAAGATATGGAATATTTCATACACTGTGGTAAGCACAGAAGAGGATGCCCTGCTGCTTGAGAATGCTCTGATAAAGAAATACAATCCACGATACAACGTATTACTGAAAGATGGTAAGACATATCCATCTATATGCGTAACCAACGAGGAATACCCACGAATATTCAAGACACGACAGATAAACAGGAAGCACGGTACTTATTATGGACCCTACTCTCACCTGGGGTCCATGTACACCATACTGGAACTGATACATAAGCTATATAAACCACGAACCTGCCGACTGCCGCTGTCAAGAAAGAGCATAAAGGAAGGTAAGTTTCAGACCTGTCTGGAATACCATATAAAGAACTGCATGGCTCCGTGCGTGGACAGACAGTCATGGGATGCATATCAGCAGAATATCATGATGGCACGGGAGATACTGAAGGGAAATACGCGAAAACTGAGCCAGATGGTATATGACGAAATGATGCGCAAGGCCGAGGAAATGAAGTTCGAGGAGGCCGAAGAGCTGAAGCGTCAATATATGATGATAGAACAGTTCTGCGCAAAGAGTGAGGTGGTGAGTCATACCATAACAGATGTTGATGTATTCTGCATAGATGACGACGACAACCGCCAGAATGCGTTTATAAACTATATGCACGTAACCAACGGTACAATAAACCAGTCGTTCACGTACGAATATAAACGTAAGCTCGAGGAAACCGACGAGGACCTGCTACTCAGCGCTATCATCGAGATACGCGAGCGTTTTCACAGTAAGGCAAAGGAGATAATTGTCCCCTTCCCCATTGACTGGCAGATGGACGACGCTACCTTCTTCACCCCGCAGCGTGGCGATAAACACCACCTGCTAGAGCTTTCGCTGATGAACTGTAAGCAGTATCGAATAGACCGATTGAAACAGGCGGACAAGCTGAACCCTGAGCAGAAATACACGCGACTGATGAAGGAGCTGCAGGACAAGCTCGGACTACAGAAACTACCCTATCGCATCGAATTATTTGACAACTCCAACATCTCTGGTTCGGATGCCGTGGCAGGAATGGTAGTATACAAAGGTATGAAGAAGAGCAAGCAGGACTACCGCAAGTACAACATAAAGACAGTAGAAGGTCCCGACGATTACGCCTCAATGCAAGAGGTAACTTTCCGTCGCTATCGCGACGGTGAAGACCTTCCAGACCTTATAATATGTGACGGCGGCATCGGACAGATGCACTGCGTACGCGAAGTAGTGGAAGACCAGCTGCATCTTAACATCCCCATCGCAGGTTTAGCAAAGAACGACAAACACCGCACCCAGGAACTCCTGTTCCTGAAAGATAACGGTGCCGGCGAAAAAGAAACCATAACAATACAGCTGAAACCAGAGAGCGAACTCTTCAAGATTCTGACACAGATGCAGGACGAGGTACACCGCTATGCCATCAGTTTCCACCGAGACAAACGTTCGAAACACGCCCTGCAATCCGAACTCGACAACATCCCGGGCATCGGACCGAAGACAAAAGAGATACTACTGCAGAAATACAAAACCGTAAAAAATATCCGCGCCGCCTGCAGCGGCGCCCCCTCCGACGTCACCGCCCTAATCGGACCAGTCAAAGCCAAAGTTCTAACTGACTATTTTTTAGAAAATAACAGAGAGAATGTTTCACGTGGAACATAAACCACTTCACAACCCCTCCCACGACCACTCCCCTTAATCCCCTCCCGAGGGAGGGGAGATAATATGGGATATCCGTTCGTAGCACAAATACATGAAATATAAAAGATAAACTAACGAATTCTGGCGGACTGGCCAATTAAAACGAATTTTGTTTCACGTGAAACATTGGTATTATAAGTTATAGATTATTAACACTTTATAGATATGAAGAAAATTGAAGAAATTATCAGTAAAGCAGCAGAGAATGATACTCTGGATGTAAAGAGATTTTTATTTGGAAGTATGGATTTTACCACACTGAAATGTACCGACAGCGAGCAATCGGTGATGGCTTTCGTAGAAAGGGTGAATGCATGGGATAATGAGCACCCTGATTTGCCCCACCCTGCAGCGGTGTGTGTATATCCTTGTTTTGCAGAAATAGTAAACGAGTGTCTTGATGTGGAAGGTGTAGAGATAGCATGTGTATCAGGAGGCTTCCCTTCTTCTCAGACATTTGCTGAGGTAAAAACAGTTGAGACTGCCCTTGCACTGAAAGACGGTGCTACCGAAATAGACATGGTGCTGTCAGTAGGAAAGTTTCTGAGCGGAGACATGGAGAGTGTGACAGATGAGATAAAAGAGATGAAATCTGTATGCGACGGTTATGGAGCAAAACTGAAAGTGATACTTGAGACCGGTTGTCTAGTGACAGAGGATAACATTCGCAAGGCTTCAAGAATTGCAATGGAGGCTGGAGCAGATTTTATAAAGACAAGCACCGGCAAAGAGAAAATCGGAGCTACTCCTGAAGCTGCACTCTGGATGTGCGAAGAAATAAACGAATACTACAAGCGCGAAAACCGTAAGGTAGGTTTCAAGGCTGCGGGAGGAATTAATACCAGCATGGATGCCGTGATATATTATACTATAGTAAAAGAGGTGCTCGGCAAGGACTGGCTCTGTCATGACCTGTTCAGAATAGGGACATCACGCTTGGCTGATATTCTTATCGAGGAGTTGAAGGATTAAAAATAAGAGACCCACCCCAACCCTCCCTGTGAGGGAGGGAGTACCTCCGGAAGAAAGGTTCTACGCCACTCAAAAGAAAAAAAACCTCCTCATCCCCTCCCTAAGGGAGGGAGTGCTGAGAATATGAAAGCTATAGAATGGAGGTGAGAAAGCTATCAAATTACAATAAGAAAGCATAGCTTTTACCTCATGAAAGGTATCGAATTAGAAAGTAAAAGCTATCACTTCAGAACACGAAGTGATAGCTTTTATTTTGTCATTATTATTTTGCTATGTTACATTATAAATAATATGCCCCTGAGGAATCAGGAGACGTATAGAGAGTTATAACGCTTTCTAAAGACAAGAAATCAGAATTCCCTGTTAATGCAATAATCAAGGTATGCAGTGAGAGCCTTCTTTATATCAGTCTGAGAGATGCTGTTAATAAACTGCAGACACTGAGCATGCAACTCCTGCATTTTTTGTTCGGCATAGGTTATGCCTCCATTATCTATAGTATAAGCAACAAGTTGCTGAATCTCCTCAGCAGAGGCAGAGAGTTGCTTCACTTTTTGCGCTATGCTCTTTATCCTCTCGTCATCAGAATGGAGCACCGCATATATGGCAGGGAGCGTAAGCTTACCCTCACGCATATCATTGCCGGTGGGCTTACCTATCTTTGATGAGGGGAAGTAGTCAAAGATGTCATCACGAATCTGGAAGATGGTGCCAAGAGTCTGACCGAAGTTCTCTGCCTGCTCCATCCTCTGGGCATCAGCGCCAATGGAGAGCGCACCCATGGTGGCACACGCCTTAAAGAGAGCTGCCGTCTTCTGTCTGATGATATTGTAATACTCCTGTTCGCTGATGAGCTGCTGCTTGTTACTTGTCAGCTGCAGTATCTCACCGTCAGAGAGAGTCTGTCCCAGCTGCGACAAGTAGGTAATAATGTCAACCCTACCCGTCTTACACACAGAGAGAAGCGCAGTAGAAAGGATGTGGTCACCCACAAGCACTGCTATCTTATTGTCATACAAAGAGTTAACAGATTGTTGTCCACGTCTTTCATCAGCCTTGTCAACCACATCATCATGAACGAGCGAAGCGGTGTGTAGCAGTTCAAGAGCCACTGCGGCATGATATGTTGTGTCATTTACCTCTCCTAATGCTTTGGCTATCAACAATATGAGCATAGGTCTCATTTGTTTGCCTTTTTGCTTCTTGATGTGTTCAAGAGCAGAACCGAGTGCGCTGTCATTATGAGTCAGCGTTTTGTCAAATAATACCTTAAAACTGTCAAGTTCTGCCTCTATCGGATCTTTTATTATATTAAGAAACTCGTTCACGTCTTTCTGTTGGAATATTACTCTTTCAGATGCAAAATTACAAATTTTTTTTGGTATTTGTTTGATTATTAATGATTATTTGAATTTTTATTATTAATTTTGTTACTTGGGAGAAAGGGGGAGGAAAGGTGCTCGCTGTAATACAGCGACATACAGGACAAAGAGGGAAAGGGAGGAAAAATGAAGGATGAGGGATGAGGGAGGAAGGAGGAAGGAGGAAGGAAGAAAGAAGAGGGAAGAAGGAAGAAAGAAGAGGGAAGAAGGAAGAAAGATGAGGGAGGAGGGAGAAAGGAAGAAAGAAGAGGGAAGAGGAAAGAAGGAAGAAAAAAGAGGGAAGAAGGAAGAGGGAAGAAGGAAGAAGGAAGAAAGAAGAGGGAGGAAGGAAGAAAGAAGAGGGAGGAAGGAAGAAAGAAGAGGGAAGAAGAAGGACTGAAAGAGGAAGGAAGGAAGAAGGACTGAAAGAGGAAGGAAGGAAGAGGAAGGAAGGAAGAGGAAAAGAAAGAGGAAAAGAAAGAGGAAAAGAAAGAGGAAAAGAAAGAGGAAAAGAAAGAGGAAAGAGATAAGGGAATAAAAGTAATGGATGATGGAAAATAACAAAAAGATATTATTTCTGATTGATGCCTATGCATTGATATACAGGAGTTACTATGCACTGATACGCGCACCAAGGATAAACTCTAAGGGACTGAATACCAGTGCGGTGATGGGATTTACCAATACATTGCATGAGGTGATGCGCAAGGTGCAGCCTACCATAGGACAACTGCCTACGCATATAGCTGTGGCGTTTGACCACGGACTGACATTCCGACATGAGCTCTTCCCTGAGTACAAGGCACAACGTGAGGAGACTCCCGAGGATATACGTCTCTCCATACCTATTATAAAGGAACTGCTCCAAGCACTACACATCCCTACCCTACAGGTGGATGGTTTTGAGGCCGATGACGTGATTGGAACCGTGGCGGGAATGGCTGAGAGAGAAGGTCTGCAGGTGTATATGCTTACACCCGATAAGGACTATGCTCAGCTGGTAACCAAGCAGATACATATGTTTCGTCCACGTCACGGCGGTGGCTATGAGGACATGGGACCGAAGGAGGTGTGCGAGAAATATGGCATAGACAATACCGAGCAGGTGATAGACCTGCTGGGACTGATGGGCGACTCGTCTGATAACTACCAGGGATGTCCTGGCGTAGGTGAGAAGACTGCTGTGAAACTCATTCAGGAGTTTGGCTCCATCGAGGGATTACTCAGTCGCTCTTCTGAGGTGAAGGGAAAACTGAGAGAGAAAGTGGAACAGTCGGCTGACCAGATAAAGTTGTCAAAGACTCTCGCCACCATCCGCACTGATGTACCGGTGAACGTCACCATGGACGAGATGCTCATCAGCGATGGTGACGAAAAGAAGGTGAGGGAGATTTTTGAGGAACTGGAGTTCAAAACCCTCGCCAATAAATTTTTTGGCACCGAGGGCGATGCCACTGCCTCTGAGAGTGACAAAAGAGGCGGAAAAGGCAAAATGCAAAAAAGTGTTGCAGAAAAGCAAAAAAGTGTTAACGCTCAACTCAATTTCTTTGAAGAATTTCAAGCCAATGACACAGTTGATGAAAAATATCGCAAGGAAAATGGGGGTATTTTGCCATCTGAAAACATAAAACAAGTTGATAGTCAAGAGGTTTGGGAAGATTTTAGGGCTAAAATTTTGTCAACAAAAAAATTCATTCTAGACGAAAAAACCACCTCAAACGACATTTTTGGCTCAAAAATAGAGAAAATCTCCATTACAACAGACGGAGAAGAGGTTTTTGTGCTCGAAGACGATTTTGTGACACAATTCCTGCAAGACGAGAGTTGTTATAAGGAAAAAATAATTGTCGTGCACGATGCAAAAAAATTACTCAAGTCTTTGTTTGGGAAAGAGGGGGGGGCGAAGACACTGTCTTCGCCTACAAGGGAAGAGGGAGCCCTGGAAGAGGAAGGACTGAATGAGAGGAAAGAAGGAGGAGCGAAGACACTGTCTTCGCTTACAAGGGAAGAGATAGCCCTGAAAGAGGAAGGACTGAATGAGAGAAAAGAAGGGGGAGCGAAGACACTGTCTTTGTCTACAAGGGAAGAAGAAGGACTGAAAGAGGAAGGACTGGATGAGAGAAAAGAAAGGGGAGCGAAGACACTGTCTTCGTCTACAAGGGAAGAAAGGGCCCTGGAAGAGGAAGGACTGGATGAGGAAGGACTGGATAAGAGAAAAGAGAATAGGGAGGAGAATATAGCTGATGAGGGGAGAGTGAGAATATATGAGTTTATGGAGAGTTGCAAGCTATGGGATGTGATGGTAGCCCACTATCTGATAAACCCTGACCTGCACCACTCCAAGAGATGGACGGAAGAAGAGTGGACAGCAGAACGAGCCGTAAGACTATACAAACAAAGTGAGGAACTTGAAAAACGACTCAGAGAGGACGGACTGGAACAGCTCTTCCTTGAGGTGGAGATGCCACTTACCGCCGTGTTGGCAGAGATGGAGATAAATGGCATACGTCTGGACACTAAGGAGTTACAGAAGGTTCAACGCGAACTGGAGGAGCGCCTTGTGACACTGGAGAAAGAAATATACGCACTGGCAGGAGAGCCGTTTAACATAGCGTCACCACGACAGGTGGGCGACATACTCTTCGGTAAGATGCAGATAATGGATAAGCCGAAAAAGACAAAGACGGGCCAGTATGTTACCAACGAGGAGACACTCAACGCACTACGCGCTGACAACCCAATAGTAGGCAAGATTCTTGACCACCGTGCACTGAAGAAGCTGCTCGGCACATACGTGGAGGCACTGCCACGACTGATAAACCGTCATACCGCACATCTGCATACCACTTTCAATCAGTGTGTTACAGCCACCGGACGACTGTCGTCAAGCGACCCTAACCTGCAGAACATACCAGTGCGCACGGAGGACGGCAAGGAGATACGCCGCTGCTTCCTGCCCGAGGAAGGAGAGGACTTCCTCAGCGCCGACTACAGTCAGGTGGAGCTTCGCATCATGGCAAGCCTCAGCGGTGACAAGCACATGATAGAGGCCTTCCGCACCGGTCAGGACATCCACGCCGCCAC
The DNA here is from genome assembly GCA_002373375.1 of Prevotellaceae bacterium UBA3627. Taxonomy (GTDB): domain Bacteria; phylum Bacteroidota; class Bacteroidia; order Bacteroidales; family Bacteroidaceae; genus Prevotella. The sequence continues at coordinate 20,276 of DFLE01000013.1, forward strand.
ATCGGCAAAGATAAACCACAAAGCCATTGACGAGGTGACACGCGAGGAGCGCAGCAAGGCAAAGAGTGCTAACTTCGGTATCATCTATGGCATATCAGCCTTCGGACTGGCACAAGGATTAGGCATAGACCGCAAGGAGGCTAAACAACTGATAGACAACTATTTCAAGGAGTTCCCCAACGTGGCAGACTACATAGAGCGCTGTAAGGAAGATGCCCGTACAGCAGGCTATGCCATTACCATCATGGGCCGCCGCCGCTACCTGCCCGACATCAACTCACGAAACGGTACGGTGCGCGCCTTTGCCGAGCGCAACGCAGTGAACGCACCTATACAGGGCACCGCTGCCGACATCATGAAAGTGGCTATGGTCAACGTATGGCGACGCCTGCACCGCGAGGGTATGCACGCACATCTCCTGCTGCAGGTGCACGACGAACTTAACCTCTCCGTCTCTCCCCAGGAACACAGTCAGGTGGAGCAGATAGTGAGAGAGGAGATGGAGCATGCCGCCGAGCTCAGCGTACCACTGACAGTAGAATGTGGATGGGGAAAGAACTGGCTGGAAGCGCACTGAAGGGGATAGTAGCTATAGGGGCTATAGATATTATAGATACTATAGGAACTATAGTGCGCAGGGCGCATCAGTTGGAGTTCTCACGGGCTATAGATATTATAGATACTATAGGAACTATAGTGAAAAAAAAATGTTTCACGCGAAACAATTTCACAAAACAAGAAATAAAAAAATACTGAAAATGAGATGGTTGATTATAACAATAACCTCAATATTGGCACTGATTGCTAATGCACAGGACTACAGCAAGATGTCACGTTATGTGAGACAGATGGTGATGGAACATAACATAACATCAGCGGCAGAGGCAAAGGGCTCCTACCCTACCCCACTCCAGCAGCAAGATGCCACACTGGTGTTTGTCAAGACACTTGACGATGATGCCGTGAAAGACTACAGCGTGGCTCATCAAGGCAATGTGCATATATGCCATGTGCCCGTCAGCGAACTTGGAAAACTGTCTGAGGATGAGCGTATTATAAGGATAGAGGCACAGCCGAACACAGCCGAGGCAGACCTTGACAGCGTGGCTTCATGCGTTGGCATAAAACCCGTATGGAAAGAAGACGGCAACGGCAACGCCATAGAGAGTCTGCTGCCCCAGGCCTATGACGGCAACGGCACCGTGGTGGGAGTGGTTGACATAGGCATAGAATACACACACCCTACGTTCCGCTCCATTGACGACGGCCACATAAGACTGGTGCGCGCATGGGACATTCTCGATATTCCCGACGGCGCCACATATAACGGCAAGGCACAGTTTCCTCTGGGAACACTGCTCAGCGACACCACGGCGATAATACAACAGCAACGCACCACCGACAGTCCTACACAGACACACGGCACACACACCATGGGCATTGCCGCCGGCTCAGGATGGGACACACCTTACCGCGGCATGGCATATAATGCCGACATATACGCCGTGGGAGGACTGGTGGGAGCCAACGGCATCTATCTGCCAGAAAACATACAGCAGATAAACACCTCTACAATCAATGCCCTTGCCTTCCAGCGTATCTTTGAGTATGCCGACACCGTAGGCAAACCTGCCGTGGTAAGCTACAGCATCAGCGGCATACAAGACATGACCGACGAGGACGCGCTGATGAACGAGTATCTTAACGGTCTGACACAAAAGCCAGGACACATCATAGTGGCATCAGTAGGCAATAACGGCACACGCCGCCGCTACATGCCTAAGTCGGAGGCAACAGACACCGTGGGAGGCTTAGTATCATCAAGCTACAAAACATTTGTACTCAACATAAGCACAAAAAAAACACTGACACTGCGCGTAACAGACTATAACACAAATCAATACAAAGATATAACCCTTGACTTCAAACCCGGCAACACAAAGAGCAGGAGCCAATCAGGACTGAAGTGGAATGACTATAAGACATATTCCAACATAGCAGAACTTGACTCACTGAGCATTGGAGTCTATTCAGCTGACAACGGCTTTGACCCTGAGTCTGTGGGTTATGATATCTTCCTGAACCAAGAGGTGAAGTCGTTCTCCAAGGTGAAATACGGCGTTGAGGTTATAGGCAGCGGTGTGACAGCCGACGTCTTCTGCCAGAACGGCGAACTGATAAACGGCACACAGTACTCCCCTACCCTCACGGGTGCCGAGGTTGGCGGCAACATAGGTTCACCGGGAGCATTGCCGGCGGTGATAGGCGTAGGCATGACGGCATACTGGGAGCTGGGCAACGGCAAACGGTGGTATGGCTCAAGCATGGGACCGTCGCTGCACGGATTTATCAAACCCGACATCACCGCCCCCGGCTATCGCGTGGCATCAGCACAGAACAGCCTGTATTACTCTAAGAACTCCAGCGTATATGGCTCATGCGCCTGGAGCAACTACAACAGCGAGAGATACCCATGGGCACGCTTGAACGGCACGTCGATGTCAACACCATGCGTGGCAGGCATCATAGCCCTGTGGCTGGAGGCTAATCCCATGCTTACACAAGAGGACATAATGGATGTATTCGCAAACACCTCACGCCATCCTGAGGAACTGTTGGAATATCCTAATAATCAGTATGGTTACGGCGAGATAGACGCTTACAAGGGACTGCTCTACATCCTCGGCATAGACCATGTGGAGGGACTGCAGACAGAGCACCTTAGCGGAGGCGCCACCGTACGCCCTGTGGAGGGAGGCATAAAGATAAAGACAGAGGGCGAAACTACCCTGCCCTGCCGCATATACTCCACCAGCGGACAGCTGCTAATGAGCCTTGCCGTGAACGGAGAAAAGAAAATAGACATGCCCAGCGGCATATATGCAGTGCAGGTAGGACACAAGGGCAGCACACTGGTGAGAGTGAGATAATTCATAATGCATAATTGATAACTTAAAACCGTAAGATTATGAAAAGACTATTCATTTCCATGCTGATGATTATGGTTGTTACAGCCATAAAGGCACAGACTGTGTATTCATGCGAATACACAAGCGATGCCGACGTGAAGGTTTATGTAACTGAATACAAGAGCGACGCCGACCTGGTAGTTTACAAATGTGACTACAAGAGCGACGCAAGTGGCAACGAAGGCCTGTGGTACTTCTGCAAATACAAGAGTGACGCGAAGAAGAAAATCTATTTCACTAAGTACAAGAGCGACGCAAATCTGGTCATCTACTTCTCTAAATACAAGAGCGATGCCGGATGGAAGAACAAGAGCAAGCAACACTTGATGTATTAACACAATAGAAAAAGCCGCAGGACTTTTAAGGTCTTGCGGCTTAATTTTTTACCTGTGATAAGTAAAAAAGACGGAAAACTTGCACATTCGTACAGAAAAGAGTAACTTTGCACCCGAAAGAATACACATACAAACACTCTGAACAGACTAAATGACACGACAGGAAATACTTGACATAATGCGCGAGCGCATCCTTATACTTGACGGCGCGACGGGAACATATCTGCAGGGACTGAACCTTACCGAGGAGGACTTCCGAGGCGAGAGGTTCAAGGATCATCCCGTGCCACTGAAAGGGTGTAACGATGTGTTGTGTCTTACCAAGCCTGAGGCTATCATTGGCATGCACAGGGCTTACATAGAGGCCGGAGCAGACATAATAGAGACTAACTCGTTTAATGCCAACTGCTTCTCGCTTGCCGACTATGAAATGCAGGACCTTGTTTATGAGATAAGCAAGGCAGCGGCAGAGTGCGCCGTAAAGGCAAGAGGGAAGAAAGAGGAAGGGAGGAAGGAAGAAGGTTTATTTGATGATACTGCATCCCAAGCAAACCTTATTCATTCATCCAGTCAACCTTATTCCAAGAGCATAATCATCGCCGGCTCCATAGGTCCTACCAACCGCACGTTGTCGATGAGCGGCGATGTGAATAACCCTGCACACAGAGATATTACCTTTGAACAACTCTATAACACCTACCACGAGCAGGCACGCGGACTCATTGACGGCGGTGCCGACATACTGCTCGTTGAGACTATCTTCGACACCCTTAACGCAAAGGCGGCGCTGAAGGCTATCACAGACCTTGGCGAGGAGCGCGGACTGGACATACCTATCATGTGCAGCGGTACGCTGTCTGATGCATCCGGTCGCACACTGAGCGGTCAGACGGTGGAGGCTTACTGTGCTTCGCTGACACACGGCAACCTGTTGTCTATAGGCCTTAACTGTGGTTTCGGTGCCAAGCAACTGCTGCCGTGGCTGCGCAGACTGTCTGACATAGCGCCATGCCCTGTCAGCGTGCATCCTAACGCTGGTCTGCCTAACGTGATGGGCGGCTATGACGAGACACCTGAGACCTTCGCTGAGGTGGCTAAGCAGGTGGCTGCAGAGAGTTTGGTGAACATATACGGTGGCTGCTGCGGTACGTCGCCGGCGCATATAAAGAAGCTGAGCGAGACGCTGAAGGATGCCGCCTATAAGCCGCGCCCGTTGCCTTGCGACAGCAACGACGGCAGGGTGAAACCCATGGTGCTGTCAGGACTGGAGGCACTGAGGGTGGAACATAAGGATAGCAGCAACAATGTTGCTGCCAACAAGGGAAGAAAGACTGGAGAAGAGCAATGCGAAGATGCCAACAAGGGAAGCTGGAAGGAAGAAGGGAAGAAAGAGGAAGGGATTAAGGAGGAAGGGATTAAGGAGGAAAAACCTTCGTTCTATAATATTGGCGAGCGCACCAACGTGGCTGGTTCGGCGAAATTCAAGAAGCTCATTCAGGCGAAGGACTATGAGACTGCGCTGACCATAGCACGTAACCAGGTGGACAACGGCGCACACGTCATAGATATCTGTATGGATGACGGTCTTATTGACGGTGTGGATGCCATGACGACGTTCCTCAACCTCATAGCCTCTGAGCCAGAGATAGCACGCGTGCCGGTGATGATAGACTCCTCCAAGTGGGAGATACTGAAGGCAGGACTGCAGTGCGTGCAGGGCAAGTCGATAGTCAACTCCATCAGTCTGAAGGAAGGCGAGGAGAAGTTCCTTGCCAAGGCGCGATACATCCACTCCATGGGTGCCGCCACTGTGGTGATGCTCTTTGACGAAGAGGGACAGGCAGACTCATACGAGCGTAAGGTAACGGTGGCACGCCGTGCCTACAAACTGCTGAAGGGCATAGGTTTCCCTACCGAGGACATCATCTTCGACCCTAACGTGCTTGCCGTGGCTACGGGTATGCCTGAGCACGACGACTACGGTCGCGCCTTCATTGCTGCCTGCGCAACGATACACAAGGAGATGCCCGAGGTACACATGTCGGGCGGCATAAGCAACCTGTCGTTCTCTTTCCGTGGTAACAACAAGATACGCCAGGCCATGCACTCCGTAGTGCTGCACCACGCCATAAAGGAGGGTCTCGACATGAGTATCGTGAACCCTGCCATGACTACTCCTTACGAGCAGATACCAGAAGACATGCTCACCATAGTAGAGGACGTAGTACTGAACAGGAAGAATACCGGAGAAACCGGAAAACCCGGAATATCCGGAGAAACCGGAAAACCCGGCACTACCGAAAACTCTGACGACATCACTCCGTCAGAACGACTCATAGAGTATGCCGAGAAGGTAAAGGCAGAGGAGGATGCCAAGAAGGCTGCCAGCGGTGGCAAGACCGCCGAGAAGTCTGTGGCAGACTGGCGCAAGGGCACGCTTAACGAACGCATAGAATACGCCATGCTCAAGGGCATGACCGACTATATAGACGCTGACACCGAGGAGGCTTACCAGCAGGCAGGCACTCCGCTGGGCGTGATAGACAACTACCTTATGCCTGCCATGGAGGAGGTGGGCCGCTTGTTTGGCGACGGCAAGATGTTCCTGCCGCAGGTGGTGAAGTCTGCCCGCGTGATGAAGAAGGCTGTGGCAGTGCTGGAGCCATATATGAAGGCTGGGAGTAAGGATAAGGGAAGAGAGGTGAGGGAAGAAGAGAGCTGCGACAATGTCGCAGCCCACGAGGGAAGAGGAGGGATGAAAGAGGAAAATAAACCCTCATCCCTCATCTCTCAACCATCATCCAGCAACATCGTCATCATGGCTACGGTGAAGGGTGACGTTCACGACATAGGCAAGAACATTGTGTCGGTGGTGACGCAGTGTAACGGCTATGACGTGAAAGACCTCGGAGTGATGGTTGACTGCGAGACCATCGTCAATGCCGCACAGCAGGAGAATGCCGTGGCTATCGGCTTGTCAGGACTTATCACGCCTTCGCTCGACGAGATGATACGCGTGTTGAAGGAACTGCGCCACCGTGGCATGACGACACCAGTGATAGTGGGCGGTGCCACCACATCAACACTGCACACGGCGGTGAAGATGGCTCCTGAGTATCCTGACGGCATAGTGATACACTCGCCGTCGGCTGCCGACAACGTGGGCATCATACGTCACCTCATGGCCGACGACAAGGATGAGTACATAGCCGAACTGAAGGCGCAGCAGCGCATCATACGCGAGAACTACCTCTGTAAGGAGGCGCGCAAGGAACTGCTCACGCTGGAGGAGGCTCGCAAACGCAGGCACATAAAAAAAGCCGACGAGATAGCTATCCCGTCGGCAGAGGCACGCAAGCCCTTGCATACTGACAATCACTCACTATTGCACCCTAAGGGCGGATGCCTGTGCTGCGACCCGCTGGTGCCGCTCATCAACTGGCATTTCTTCTTCTCTGCATGGGGCATAAAGGGACACTTCCCTGAGGTGCTCGACGACCCGGAGAAGAGTAGTGAGGCACGTAAGCTGTGGCACGACGCACAGCAGTTGCTCGACAAGATAATACGCCTGCGCCTGTTGCGCTTGCAGATGAAGGCACAGATACTGCCTGCATGGAGCGATGAGGAAGACAACATAGTGATAAAGGCTGATGACGGCAAGGAATACCGTCTGCCTATGCGCCGCTCGCTGAAGGACGAGGAGGAGACGAAGTGCCTGGCGGATTACCTTGTCAGAATGAGGGAAAAAGAGAGCTGCGACAATGTCGCAGCCTACGAGGGAAGAGGGGAAAAGGAAGAGGGAAGAGAGATAAAGGAAGAGAGTTTGAATGGTAATAAACCCTCATCCCTCATCCAGCAACCATCATCAAAAACAGACTACGTCTGTCCGTTCGTGGTCAGTGCCGGCGTAGGTCTGGCAGAGCTGCAGGAGCAGTTCCGTACTGACGGCGACGAGTATCATGCCATCATGGCGAAGCTCCTTGCCGACCGACTGACGGAGGCAATGGCAGAGAAACTGTCGAAGGACCTGAAGGACACGCTGCACTGGGGCACGAGCAACATACGCATGGCATTCGGCTACGGTGCCTGTCCGGAACACAAGCTCAAGGAACAGGTGTTCCAGATACTCGGGGTAGGGGAGAGCATGGGACTGTCGCTAACCGATACCTACATGATAAACCCCGGCGAGAGCATCTGCGGACTGATATTCGCCAACACACCAGAGAAGTACTTCAACGTGTGACCGTTTGGCTAATTAAAATAATATATGTAACTTTGCAGTTTGAGAAAAAGGAAGAACATGAAAGTAATTGACATAATAAAAGAGGCTGAGGAAAAAGGAGGAAAAAGATTTTCCATAGAACTGCTGCCACCACTGAAGGGTGACGGACTGGATAAGATATTCCATGCTATAACAACACTGCTGCCATATGAGCCGGCTTTCATCAATGTGACCTCAAGTCGCGAGCAGATGAAATACGTGGAGCGCCCCGACGGACTGATAGAGAAGCACATAGTAAGACGCCGTCCGGGAACGGTGGGCGTGTCGGCTGCCATAAAGCAGAAGTACGGCATAGAGGTGGTGCCTCACATGATATGCGGCGGACAGTCAAAGTATGACATTGAGGATGCACTCATAGACCTTGACTTCCTCGGCATACAAAACGTGCTGGCACTGCGTGGCGATGCCATGCCAGGCACAAGCCGCTTCGTGGCTGAGAAAGACGGACACGCACATGCCGAGCAACTGGTGGAGCAGATAATAGCCATGAACAACGGCCGCTTTATTGACGGCGAGCCAGACACCCGCCACAATACCGACTTCTGCGTAGGCGTGGCAGGTTATCCAGAGAAGCATGTGGAGTCGCCTAACTACCTCACTGACCTGGGCTACCTGAAACAGAAGGTGGATGCCGGCGCGGAGTACATAGCCACACAGATATGCTATGACACTGACAAGATAATAGCCTTCCGCGACAAGTGCAGCGAGATAGGCATCAACGTGCCTATACTGCCCGGACTGAAGCCGTTTGCCTCAAAGACACAGCTGACCGTATTGCCTCAGACCTTCGCCGTGGACCTGCCACAGGAACTGGTGGACCGCGTGGTGCAGTGCAAAAACAACGACGACGTGAAGAAGGTAGGCGTGGAATGGGCCATCAAGCAAGGCGAGAAACTGCAGAAGGCAGGCTTCCCCGTGCTCCATTTTTACACCATGACACGCACTGAGCAGGTGCAGCAGATTATCAAGGAACTGATATAAACAATACTCAAGGGTATTCATCATGAAGCAACGAATCAACGAATTAGACTTCCTTAAGGGTGTGCTCATCATACTTATGATAAGCTTTCACCTGGTCTATTTCAGTGAGCTGCATCCCTATGCCAAGCAGGTGGTATATACCTTCCACATGCCGGGCTTCCTGATAATGTCGGGCTTCCTGATGAATGTAAGCAAACCCTGGAAAGCGGTTCTGCTGTCCATGCTAAGCTATGCGGTGCCTTACCTCATAATGGAAAGCGGATATATCGCCATGGCATCCGTGCTGCCCATCAGGGAGCATATAGACCATCTTACCATACCCGTATTCCTTGACAGGCTGCTGCTGCACCCCATAGGCCCATACTGGTACCTGCAGACACTTATCATCTGTGGCTTGCTATATGCCCTGGTGTCAAGACTGCCGCGCCTGACGACCGTCACAAGGCTCCTGATGCTGGGCATCGCCTTCTATATCCTCGCCGACTGCCTCGGCATCATGGCATTCGGCTGCACCATGTACTTCCTGGCAGGCGTGGCACTGAAACACAGCAACATTCCGTTCACCAATGTGTTCCAACCCTCAGCACTCTCCATAGCGGCCTTCACACTGCTCGCTATACACCCCTGCAATTTGAAGATGCAGACAGCAGGCGGAGCACTGATGGTATGGCTTATCATCAGCAGCTTGCTTTTTATATACAAATACATAAGCGGCAAGGCGCGCGCCACCTTGCTTTACCTCGGACGCAACTCCATGCCGCTTTTTCTCTTCTCACCTATCTTTACCTTCCTGTGCAAACCGCTCGTACCTTACCTGAGATTTGACACTACAGGACTTATCTTCTTGTTCCTGTCACTCATTATATGCATATCAGGCAGCCTGTGTGTGGACTGGATAATGAGGCGTACAGGATTATCACAGTTGTTCTATGCGAAAAGACACAAGAGATAATTTTGCACTTTCAGCATTTTTTCGTACCTTTGCAAGTTAAGGATTTTATATAAAAAATAAATATGGCATTAAAATGTGGTATTGTGGGACTACCTAACGTAGGTAAGTCCACATTGTTCAATTGTCTGTCAAGCGCTAAGGCACAGGCAGCCAATTTCCCTTTCTGTACAATAGAGCCTAACGTAGGCGTGATAACAGTACCTGACGAGCGACTGACAAAGCTCGCAGAGATAGTACACCCTGGCAGGATAGTACCTGCTACATGTGAGATAGTTGACATCGCCGGACTCGTCAAGGGTGCCTCAAAGGGTGAGGGACTGGGTAACAAATTCCTGGGTAACATCCGCGAGACCGACGCCATCATACACGTATTGCGCTGCTTCGAGGATGAGAATATCACTCACGTGGACGGCACCATCGACCCTATACGCGACAAGGAGATAATAGACACCGAGCTGCAGCTGAAGGACCTCGAGACCATAGAGAGCCGCTATGCCAAGACGCAGAAGGTGGCTTCTACTGGCAACAAGGACGCCAAGGTGGAGCTTGCCGTACTGACAGCCTACAAGGAGTGTCTGGAGCAGGGTAAGAATGCCCGCACAGTGGAGTTCGACTCAAAGGAGGAGCAGCAGGCTGCCAAAAACCTCTTCCTGCTGACGTCAAAGCCAGTGCTGTACGTCTGCAACGTGGATGAGTCAAGTGCCAAGGACGGAAACGAATGGACAAAGAAAATCGACGCCATCGCAAAAGAGGAGGGCGCCGAGTCAATGGTGGTGGCTGCTAAGACTGAGGAAGACATCGCCGGTTTCGAGTCATACGAGGACAAGCAGCTGTTCCTTGAGGAACTGGGACTGGAGGAGAGCGGCGTGAACCGCCTTATCAAGAAGGCCTACGCACTCTTGAACCTGCAGACCTTCATCACCGCAGGCGAGATGGAAGTGAAGGCATGGACCTTCAAGAAGGGATGGAAGGCTCCTCAGTGTGCCGGCGTCATCCACACCGACTTTGAGAAGGGTTTCATCCGCGCCGAGGTGATAAAGTACGACGACTATATGCAGTATAAGTCTGAGGCCGCCATACGCGAGGCAGGAAAGCTTGCCATCGAAGGAAAGGAATACGTGGTACAGGACGGTGACATCATGCACTTCCGCTTCAATGTGTAGTTGGAATAAGGGTGAATGGATTAAGGAATAAAGTTTATTTGGAATAAAGATGGAAGACCTGTATTTCAGAAAACTAAATGTTTACACCAACTCTAAGGAATTGGTAAAATACATATATTCTCTTATCCAAAAATTTCCTCCAGAAGAAAAATTTGCTCTTTGTACTCAAATCAGAAGAGCGTCAACATCTATTCCAATCAATATTGCAGAAGGATTTGGCAGGTTCTCATCCAAAGAAAAAGCACGTTTCATAGAAATAGCATTTGGTTCATTGACTGAAATATCATGTGAATTAGAGTTGTCCTATGAGTTAGGCTATATTACATTAGATGAGTTTGATGAAGTCGAAAGACAGATAGTAATAATATCAAAACAATTATCAAATCTGCATAAAAGCGTAACAAACAACTTCATAAAAACGAACATACAACAAACCACATAAACTTTATTCCTTATTCCATGAACCTTATTCCACTCTTCATTCATTGGAACCCAGACCTGATGATATTCTCTCTCGGACCGGTTGCCATACGCTGGTACAGCACATGCTGGCTGGTGGGACTGTTGCTGTCATACCTTACGGTGAAATACCTGTATAAGAAACAGGGAATAGCCGAGGAGAAGTTTGAGCCGCTGTTCCTATACTGCTTCATAGGCATACTCGTAGGCGCAAGGCTCGGCCACTGCCTGTTCTATGAACCCGGATACTTCCTGTCGTCAGGCACACACATCATAGAGATGCTGCTGCCTATACGCCAGACTCTTGACGGCTCATGGCACTTCACAGGGTACGAGGGACTGGCAAGTCATGGCGGCACCATAGGCATCATACTCGCACTGCTGCTCTACTGCCGCAACATGAAGATGCCTGTCATACAGGTGCTCGACACTATAAGCATCTCAGTGCCTATCACAGCATGCTTCATCCGACTGGGTAACCTGATGAACTCAGAGATAATAGGTCGTCCTACCGACGTGCCATGGGCATTCATCTTCGAGAAGATAGACATGCTGCCACGCCACCCGGGACAGCTCTATGAAGCAATAGCATACTTCTGCTTCTTCTTCGTATTGTGGTATTACTGGAGAAAGAACCCGGAGCGCATAGGCACAGGCTTCTTCTTCGGACTCGACATACTGCTCATCTTCACCTTCCGCTTCTTCATAGAATACACCAAGGAGGTGCAGGAAGCTTTCGAGGAAGGCATGACACTGGATATGGGACAGATTCTCTCTGTGCCGTTCATCATCCTCGGAGCATACTTTACTTGGAAGGGAATAAAAAAGGAAAAGGAAATAAACTAGGGAAACTAGTAAGACTAGTAAAACTAGAAAAAATAATAACCAAAAAACAAAACAATGGCAAAGAAAGACGGCGAGCTCACGCCGATGATGAAACAGTTTTTCGACCTTAAGGCAAAGCATCCTGAGGCGCTGCTGCTCTTCCGCTGCGGCGACTTCTACGAGACCTATTGCGATGACGCCATAGAGGCCTCTCGAATACTGGGCATCACGCTTACCAAGCGTAACAACGGCTCAAGTCAGGGCGATGCCATGGCGGGCTTCCCCCACCATGCACTCGATACCTACCTGCCACGTCTTATCCGCGCCGGACGCCGCGTTGCCATATGCGACCAGCTGGAAGACCCTAAGCTGACAAAGAAACTCGTAAAACGAGGCATCACAGAACTTGTGACACCTGGTGTGGCAATACGCGACAATGTCCTTAACTACAAGGAAAACAACTTCCTGTGTGCCATACACTTCGGCAAGGCCGCCCTGGGACTGTCACTCATCGACATCTCCACAGGTGAGTATCTCGTTGATGAGGGCAATCAGGAATATATAGACAAGATGCTCGCCAACTTCCAGCCAAAGGAGGTGCTCGTGGAGCGCGACTACCGCGGACAGCTCAGACAGATGTTTGGCGACAAGCTTTGTCTCTACGAGATGGACGACTGGGCTTTCTCTGAGCAGACAGCACGTCAGCGCCTGCACTCTCACTTCAAGGTGAAGAATATGAAGGGCTTCGGTGTAGAGAGTCTTACCGACGGCCTTATAGCAGCGGGAGCCATACTCGTATATCTCGACCAGATGCAGCAGACGCATCTCGGTCACATCACACAGATACGCCGCATCGACGCCAGCCGCTATGTGCGCCTTGACAGTTTCACCGTGCGTAACCTGGAGCTCAACACTCCGCTGCATGAGGGAGGCACAGCGCTCATCGATGTCATTGACAACACCATATCGCCTATGGGAGCGCGTCTGCTTCGCCGCTGGCTCGTCTTCCCACTGAGGGAGCGCCAGAGGATAGAGGAGCGCCATGACGTGGTGGACTATTTCTTCCGCCATCCTGACTCACGCGACGTGATAGACGATGAGCTGCACCGCGTAGGCGACATGGAACGACTGGTGGCAAAGGTATCAGTGGGACGTATCACACCACGCGAGGTGGTGGCGCTCAAGGGAGCCCTCGCCGCCATAAAACCCATAAAGGTGCTGTGCACACAGAGTGACACTACGGTGTTGCGCAGGGTGGGGGAGAACCTTGACCCTCTTGATGAACTGCGCCAGCATATAGACCACTGGATAGTGCCTGAGCCACCGTCAATGATAGGCAAGGGACAAGTGATAGGGCAGGGCATCAACCAAGAGCTTGACGAACTGCGCCAGATAGCCTACTCAGGCAAGGACTACCTGTTGAAAATACAGGAGCGCGAGATACGCCGCACGGGCATCAGTTCGCTGAAGATAGGCTTCAACAATGTCTTCGGCTACTACCTTGAGGTACGCAACACATATAAGGACCAGGTGCCGCCTGAGTGGATAAGAAAACAGACACTGACGCAGGCCGAGCGATATATCACCGAGGAACTGAAGCAGTATGAGGAAAAGATAATGGGTGCCGAGGAGAAAATCCTCGCCCTGGAGAACAGGCTGTTCTCTGAGCTTATTGCATACCTGCAGCAGTTTACCGAACCTCTGCAACGCAACGCCCATCTGGTGGCAGAGATAGACTGTCTGCTGTCCTTCGCACGCACCGCCGTGGACCATCATTACGTGCGTCCTGTCGTTGATGACTCTCTCGTGATAGACATACGCCAGGGCCGCCACCCCGTCATAGAGGCTAACATGCCCATAGGAGAGCAGTATGTGCCTAATGACGTCTATCTTTCTGGAACATCCGGAAATGCCGGAAATGCCGGAAATGCCGGAGAGACCGGAACACCCGGAGACACTGCCACCTCAAGCCCCCAGCAAATAATAATCATCACCGGTCCTAACATGGCTGGTAAGTCGGCACTGCTACGCCAGACGGCCCTCATAGTATTGATGGCACAGATAGGCTGCTACGTTCCTGCCGACTCTGCACGCATCGGACTGGTTGACCGTATCTTCACCCGTGTGGGAGCATCTGACAGCCTCTCCACAGGCGAGTCAACGTTCATGGTGGAGATGACAGAGGCAGCCAGCATACTCAACAACGTGACAGACCGTTCCCTCGTGCTCTTCGACGAGCTGGGACGCGGCACATCCACCTACGACGGCATATCTATAGCATGGGCCATAGTGGAGTATTTGCACGAGCATCAGGGCGCAAGGGCACGCACGCTCTTTGCCACACACTATCATGAGCTCAATGAGATGCAGAACCATTACCCACGCATCAAGAACTATAACGTGTCTGTAAAGGAGATTGACGGCAAGGTCATCTTCCTGCGCCGACTGGTGGAGGGCGGCTCTGAGCACTCCTTCGGTATCCACGTGGCACAGCTGGCAGGTATGCCGCCAACGATAGTGAAGCGCGCCAACGAGGTGCTCGCATCCCTTGAGAAAGAGGCTTCGCAGGTAGGTGCGGCAGGCAAGAAGGATACACGCGAAGCCCTTAACAACATGACCGAGCAGGGTGGGGGAGCACAGCTGTCTTTCTTCCAGCTTGACGACCCAGTGCTTGAACAGATACGCGATGAGATTCTCAACGCTGACATCAATAACCTCACACCTCTCGAGGCCCTGAACAAACTCAGCGAGATAAAGAAACTCGTAGGAGGAAAATAACTATAGGAACTATAAGAACTATAGGAACTATAGCCACTATCAAAAAAGAAAACCAAAACACTACATAAATGGAATACAACTTCAGAGACATTGAGAAACGCTGGTTCAGCTACTGGCAGGAGCAGCAGACCTACAAAGTTACAGAGGATGAGAACCGTAAGAAGTTCTATGTGCTTAACATGTTCCCTTATCCATCAGGAGCCGGACTGCACGTCGGTCACCCCTTGGGCTACATAGCAAGTGATATCTACGCTCGCTACAAGCGCCTGCAGGGCTTCAACGTGCTCAATCCTATGGGCTATGATGCCTACGGACTGCCTGCAGAGCAGTATGCCATACAGACAGGTCAGCACCCTGAGAAGACTACAAACGATAACATCAACCGCTATCGTGAGCAGCTCGACAAGATTGGTTTCTCTTTCGACTGGAGCCGTGAGGTGCGCACCTGCGACCCTGTTTATTACAAGTGGACACAGTGGGCGTTCCAGAAGATGTATAACTCCTTCTACTGCAATAAGGAGAAGAAGGCCCTGCCTATCGAGACACTCATAAAGCACTTTGAGACTGAGGGCAACCCTGGTCTTGACGTGGCATGCTCTGAGAATATCACCTTCACTGCCGAGGAGTGGAACTCATGGGATGAGAAGAAGAAGTCTGACATCCTCATGAACTACCGCCTTGCCTTCATGGGCGAGACCATGGTAAACTGGTGTGCTGGACTGGGCACCGTGCTTGCCAACGATGAGGTTGTAGATGGTGTCAGCGTGCGCGGCGGCTTCCCTGTAGAGCAGAAGAAGATGCGCCAGTGGTGCCTGCGTGTCAGCGCTTACGCACAGCGTCTGCTCGACGGACTGGAGACCATCAACTGGAGCGACTCTATCAAGGAGACTCAGAAGAACTGGATAGGACGTTCTGAAGGTACCGAGGTAGAGTTCAAGGTATGGAATAAGGATGAAGAGAAGAAGGATGAAGGTTTGAATGGTAATAATCCTTATTCTAACAACCATCAACCATCAACCAAATCATTCACCATCTTCACCACTCGTGCCGATACCATGTTTGGCGTTACGTTCATGGTACTGGCTCCTGAGAGCGACCTGGTCAAGGAACTCACCACTCCTGAGCAGAAGGACGAGGTAGAGAAATACGTAAAGTATGTGGCAGGCCGCACCGAGCGTGAGCGCCAGATAGACCATAAGGTTACGGGCGTGTTCTCAGGCTCATACGCCATCAACCCATTCACAGGCGAGAAGAACCCTATATGGATTTCAGAATATGTGCTCGCAGGCTACGGCACTGGCGCCATCATGGCAGTTCCTGCGCATGACAGCCGCGACTATGCCTTCGCTAAGCACTTCAACCTGCCTATCATACCTCTCATAGAGGGTGCCGATGTCTCTGAGGAGTCATACGATGCCAAGGAGGGCATCGTAAGCAACTCGCCTGCACCAGGCAAGAAGAGCGTGGAGTATGACGGCGAGTCTCTGTCTCTCAACGGACTGACAGTGAAGGAGGCTATCAAGGCTACCAAGGTGTTCGTGGAGAAGCACAACATCGGTCGCATGAAGGTAAACTACCGTCTGCGCGACGCTATCTTCTCTCGTCAGCGTTACTGGGGCGAACCGTTCCCTGTATATCATAAGAACGGCATACCTCAGATGATACCTGAGGAGTGCCTGCCTATAGAGCTGCCACAGGTTGACAAGTTCCTGCCTACCGAGACAGGTGAGCCACCACTTGGCAACGCCACCGTATGGGCTTGGGACGAGGCTAACAAGAAGATTGTAGAGAACTCAAAGATAGACAACAAGAGCGTCTTCCCTCTCGAGCTCTATACCATGCCGGGCTTCGCTGGTTCTTCAGCATACTACCTGCGCTATATGGACCCTAAGAACACCGAGGCTCTCGTTGATGAGAAGGTGGACCAGTACTGGCAGAACGTTGACCTCTATGTGGGTGGTTCTGAGCACGCTACAGGTCACCTTATCTACTCACGCTTCTGGTGTAAGTTCCTCTATGACCTCGGTGTATCATGCAAAGATGAGCCGTTCCAGAAGCTCATCAACCAGGGTATGATACAGGGACGCTCCAACTTCGTTTACAGAGTAAAGGACACCAACACCTTCGTAAGCCTTGACAAGAAGGACCAGTATGACGTAACACCTATACACGTTGATGTGAACATCGTCTCTGCCGACGTACTCGACGTAGAGGCCTTCAAGCAGTGGCGCCCTGAGTATAACAACGCAGAGTTCATACTCTCTGACGACGGCACTTACAAGTGCGGATGGGCTGTTGAGAAGATGTCAAAGTCTATGTTCAACGTCGTCAACCCTGACATGATTGTAGAGAAGTATGGTGCCGACACGCTGCGCCTCTACGAGATGTTCCTCGGTCCTGTGGAGCAGTCAAAGCCATGGGACACCAACGGCATCGACGGCTGCCACCGCTTCCTGAAGAAGTTCTGGGGACTGTTCTATGACCGTGAGGGCAACTGGACCGTCATCGACGACGCACCAACGGCAGAGCAGGAGAAGAGCCTGCACAAACTCATCAAGAAGGTTACGCAGGACATAGAGCAGTTCTCTTACAACACCTCCATCTCTGCCTTCATGATTGCCGTCAGCGAACTGCAGAAGTGCCACTCTAAGGCCATACTGAAGGACCTTGTAGTGCTCATAGCACCATTCGCACCGTTCATCGCCGAGGAGCTGTGGCATCAGCTTGGCAACGAAGGCACCGTATGCGACGCCCAATGGCCTGTATGGGATGAGTCAAAGATGAAGGACTCTGAGATTACCATGCCGGTACAGTTCTGTGGTAAGACACGCTTTACCATGCAGGTGCCTGCCGACGCTTCAAAGGATGACGTGGAGAAGATGGCTCTTGCCGACGAGCGCACCGCCAAGTACACCGAGGGCAAGCAGATCATCAAGACCATCGTGGTACCAAAGAAGATTATTAATATTGTGGTGAAGTAAAGAGAGCCACCACAAAGAGACCCACCCTAACCCTCCCTGTGAGGGAGGGGAACCATCCGGAATAACTATCTAAATGGTTTCCTTCCAATACAAAGAGCGTTAGGGTGGGTCTGTTTATACTGGTTAATGCACCCGGAGGGTAAAGCTCCCTCCCTCACAGGGAGGGCTGGGGTGGGTCTCTTTACATCACCGTCAATATACTTGTTATTGCGGTCAGAATAGCGTTAATTATCACGCTCCACTTATTGTTGATTGCTTTCATAATAAAAAAATTATAAGTTAAAGTGACCCTCCCCAACCCTCTCTGTGAGGGAGGGATAGGGTGGGTCTTTTGTTATTTACTCTCCGCCGTTCTCCTCCTTCTTGGAGTTACCCACGGCCTTTATTACGTGGAGGCCGTTGGTGAAGGTACGGGTGAACTTACCGTTCTGCTTCTTAGCTTCGGCGAGGAACTTCACACGGAAGCCCGCCACGTTCTCGTTAGCGTTAAACTTGTCCTCGGCAACGGCGCCCTTGGTGCGGAGGTTGATAAAGAAAGTGCCAAGACCGTCAAGCTTCACCTTGTTAGAGTTCTGAAGCTCATAGTTCATGGTCTCTATCATCTCCACAAGCACCGCCATCACATCACTCTTCTTCATAGAGCAGTTTTGCTGAATGCGCTCGGCTATCTGGTCAAGGTCCACAGTGGTGGGATGCACCGCGCGGCCATACCAAAGCTTAGTTCCATTTCTACGATTGTCCTGATAAGTTACATACTGAATTGCTGCCATAGTAATTAAAATTGAAAGATTAAAAGATTGAAAAATAAACTTCGAAATAACGTAATATCGTAATATCGAAATAACGCAAAAAAACTATATCCGATAGTTTCCCTTCGCCATCCTTCGGTTCACTCGCTCAGCGGTGTAGCTGATGTGCAGGCAATGCACCCGGCCGCGGTGCATCTCCAGGAGCATCTGGTCAAAGTCAATGTTTGCCATAATGTATGCAAACATCTTCTTAGCCACCTCCGTGCTGCTCATGTGAATATCAGCTGCCTCGCCGCGCATGTGTTGCGATGTAGGCGAACCCCCTATCTTATTATTCAGCATCGGCGAGCGGTAACCGCTTGTTATGCGTATTACGCCGAAGCGCCTTCTCAGTGGTTCCAGCACATTGATACAGAGGCTCTGCAGCGCCTCTATGTCCTCTATGCAGGGTGTGTTGTCTATGCCATACTTAATGGCGGTGGCAGAGCGCGTAAACTCCGACAGGCGGAAGTGCTCGCTTAGCTGAATGTCTTCAATTAGTGTGTTTTCCATGTTTTTTAGTAGTTAAAGGAGTACATTGTTATACTCCATATTATTATTAAGGTTCATAAAGGTTAGGACTGTCTTCGTTATCGTTTCCTTTTTACAATTGCAAAGTTACTACATTTTCATGCCGAAAGCAAATCATACTATGTAGTCAGATATATACTTTCCTATGTACTTATACCTCAGCAGCAGCGGCATACGCCTCATGCCCTTGCACTGCCTCGCCTGAGCAAGGTAGGAGGCCGGATTACGAGGCACGGCGGTATGCAACACCCTGCAACACCTCAGCAGCAGCTCCCTGAACGTCACCGGCAGACCGTCATCGTCTCTCAGCAGCTCGCTCTCCCACAGTATATGCACCATCTCCACCAGGTCAGTCTTCGTGCCGCGCCACCTCAGACCGTCATCCTCGCTGCACTCCATCAGTTGCTTCATCTCCTCTATCACGCGCAGCTCATTGCGCATCATCAGTTCTTTCTCGTTAGCAGTAAACATTATATTAAGTTATGAGTTATGAGTTATAAATTTACTGCAAAGTTAACTTATATATATGCACAAAAAGTTCAAAACTAAAAATAAATAGTTATACTTTCTAAAAAATTAAATAATTTTAATTAAAAAGGAGAAGCACCACAAGTAATTCCCTAAAAAAACATTAATTTTAATTTATGTACTCCGCACTCGTAATAGAAAACGGAGGGATAATTTAATGCAATAATTCGCCACTTTCCCCATCCCTCACAGGGTTGCCCTCCCCCGCGAAACGGTGGAGAAGCAAAGCGGAGGGGGTGTAAAGACCATTGAGGGTTGGGGTGGGACTAATAACTCATAACTAACTTGATGTTTACAAACAAAGCAAATGATATATTCCGTCGCGCTATAGCCGACTATCACGAGAAAGACAACGTAGATACTCCTATGGAGAATCCTTACCGCCGTCAGTCCATTGACGCCACGCTCTACCACAAGTGTTGGATAGACACCGTGCAGTGGCATCTGGAGGACATCATACGTGACCCAGACATTGACCCTGTGGAGGCTCTGAAGATAAAGAGAAGGATAGACAAGTCTAACCAGGACCGCACCGACATGGTGGAGGACATAGACACATACTTCCGTGAGCTGTATCACGGCATCAAGCCGTTCCCTGACGCTACCATCAACACCGAGTCTCCGGCCTGGGCCATCGACCGCCTCTCTATCCTGGCGCTGAAGATATGGCACATGCAGGAGCAGACAGAGCGCACCGACGCTGACCCCACCCACATAGCCATCTGCCACGGCAAGCTGGAGGTGTTGAAGGAGCAGCAGCGCGACCTCTCACTGGCCATCGACCAGCTTCTTGACGACATCGTCTCAGGACGTAAGTATATGAAGGTGTATCGCCAGATGAAGATGTATAACGACCCAGACACCAATCCGGTGTTGTATAAGAAGTAATTATTTCAGAAAATCAGGAGTTAAGGAGTTAAGGAGTTAAGACATTACTATTACCTTTATTTGGTGGTAACATTTGTCTTAACTCCTTAACTTCTTAACTCCTTAACTTCTTAACTTCTTAACTTCTTAACTCCTTAACTCCTTAACTCCTTAAAATCCTCTCCACTATCTCCTCCTCACTGATATTCATACACTCCATATCGCCGCGCAGGCAAGGCTTGTTGCCGTAGATGCTGCAAGGACGGCACTTCAGGTCATGGCGCTGCACACAGTCAGCCTCGCTCTGTCCCCAGCCAAGGAAGCCTGCCCAGGGATGTGTGGCACCCCAGATGCTCACCACCCTCGTGCCTACAAGCGATGCCATGTGCATATTGCCGGAGTCCATAGACACCATGACGTCGAGTGTCTTCATTATCTCAAGCTCGTTCTTCAGCGGATTGTCATAGCTCAGTCCGCGTTCCTTCACCTCCTCTGAGGCAAGCACCACGTTACTGAATTTCTCTGACCACGCCGTCATCTGCTCCCTCTCCTTACCGCCGCCGCCGAAGAGTATGATCTTACACTCAGGACACTTCTCTATAAGCATCTCTATCACCTTCTCCATCCTCTCCACAGGATATATCTTTCCCTGATGGGCGGCGAAGGGGGCAAGGCCAATAGAAAGGGACCCACCCCGACCCTCCCTGCAAGGGATGGAGTGAGTAATGCCTTTACTCTCTTCCCTTGTAAGCTCAGACAATGTCTGAGCCTCAAACAGTTTCCCATACAACACAGCCGCATAATTCTCAAACGATGTAGGCAGTCTCTGCAGCTGTTTCTTTCCCTCCGGCGCCGTTATCCTGCGTCGCAGTGAGCGGTGCTTGTCTATATGGCGCACGGGGTAGCCATGCACACGGAAGAACTTACGCAGTATCTTTGTCCTCAATACGTCGTGCATGTCAATAACCATATCGAAGTGCATCTGATGCAGTTCGATAAACAGTCTGTAGAGCCCTCTGATGCCCTTATAGTCACGTTTAGGGTCACGTCCGAGGAAATGTACGTTAGGGGCTATATCATCGAACAGAGGGGCATGAAACGGCTTTGAGAGCACCGTCAGGTCATCATCGGGGTGCTCCTGTGCATAGAGGCGCAACACTGGTGCCAGCATCGCTACATCGCCGAGGGCTGAAAAGCGTATAAGGAGTAGTTTCATTTTTATATGGTGTGCTTTTTTTCTTTGTTTGTAGGCTGCGACAGTGTCGCAGCACACGAGGGAAGGGCAGCTTACCTTGTTTATAAGGGCGCCTTACCTGCGCGCCTTTACCTTGCTTGTAGGCTGCGACAGTGTCGCAGCTTAAGGCTTAAGGCGAGCTATGGGTGGCGGCTATCTCGGCAGCCATGGCGTTGAGCTGCAGGCACATCTCGCGGGTCAGCGGAATGCGGTTGTTATGATGCTCCCACGGTGCGAGAATGAGGAAGCGGCCGTCGGCGCACGCCTCATAGTACTGATGTCCTGGCTTGGAGAAAGTGTTGAACCCCCACGGTGTGATGAATATGAGCGGCAGCCTCTCGTCCATGGCACGGCGCATCACCATCTGCTCACCCTTAGATATCGCCGGCGATACCAGCACCGCTCCGTGGCGCGCCTGCCGGAGCAGCGCCTCCACCCTTACCGCAAGCTCATCGTCAGTGAAATGACGCGACAGCTGCACCTGTATTATCTCCGGGTGTGATAGCAGCATCCTGTTGCCTATGGCGGCATAGTCTCTTCCTGCTATGTTCATACCGAACCGTACACGAAAGTAGTCAGGATGCAATCGCCGTATGGCAAGCCTGCGTGGGTTATCGCTGAGGTATGCCTTCCACTTGTCGAGTGTGGAGTAGTTAAAGAGTATCTTGTCGTTGTAGCCTTTCTCCCACAGGTAGAGGCCGGTGGCGCTCCTTTTGTCACGCGGTTTGCTTGTATGCTGCGACAGTGTCGCAGCCCACGAGAGAAGGAGGCGCTGGAAAGGCGATACAACAGGGGCAGCGGCAGTGTTACTAAGCGACTGCAGCTGTGCCTGCCTTGCATCCTCCACGAGAAGGCGCAGAGCCTTGTTACACCCGGTCTTGAAGCCCTTTACTACCTGACCGAGGTGAAAGGGTGTGTCTTCCCTTACATAGAGGATGCCGTGTATGTGGTCGGGCATTATGACGTGCTGCACCGTTGTTACCTGGGGGTAATACATGGATATCTGCTGCCATGCCGACTGAACGGCTTCTCCTAAGGGAGTCAGTTCTATATGTGCATCGGCTGCATCGTCACCCGATGATTCAGAAACTGCCAGCGTGCCGAGCAGCGGCCACCGTGGGCTTACCGCCAAGGTCACCATATAGAAGCGCCGTGAGCGATAGTCGTGGCTGTCACTGCGGCGGTGCATGGAGGGTATGCTGCCCGTAGCATATTCCTTATGGCTGTTCATGTTACAAAGTTACTCATTTTTTCCTAACTACAAAGTGTTGTGACAGAAAAAATTCCGGTAAGGCTTTTAATAACCTTACCGGGATAATCATTATACTTTTCTCATCCCCTCTCCCTTACTTGGGAGGGTCTGTTGGTCTTTTTACTTAATCTGAGCGCCAGCGGCATTGAACTTCTTGCCAGCCTTGAGGATGACGATCTGTCCGTTCTCGATGAACTTGCCCTCCTTCTTCACAGACTCCTGAGCCTCAGAAACACCGTCAACGGCTGTTGCCTCAGTGAAGTCGAAGCCATACATGCCTATCTTAGAGCCTGTAGCATATATGATATATTCATGATCGTCATCTACATCGATAGTTATAGGACCGTTATAAGTCTCATCTAAAGTGCTGCCAGAGGTATACTCTGTCTCACCTACCTTGAATGATACAGTCTCCGCATCAGCCTGCAATGAGCCTGCGGCAGCCTTAGCAGTCAAATCATATGTTAACTTCATGATGTTAACAGCCTTGCCAGCGTTAAACTTACCTACAAATGTGAATACACCAGTTTTAAATGGTAATACCTTATAACCCACACCAGTTACATCATTGCCGTTAACAGTTGGGTTTACAGTACCGCTGATGATAGCTGAGTATCCAGCAGGAGCCTCTTCAGCGTCAGCAGCCTGAACGCTGAAGTTACCATTATCAAGAAGACGTACTCTACAATCCTCTGTAATGAATCTAAGTCCGTCTGCTACCTCCATATCAGTTGGAATAACGCACTTGTTACCATCCAATTTTACATCGTCTATAGCTTTCAGTTCAATCTCTTCAGAGTTAACAGAACCCTCAGAGTTTGTTGCTGTTACATATACAGTATATGTCTTTGCTTCACCAATAAATATACCTAATTCACTATCATAATCAACAGGCTCACCATCAACATACCACTGGTATGTAGGCTCTGGGAAGCCGGTTGCCTTTACTGGTATATTAATATACTCGTATGATGCAACGTTCTTGCCTACAGGCTGAACAGTGAACACAGGAGCCTTCTTCTCGAGTACCTCTACCTCTACACCTGTAAGGTAAAGGTTGTCAGTAGCAGTAATCTTCTTGATGCTGAATGTGTCAACACCGATAAGGTTAACGTCGCTCTCCTTCACTATATACTCAACAGTATATGTGTTAGCCTTGTTGTTACCGCTTGGCAGTGGGAAGTAAGCAAGAGAGGTGGTACCGTCCTTCGTGATGTCAAAACCGGTAGCCTTGTTACTGCTTGAGCAGAACATGGTAAGCTTAATGCAGTCATTTACCTTCAGCTTTCTTTCCATGTTAACCTGAGCAGTGATAGTAGCGCCAGACTTCTGTCCGTAGAGACCGCTCTTTGTTGTCTCAATTGCACCGCTCAAGAGGTCGATGCTACCACCCTCTACTTCATAATTGCCATGCTCTGTAATTTCAGATGACAGAGTATAAGAGTACTTCACGCCTGGCTCCTCTGCCGGCTCAGTCTCTTTCTCCTTTAACACTACAACTATTGTGTCGGTACTTACATGATCTACAGTCTCATCAGCAAACACAGCTACCACGTTAGCAAACACATAATATGTGCCTGGCTCAGTTAATACCTCATAGAGAGGCTTATCTGACAATTCAGGAGTATATGTAGCGTCCTTCTTGTCCACGCCTTCCTCTGCCACTGCATAATTTATTTGAGGGAAATACTCCTCTGCGTTTGTATTAACGCTTATATAGTCAGAAAGGTTAAGCTTAGCATAGTCTTCCTCCTCACCAAGTGTCACGGTGATAGTGTCAGGCAGGCTTGTCTCTATTTCGAAGTAGTTGTAGTCACCGGTCTTCTGTATGTAGATATAATCAAGCTGTGCATCGGCAGAGCTTGTAGAACCGAGGAATACTACGTCGTTCTCCTCACCAGTGAGAGTGAACTCAGGTGAAGTATTCTCATTGAGGTTGCCTGATGATGATGCAGTGTAAGCAGTGCCGCCTACAGTGAAGTTAAGATCCTGCTGTGATGTCTTGCTGGTAAAGGCACCTACTACCATCACATACTTACCTGCAGGCAGTGAGACAATGGTAACGTCATTAGCTGTGACACCACCCTTACCGTTAGAACCGCGGATAGGAAGGTTGCCTGTTGTTGTCTCAGTGAAGCCGTTGATGTGCTCACCCTCATTCAAATATACTATATTCTCCTTATTTGTGTTGCTATAGTTAACAACAGCTTCAGGGTTAGCAGCGGTAGGAGTGAACGTGTTGGTGTACTCCTTGTTGTTTACCGAAGACTGGTAGAGAGTACCATTTAACTCCTGATACCTTGGATATGCATACTTTACAGCGTCACCTGCGTAAGAATTACCAAAATCCAACTCTTCTCCGAGGCTGCTCTTTATAGTATAGTTTATAATGTCAGCCTCCTTGAATGTAACATGGATATAGTTCTTGTCATTGTCCTCATCCACTGCGATAGAGTTGTCGGCACCAGACACATATACATACTTCACGCCGTTAACGTAGAAGTCGGCAATGTCGGTTGAAGACGGTTTTACTGTCTCGCCTACTAATATTCCCTTGTATGTAATGGTGTCAATCTGGTTTTCAGAATCAAGCTCACGAACAATATAGTAGTTAGACACCGAACCGGTAGTATAAGTAACGGTAGCTGAAGGATTCTTCAAGTAACCGCCGGCAGCTGCTGTCTCATAGACTACTATGGTGACAATCTTATCCTCATCCTCAGCAAAGGCATCTGTAATGTCAAATGTCTTTGTCTCAAAAGTTCCTGATGACTTTGTACTTGTCCACTGCTGGGCACCAAGTGTAGTGATAGACAAGTCGGCTGTGTTGTAGGTCATATCTGCAGACCATGCAGAAGAGTTATAGCCCACACCCCAACCTGTAGTACGCTTGCTGTCAGTAGCACCTGACACATCGAAGGTAAGCGATACATTCTGGATGGTACCTTCAACAGCAGAGGCATCCACCTGGATATAACCAATACAGTTAACGTTCCAACTTACGTATCCCCAGCCCACTGTGCCGTTTGAGATTTTGTTGTAACCTACCTTGGCGGTACTACCCGCTGCAATCTCACCGAAAGATACGTCAGCCTGGTTATAGTCAACATAAGTCAACTTTACCCCGGCCTGTGAGCTTTCGGCACTAGCACAGACGGACATCAATACCGCCGCGATTAGAGTAAAAAACTTTTTCATAAGCCTTTTGATTTGTTAGTTAATGAATATAGTTAGTTTAAATAATAGCTCTCCGATAGTGGCTTATTCCCTTAAAAAAGGGAATATAAAAAAACACCACGATACAAATTTACCCTTTTATTTAATAATGTGCAAGTAATTTCCAAAATAATTTTATAATAGCATAATTATTTGTTCTCTCTCCATCCACAGCCAGAGCTTCCTCTCCCATTGAGTATGTTGCCGTATTACAGCAACCACCCCCTCCGCCTTCCCTCCTTTCACCTCTTTCCCCTCTCTCCCTTTCCCTCGTCGCCCCTCCTCCTCCCGTTGAGTATGTTGCTGTATTACAGCAACCACCCCTCCGCCTTCCTTCCTTTCGCCTCTTTCCTCTCTCTCCCTTTCCCTCGTCGCCCCTCCTTCTCCCGTTGAGTATGTTGCTGTATTACAGCAACCACCCCATCCGCCTTTTTCCACCCCTCACCTTCCTTCCTTTCGCCCCTTTCCTCTCTCCTCCCTTCCCCTCCACCTTCCCCTTCCCACCCTTCTTCCCTCATCCCTTTCTTTCTCTTTACCTTTTATAATTTAATTAAAAAAGAAAAAAAAAAGAAGAAGAAGAGTTGGTGGAAATGTGGAAAAATAGTGTTTATATACGTAAAAAATGCACGTTGAGAAAGCTATCGTTTCACACCGTAAAAGCATAGCTTTCAGCATGTAAAAGCTATCACTTTACACTATAAAAGCATAGCTTTCTCAGAGCACCACCTGACGGTGGAAAACACTATGGAAAATAATTAAAAACAACTGTATTTGTCCACAATATCCCCTGGCAACCATATCACCACCCCATACCATTGTGGATAAAAAAGCATTTATAATCACTTATGCATATAGTTATCCATACACTTATCCACAGTTTTATATAAAAACATAGACAACAGCCATGTCTCACCTTATCACCTTATAACCTGAAACCTTATCACCTAACAGATTGCAACCTTTATTTTACAAAAAGTCAGAAAAACGATGTTTACATTATCTAAATAACATTAAGAAAGGAAAAAAAATTGCATAATATAAATTAATGTAGTAACTTTGTAACCAAATAGGCTATAGTCTGTCGTATGCCGCGGAACATAACAGCGTGTGCGTACACGGCCACGGCCTCAAGCACAGATAAACATCATTTAATTCATAAAACACAAATGGCAACATTAGATCTTACAAAGTACGGCATCACTGGCTCAACAGTGATTGCACACAATCCTTCTTATGAGGAGCTCTTCAAGGAAGAGACAAAGGCAGGCCTTGAGGGCTTTGAGGTTGGTCAGGAGACAGAACTCGGCGCAGTTAACGTGATGACAGGTATCTTCACCGGTCGTTCACCTAAGGACAAATACATCGTTGACGACGCACAGAGCCACGACAAGGTATGGT
>DFLE01000018.1:0-1783 GCA_002373375.1 Prevotellaceae bacterium UBA3627
TGCCTCGTGCCAACAGTACAGCACCGGCGGTCAACGTTAAGGAGAGTGAGAAAGACTACACCATGGAAGTTGCGGCTCCAGGCATCAAGAAGGAGTTTTGCCGCGTAAGCATCAACGACGAGGGCAACCTCACTATCGCCATTGAGAACAAACAGGAGCACAAGCATGAGGACAAGCATCACCACTACCTGCGCCGCGAGTTCAGCTACTCTAACTATGAGCAGAGCTACACTCTGCCTGACGACGTGGCAAAGGACAAGATATCAGCCAAGGTGGAGGACGGCATACTGACCGTCACGATGCCTAAGGTGGAGCAAAAGAAGAAGGAGACCAAAGCGATTGAGATTTTGTAAGACTACTTGGCGTGGGATTACAAAACACCGGGGAGCGGCACATACTATGCCGCTCCCCTTTTTCTTTTATAGTGGGCTATGTTCTGTCCCCACCTCATATCACGCTCTCTCCTCATGCCATCAGGCATCCTCCTTGGTGACATATTTCTTCCAGTAGGCTATGATGATGGTGGTGGCAGGCAGCGCCACGATGAGTCCGATGAAGCCGAGCAATGCGCCCCATATAGAGAGTGACAGCAGCAGCACGGCAGGGTTAAGCCCCATCTTCTTGCCCATTATCTTTGGTATTACTATTGACTCGATGATAAGCTGTACCACACAGAACACCAGCACCACCAGTCCCAGCATCACCCAGTAGTTCTGTCCTGTCTCTGCAGCGCGCATGGCAGCGAGGAAGGCGGCTGGTATAAGTGCCAGGGTATGCAGGTAAGGCACCATATCCATAATACCTATCAGTATGCCGAGGCCTATCGCCATAGGCAGTCCGATGATGGAGAAACCTATGCAGAAGAGTATGCCCATGATAAGCGCCACCAGTCCCTGACCGCGTATATAGTTATTAAGCGCCACCTCAACGTCACTTATCAACTCGCGCCAGAAGGGGCGGTCAGACTTAGGGAACACCGTAACCCACTTCTCTGACAGGTACTCATAGTCAAGCAATATAAAGAACATATACAACAGTGTGATGGCAGAGGCTATGATGCTGACTATGATACTCATTGTCTCGCTCACCACGTTGAACAGGCGCGGCGCCAGTTCCTTGAGTGTCGAGGTGAAATTGTCTGACTTGAGGAACTTCTCTATCTCGTGGCTGTTCTCCTGCATCCACCATGATATGGCATCAGGGAAGTTCCTGATATGCGTGGCATCATGAAGATACCGCGTCATCAACTTGGTAAAAGCACCAAACTGCTCCACCATCGGCGGTATGATAAGCCACACCACCCCGGTAAGCACCGCTATCACCAACAGCATCGCAAGCACTATGCTCACCGCTCGCACCTTGACGTGGAGCTTGTACTGTATGAACTTGACCAGCGGATAGAGCAAATAGGCAAACAGCCATGCTATAAAGAACGGCAGCAACACCGCACTCAGATAGTCGAGTGTGAAATATACTGCTAATATAGCGGCTGCAATTATCAGCCATCGCGCCATGCGGTCAAATGTTATCTTTCCGTCTATCATAGTTTGTTTGTTAGAATGATATTGTATCTACGCCAAACAAAGTTATATATTTTTTCCTTATAATAAATGATATAAGTTAAAAAAAACTAACATTCAGACTTATTATTTACAAAAATTTGTCTGTTACAAAAATAATGACTACCTTTGCACTCGCTTTTTGAGTGAACAGAGCATTTTCAGCCCTGCAGTCAATCAAAATGTCATAAATAATGGTGAGATCCGCTAGCTCAGTCGGTAGA
>DFLE01000018.1:1837-60078 GCA_002373375.1 Prevotellaceae bacterium UBA3627
GGTAGAGCACAACACTTTTAATGTTGGGGTCTTGGGTTCGAACCCCAAGCGGATCACCACAAAAACGAGGAAGTTTTTGCTTCCTCGTTTTTTGTTTACCGCTGGGGATTCTCACCCAAGGGTTCTTTCAGTCGCTAAGCTTTGTGAAAGCGTCTCTAAGAGCCGAGCGCAAACCCCAAGCTGGATCACAGCATGAAAAGGAGGTAAAAGCTTCCTCGTTTTCCATTTATCAGACTTTATTCTGCAGTAAATAACAAAAAACACATAACTTTACTATATTTTTGATTGTTTTTTATTATCTTTGTAGCAAGATTTATAAAACGAGCCTAAAATGAAAAAACTATTTACTGCGTTTATCGCTACTATGCTTCTTGTAATTCCCGCAATAGCCTTGAACAAAAAGAAAGCAGAGAAAAAAGCTACCAAGCTTGAGGTTTCATTCAACTACCAAAGACAAAACGGCCCAGGCTCTAACCAGTATGCCGTATGGATTGAGAATGAGAAAGGCGAGGTTGTTAAGACTCTTTTCGTAACTTCGTTCACTACCAAGGGAAGGGTACGCGGAAACGAGCAGCCTATGCGTGGATACGTAAAGCGCCCGGCGTGCGTGCCTACATGGGTAAAGAACTCCAAGGCTGACACGATGACTGACCAGCAACTGGATGCAGTCACCGGAGCAACGCCACAGGCAAGTGGTACACAGACATTCACATGGGACTTCACCGACCAAACGGGAAAGACCGTAAAGAGTGGCACATACAAGGTGGTTGTGGAGGCTACGCTGTTCAACGCAAGCACCATCACATACTCCGGTACTTTTTCCACGAATGACAAAGCCGGCGACATAACACTGACATCACAAATCACCCAGACCGACGAGAAGCACAAAGACATGGTGACTGATGTCAAGGCAACACTGAAATAACAGATATGCTTTACCTTATACCTACCCCAGTGGGGAACATGGAGGATATGACCTACCGCGCCGTAAGACTGCTGCAGGAGGCTGACCTCATACTCTGCGAGGATACCCGCACCTCGCAGCCGTTGTTGCAACATTACGGCATAACAGGAAAACGGCTGATGGCCCACCATAAGTTTAACGAGCACGGCACCGCCCACAACATAGTGGAGAGGCTGCTGAGCGGAGAGGACGTGTGCCTCATAACCGATGCCGGCACACCGGGAATAAGCGACCCGGGGTTCTTGCTCGTACGTGAGGCGGTGGAGGCCGGCGTGGAGGTGCAGACCCTTCCCGGCGCAACAGCGTTCGTGCCGGCACTGGTGAGCAGCGGACTGCCCACGGACCGTTTCTGCTTTGAGGGTTTCCTACCGCAGAAGAAAGGCAGGATGACACGTCTCACAGAACTGTCACACGAGCCACGCACGATGATAATATACGAGTCGCCACGACGCATAGTGAAGACTTTGGAACAGCTGGAGGAGACCATGGGCGGTGACAGGCATATCAGCGCGTGCAGGGAGATATCAAAGCTACATGAGGAGAGCGTGAGAGGCACCGTCAGCGAGGTGCTGGCACATTTCCGCGAGACGGAACCAAGGGGAGAATTTGTTATCATCATCGAGGGATGCACCAAGGCAAAGCCCACTGATGACGCCAACGACAGCATAAAGGCTGACACTGACGCCCCACGCAAAGAGAGCAAATACCAACGGAAGCTAAGGATGAGAGAGGAGGAATAGACCCTCCCCCAAAGACCCACCCCAACCCTCCCTGCGAGGGAGGGAGAACTAAACAACCAAACGACTAAACAACCAAACAACTAAACAACCAAACGACCAAACGACATGGAGAAGTTGCTGCATTACACATGGAAGCACCGGTTGCTGCCACTCGGTACGCTGCGCACCACCGACGGACAAGAGGTGGAGGTGATAGACCCCGGGTTGTATAACCGTGCCGACTCAGGACCAGACTTCTTCAATGCCAAGGTAAAGATTGACGGGACATTGTGGGTGGGGAGTGTGGAGATGCACCTGAAGGCAAGCGACTGGTACAGGCACCGGCACGACGAGGATGAGCAGTATGACAACGTGGTGCTGCACGTGGTGGAGGTGGCAGACATGGATGTGCAAGACGGGAAAGGACACACCATACCGACAATAGAGGTTCCCATACCACGCACACTGAGCGATGACTACGAGCAACTGCTTAACAGCGACAAATATCCTCCCTGTTACCACATCATACCGTCACTGGCACCGCTGAAGACACACTCATGGATGTCAGCACTGGAGACTGAGCGGTTAGAGCAGAAGACCAAGGCCATGATAAGCCGTGTAGAACAGAAAAACGGTTCATGGGAGGACGGCTATTTCGTCACTCTGGCACGCAACTTCGGTTTCTCCCTCAACGGTGACAACTTCGAGAGATGGGCTATGGCATTGCCGATGGGTGCCGCGGCACATCACCGCGACAACCTGTTCCAGTTGGAGGCCCTCTTCATAGGTCAGGCAGGACTGCTTGACCGTGTGGATGAACGCTATGCCAAGGAATATGACTATCTCAGCAAGAAATTCCGCCTTGACAACACCGTGCATCCGGTATGGAGATATCTGCGCACACGACCACAGAACTTCCCCCATGTGCGTATTATGCAGCTGGCGCGTATGTATCACGAACAGCGCACAAGCCTCAGCCGTCTGCTTGACTGTGAGAACCTGAAACAACTGACAGACCTTTTCGGACTGAGCAAGAATATAAACGAACTGATAATCATCAACACTGCCGTACCTACACTATTCGCATACGGCAGACACCACTCACGCGAAGAACTGTGTGAGCGAGCCTTTACACTGCTCGATGCACTGCACCCCGAGGGAAACCACATAGTACGTATGTGGCAGGAGTGCGGACTGGAGGTAAAGACAGCAGGGGACTCACAAGCCCTCATACAACTAAAGAAAGAGTATTGCGACCGCAAGGAATGTCTGCGCTGCCGCTTCGGATTTGAATATTTAAGTAAAAGACATTAATAATATGGTACTGAACTACATTTTCGTGGCATTCTTCGTGATTGCCTTTGTCATCGGACTCATAAAGTTTGCCATCCTGGGTGACGCAGAGGTATTCCCCGCCATGATGAACTCCACCTTCGAATCATCAAAGACTGCCTTTGAGATATCACTCGGACTGACCGGTGTGCTCTCGCTATGGCTCGGCATAATGAAGATAGGCGAGAAAGGTGGCGTGGTAAACGTTATTGCCCGACTACTGTCACCTGTTTTCAGCAAGCTGTTCCCTGACATCCCTAAGGGACACCCAGTGACCGGCTCCATATTCATGAACATCGCTGCCAACATGCTCGGACTGGACAATGCAGCCACACCGCTCGGTTTGAAGGCCATGGAGCAGATGCAAGAGTTGAACGAGGAGAACATCAAGCGCAACGTGAGAGATGCCGGGGTGGCCGAGAGAAGCAGGCAGACTGCCACTAACCCTATGATAATGTTCCTGGTGCTCAATACATCAGGATTGACGCTGATACCTGTCAGCATACTTGTGTATCGCGCACAAATGGGGGCGGCACAGCCTACCGACGTGTTCATACCTATACTGCTCGCAACATTCTTCGCCACACTGGCCGGCATCATAGCGACAAGCATATACCAGCGCATCAACCTGCTCAACAAGGTGATGATACTAACCCTTGGAGGTATGTGCGCTGCCGTGGCAGGTTTAATATGGGGTTTCTCTCAACTGGACAAAGCCGCAATGGACACTGTATCAACATCTGCTGCCAATATTATGCTGATGACCATCATCGTTGGGTTCATACTGGCAGGAGTCAGGAAGAAAGTAAATGTATATGATGCGTTTATCGAGGGAGCCAAGGAGGGCTTTACCACTGCTGTACGTATCATTCCTTACCTGGTAGCTATCCTGGTCGGCATAGGAGTGTTCCGCGCATCAGGAGCAATGGACTGGCTTACCGACGGCATAGCATGGGCTGTGACTGCTTGTGGCATGGACGCAGACTTCGTAGGTGCATTGCCTACAGCCTTGATGAAACCTCTGTCAGGCAGCGGTGCACGCGGTATGATGGTTGATGCCATGACAACCTATGGCGCTGACTCTTTCGTAGGCAGGCTGGCATGTATATTCCAAGGCAGCACCGACACTACATTCTATATATTAGCAGTGTACTTTGGCAGTGTAGGCATACGCTACACCCGTCATGCCGTGGCATGCGGACTGCTGGCAGACCTTGCTGGAATACTCTCTGCCATTGCCATCTGCTATATGTTCTTCGGGTAGTATTTTTCCAACAAGGTGTAAAAAAATGGCAACTGTGACGTTTTATTTTGCGATTACAGATTAAATATCTACCTTTGCAAGCAAAGTAAAATTTATCTATTATGAAAAAATATCACTTCACAACAATTATCCGCCCGATGGCAATGATGCTCTTGACGCTCATGTCACTCGGCGCTACAGCACAACAGACCAACTACCTACCCTATCAAGACCCTAACCTTCCTGCAGTGGAACGTGCACGAGACCTGTGTGCCAGACTGACATTGAAGGAGAAATCACTCATAATGATGAACGGTTCACAAGCTATTGACAGGCTTGGAGTACCTATGTATGAATGGTGGAGCGAGGGTCTGCACGGAGTAGGACGCAACGGTTACTCCACCGTCTTCCCTATCACCATGATGATGGCTGCCACATGGAATGACGCTTTGGTGTATAATGTGTTTGACGCTGTCAGCGACGAGATGCGAGTAAAGAACACACAGGCACGCCATGCCGGTGTTGTGAAGAGATACCAGGGTACTTCTGTATGGACCCCGAATATCAATATATTCCGTGACCCACGATGGGGACGCGGACAAGAGACATACGGAGAGGACCCATACCTTACAGAGAAGATGGGACTTGCCGTTGTGGCAGGTCTGCAGGGCACCGACCTCAAGACCGGACAGCTAAACAGCAAGTATTACAAGTTACTGGCTTGCGCCAAGCACTTCGCCGTACACTCCGGACCAGAATGGAACAGACACTCTTTTGATGTGCAGCAACTGCCTGAGCGCGACCTGTGGGAGACTTATCTGCCAGCCTTCAAGGCTCTGGTGCAGAAAGGTAACGTACGCGAGGTGATGTGTGCCTACCAGCGCATCGACGGCGACCCATGCTGCGGCAGCAACAGATACCTGCAACAGATATTACGCAATGAATGGAAGTTCGATGGTACAGTGGTCAGTGACTGCGGTGCGATAGGCGACTTCTGGATTAAGGGCCGTCACGAGGTAAGCCCTGACGCTGAGTCTGCATCTGCGAAGGCAGTTATCAGCGGCACTGACGTGGAGTGTGGAGCTAACTACAAGAGACTGCCTGAGGCAGTAGCTGCCGGACATATAACGGAGGCAGAGATAGACACCAGCGTGATAAGACTGCTGACAGCACGCTTTGAGGTTGGTGACTTTGACTCTGACGACCTCGTGTCATGGACAAAGATACCTGAGAGCTGCGTAGCGTCAGAGGAGCACAAGCAACTGGCTCTTGAGGCTGCACGCCAGGGCATAGTATTGTTGCAGAACCGCAACAACATATTACCACTGAAGCGCAACGCAAAGATAGCCGTAATAGGTCCGAACGCAAAGGACAGCCTGATGCTATGGGGTAACTACTCTGGTTTTGCCACCAACACCATCAGCATCCTGAACGGAATAATGGCTCAGTCAAAGAACGTCAAGTACATAGAGGGAGCAGGATACACCAATAACAACGTGCTCATCAGCAGATACTCTGACTTCGTAACAAAAGACGGTAAGCCAGGCTTAAGCGGTACATACTATAACAACGTGAATATGAAAGACGCTCCAGTTGCGACCGCCACATACGCTGCTCCTATCAACCTTGACAACGGAGGTGCTACGGTATTTGCCCCCGGGGTGAACCTTGAGCATTTCTCTGCACGCTATGAGGGTGTGTATAAGTCAAAGAAGACAGAGACCCTTACCATGGAGCTGTCATGTGATGACGGTATGCGCGTCATCTGGGGTGGCGACACTATATATAACCAGTACCGCTCACGCGAGAAGATGCAGAAACTGGTGCGCAACCTGAAAGTAGTGGCCGGTAAGGACTATCCACTCGTAATAGAATATCTGCAAAACACAGCCGTGGCCAAGATGAAGTTTGACATCGGTGTCAAGTCTTCTCTCACAACAGACGAACTGGTAAAGCAGACCAAAGGATATGACTATGTAGTCTTCGTAGGAGGCATATCACCTGCACTTGAGGGTGAGGAGATGAAGGTTGACGAGCCTGGTTTCAAGGGAGGCGACCGCACTTCCATAGAACTGCCAGAGAGCCAGCGAAACCTTATCAAGGCATTGTATGAGGCAGGCAAGAAGATTATATTCGTAAACTGCTCTGGCGGTGCAGTGGCACTGACACCTGAGAAAGAACGCTGCGACGGTATGTTACAGGCATGGTATGCAGGTGAGCAGGGAGGCAAGGCCGTTGCTGAGGTATTGTTTGGCGAGGTCAACCCATCTGGCAAACTTCCGGTTACATTCTACAAGGATGACTCACAGCTGCCAGACTTCCTTGACTACACAATGAACAACCGCACCTACCGTTTCTTCAAAGGAGAGCCGCTGTTCCCATTCGGACATGGCCTGTCATATACCACATTCAACAAGAAGGTACTGGCTGTCAACAATGACCTGAGCGGTTGCACAGTACAGGTAGAGGTAAAGAACAGCGGCAAGCGAGACGGCGACGAGGTAGTACAGGTATATCTGAAGAAGCCAGGCGACGCAGAAGGTCCGATAAAGACTTTACGTGCATATCAGCGTGTATCACTCAAGGCCGGGGAGAAGAAAGACATATCACTGCATCTTGACAATGACCAGTTGCTGTGGTGGAACTCTTCATCCAATACCATGCAGCCATTGCAACCCGGAGAATATGAAATAGAAGTACAATAATAATGTCAACAATAATATATCCATCACCGATATTCGGTCCGGTACACAGTCGCAGGCTGGGTGTATCCTTAGGAGTGAACCTCATGCCTGAAGACGGCAAGGTATGCACCTTTGACTGCATTTACTGTGAGTGTGGCTTTAACGGCGACCACACACCCCACTCTAAACGCCCTGCAAGGGAGGACGTGCAGTCTGCCCTAAAGAGGGTATTAGAGGAGAGGCACCGCAATAACGAGTCTCTCGACGTAATAACATTCGCCGGCAATGGTGAACCCACGGCGCACCCACACTTTGCTGAGATAATACAAGACACAATAGAAGCCCGTAACCTTTACTTTCCAAAGGCTAAGGTATCAGTGCTCAGCAATGCCACGTTCATACACAACGAGAAGGTGAGGGAAGCCCTTATGCTCGTTGACAACAACATTCAGAAACTGGATACCGTCAACGCGGAATACATCAATATGATTGACCGCCCTACCCAATCGTCGTATGACGTAAGAAAGGTGATAGATAACCTCAAACTGTTTCACGGCCATGTCATAATACAGACAATGTTTATGACTGGCACCGTGGACGGCAAAGATGTTGACAACACCTCCGATGAATATGTCACACCGTGGCTGGAGGCGGTGAAAGAGATTGCGCCGCAGCAGGTAATGATATATACCATAGACCGCGAGACTCCCGCCCACGGTCTGAGAAAGGCCTCACACGAGACGCTTGACAGCATTAAGCGGAGAATAGAACGGGAAGGAATAACCTGCTCCGCAAGCTATTAATACTCGAAAATTATAAAAATAACTATACTAACTGTTTACTACGCAATGAATATGATGAAGAAACCTTTTATGACATTGTCTGCGCTATTGGTGCTGACCGTCATATCACTTCACTCTAACGCACAAGGGCCTATAGAACTGGCCAAGCGTGCCAATGACTATTTCATGGCTAAATGGAGCGACCCGTCCGTACCTACAAACGCCAAGAAATTGCGCCCGAGTAACCTGTGGACGCGTGGCGTGTATTATGAGGGACTGATGGCTCTGCACGCAATAGCTCCCGAGAACCGATACATGGACTATGTTGACAAGTGGGGAGAATTCCACAAGTGGGGACCATACAGCGGAAAACTGACCACTGTTGACGCAGACCACCAATGCTGCGCACAGACATATTTCATGAGATACCAAATGATTGGCGGCGACGAGAAGATTGAAAAGTGCAAGACAAACTTTGACAATCAGATAAAAGGAGAGAACGTACAACATTGGTTCTGGATTGACGCCATACAGATGGCTATGCCTGCGTATGCCATACTCACACAGATTACCAAAGACCGCAAATACCTTGACTATGCCATGCGCTCATACGTATGGACACGCGACACCTGCGGCGGAGGACTGTTCAACAAGGCCGAGGGGCTGTGGTGGCGCGACAAGAACTTCGTGCCACCCTACAAGGAGAGCGATGGCAAAAACTGTTACTGGAGCAGAGGTAACGGATGGGTATATGCCGCCTTGGTCAGGGTTATGTCAACATTGCCTAAGAATGACCCATACTACAAGCAACTGAAGAAAGACTACCTTGCCATGACCAAGGCCCTCATATCACTGCAGCGTGAGGATGGCTTTTGGAATGCCAGTCTTGCATCACAAGACTTCGCCGGTCCAGAGTTGTCAGGCACATCACTGTTCCTCTACGGACTGTCATGGGGTATCAACAATAAGCTTATCAAGGGCAAGCAGTACCAGACAGCCATAGACAAGGCATGGAAAGCATGTGCATCATGCGTACACAGAGACGGATTCCTTGGCTATGTACAAGGCTCTGGGGACAGACCTGCATCATCACAGCCTTGCACATTCTATCGTGAACCAGACTTTGATGATTACGGATTAGGCTGTTTCCTGCTCGGCGCCACGGAGTATTCAAAGACGCTTTAGAGGCGTGTAATATGTTAACGTAACATATCTATACAACAAAACGAAATCCACAATTCGGAGCTATTCCTGATTGTGGATTTCGTTTTATATATAACCTTATTAATTTCCTTTTATATCCATTATCGGATAAAGAGCATCTCACGATACTTAGGCAAGGTCCAGACCTCATCGTCCACCTTTGCCTCAAGCTTATCAATGTGATAACGTATCTGGTCCATCAGCGGCTCTACAGTATCATGATATGCCACGGCCTTCTCACGGGCATCCTCTATTATATTTGCCACCTTACGAGCCTCGGTAAGATTCTCGCAGCCCTCCTCTATCTCCTTGATACGCTTTGATATCTCAGAGATAAGAGCAAGATTACTTGCAGCAGAAGCAAGGAACTCCTCCTCTGGCAATATAGACTTCATAGCACGCACATTCTCCGCAAGCTTAGTCTGGTATGCCACCACCTGTGGTATGATGTGGTTAATGGAGAGATCACCGAAGATACGAGCCTCTATCTGCACTTTCTTTGTATAGGTCTCCCACTTAATCTCGTTGCGGGCCTCCAGCTCCTTCTTTGTCATGATGCCGAGGCTCTCAAACATTTCTATTGACTCCTTGTCAAGATAGCGGTCAAAAATCAACGGACATGAGCGCTCAGTGTCCAGTCCGCGACGCTTAGCCTCTTCCACCCACTCATCACTGTATCCGTTACCGTCAAAGCGAATAGGCTTACAGGTCTTTATATCGTCACGCAGCACGCTGATGATGGCGGCATGCTTATCCTTACCTGACTCTATCAACGCATCTACACGCTTCTTGAAGTTTACCAGAGCCTCAGCCATTGCTGCGCTCAATGCTATCATAGCGCTGGCACAGTTAGCCTCAGAACCTGGTGCACGGAACTCGAACCTGTTACCGGTAAAGGCAAACGGAGAGGTGCGGTTGCGGTCTGTGTTATCTATCAGCAACTCTGGAATAGACGGGATGTCCAACTTCAAGCCAGCCTTACCACTTATGGCTATCTTGTCGTCATCAGTCTGCTCCAAGTGGTCAAGAATCTCTGAGAGCTGCTTGCCGAGGAAAGAGCTGACAATAGCCGGCGGTGCCTCATGCGCTCCCAGACGATGGGCATTACTTGCCGACATGATAGAAGCCTTGAGCAGTCCGTTATGACGATATACAGCCATCAACGACTCAACAATAAAGGTAACGAAACGCAGGCTGCCCACCTCGTCCTTTGCAGGAGCATGGAGCAATATGCCTGTATCTGTAGATATAGACCAGTTATTATGCTTACCAGAGCCATTCACTCCGTCAAACGGTTTCTCATGCAACAGACAGCGGAAGCCATGCTTACGAGCCACTTTCTTCATCAGCGACATGATAAGCATATTATGGTCAATGGCGAGGTTCATCTCCTCGAATATCGGAGCCAGCTCAAACTGGTTAGGAGCCACCTCATTGTGTCTTGTCTTGCACGGTATGCCCAACTCAAGAGCCTGAATCTCCAAATCCTTCATAAACGCTGCCACACGCTCTGGTATAGCACCGAAGTAGTGGTCATCCATCTGCTGGTCCTTAGCAGAGGAGTGTCCCATCAGCGTACGCCCTGTAAGCAAAAGGTCAGGACGAGCAGAGTACAGTCCTTCATCAACAAGGAAATACTCCTGTTCCCATCCCAGATTAGACACACACTTCTTAACCTCTGGATTAAAGTAATGCACCACATCTGTGGCAGCCTTGTCAACGGCATGTATAGCCTTCAACAACGGAGTCTTATAGTCCAACGCCTCACCTGTATATGAGATAAAGAGCGTAGGAATCATCAATGTATCGCCTATTACAAACACCGGTGACGTAGGATCCCATGCAGAGTATCCTCTCGCCTCGAACGTAGAACGTATGCCTCCTGACGGGAATGACGACGCGTCAGGCTCTTGCTGTATCAAACTCTTACCCTCAAACTCCTCTATCATACCACCCTTACCATCGTGCTCCACGAAGGCATCATGTTTCTCGGCAGTAGTCTCTGTAAGTGGCTGGAACCAGTGTGTACAGTGTGTTACACCAAGTTCCATAGCCCATTTCTTCATACCTATTGCCACCTCGTCTGCAGTCTGCCTGTCAAGCGGTGCACCCTCATCTATCACCTTCAGCATCTTCTCATACGTGCTGCTTGGCAGATACTTAAACATCTTCTGCTTGTTAAACACGTATTTTGCGAAGAACTCTGACGGGCGCTCCTTAGGTGTAGGTACGGTCAATGGTTGTTTCTTAAAAGCCTCTGCTACTACCTGAAATCTTAAATTAGCCATATATATGTAACGTTTATAAGGGTAACGAGTTAGGGAAATTACGGTGCAAAGTTACTCAAAATTTTTAACATCACGCAGAAAATCCCCATTTTTTTGCGTATTGCACATTATATTTACCGTAAAAAAGATTTGCTCCGCTGCCTACGATGTAAGCAGCGGAGCTATTTTCTATTAATCCGATGAATAGATTGCATAGTATTAGTAGTTCTGCGTGTGTTGATCATAGTGGTAAGTTAACATTGATTGGGTTACCACCGGATTTGTAATGCAAAGATAGCAAAAAAAATCTTGATAGATGTCAAACATCCATCGATTTCTTGCCATATTTTTGTTTCTTTAACATTGTGTAGGTGCACAACGCTTTTCCTACTTCTTTTTTATTCCAAATAGGTGTATCCGTAGAGTCCGGAGCGATAGTTTGAGAGAAATTCCTTACCTTCCTCAAGCGACAAACGCCCCTCTTTCACACTCTTTGTTACCCACACCTCAAGCTTTCGCACAAGCTTCTTCGGGTCATACTGCACATAGTCAAGAACCTCCTCCACAGTCTCGCCGTCTATTATCTGGTCTATGTGGTAGTGTCCGTCCTTCATCGTGATATGTACGGCATTAGTGTCGCCAAAGAGGTTATGCATATCACCGAGTATCTCCTGATACGCTCCCACAAGGAACACGCCGAGATAATACGGCTCGCCCTTCTTTAGCGGGTGCACTGGCAACGTAGATGTTATGCGGCCGTCTGACACAAACTGTGCTATCTTACCATCACTGTCACAGGTAATATCCTGCAATGTGGCACGACGTGTAGGACGCTCATCAAGACGCTGCAGCGGCACAACGGGGAAGAGCTGGTCTATAGCCCATGTGTCTGGCAACGACTGGAAGAGAGAGAAGTTACAGAAATACTTATCTGCAAGCATCTTACCTACTGTGCGCAGTTCTTCAGGCACATGCTTCAACTGCTTAGTCAGCGCAAGCACCTCACGGCACACACTCCAGTACATAGACTCTATCTCAGCCCTTGTCTTCAGGTCAACGATACCCATGGAGAAGAGGTTTAATGCCTCCTCACGTATCTCCTCGGCATCATGCCAGTCCTCAAGCAGCGAACGAGTATCTATCTTACACCATATATCATAGAGGTCGCGCACCAGCTGGTGGTCGGTCTCCTTTGCCTCAAACTCTTCCGGCATCATCGGCGGTGATGTTGTTCCAAGCACGTCAATGACAAGCACTGAGTGATGAGCCGACAGCGAACGTCCACCCTCGGTGATAAGGTTAGGATGTGGCAGTTCATTCTTGTCTGCAGCGTTCACGAAAGTATATACACAGTCGTTCACATACTCCTGTATGCTGTAGTTTACCGATGACTCAGAGTTACTTGAGCGCGTGCCATCATAGTCCACACCCAGTCCGCCTCCGCAGTCCACATACTCTATGGCATAGCCCATGCGATGCAGGTTGATATAATACTGTGCAGCCTCGCGCAGTGCCACCTGTATCTTACGTATCTTGGTTATCTGTGAGCCAATGTGGAAATGTATCAGTCGTACGCCGTCATGCAATCCCTGCTCATCAAGCTTGCGCAATGCCTCAAGCACCTCAGCTGCAGTAAGACCGAACTTCGAGGCATCACCTCCACTCTCCTGCCATTTGCCGGAACCACTGGAGGCAAGTTTAATGCGCAGACCTATATTAGGCATCACACCGAGCTTCTTGGCAGCCTGTGCCACGATGTTTATCTCGTTCATCTTCTCGATGACGATAAAGATGCGTTTGCCCATCTTCTGCGCCAACAGAGCCAGTTCCACATAGGCCTGGTCCTTGTATCCGTTACAGATGATAAGGGAGTCGCTCTGACATGCCGCAGCTATCACGGCATGCAGCTCCGGCTTTGAGCCAGCCTCCAGTCCGAGGTTGAACTTACGTCCGTGTGAGATTATCTCCTCCACCACCGGCTGCATCTGGTTCACCTTGATGGGATACACCACATAGTTCTCGCCCTTGTAGTCGTATTCCTTCGAAGCCTTCTTGAAGCAGCTCCACGTTTTCTCGATGCGGTTGTCGAGGATGTCGGGAAAGCGCAACAGCACAGGTGGTGTGACATCGCGCAGGGCGAGTTCATCCATCAC
This sequence comes from Prevotellaceae bacterium UBA3627, assembly GCA_002373375.1. Lineage (GTDB taxonomy): Bacteria > Bacteroidota > Bacteroidia > Bacteroidales > Bacteroidaceae > Prevotella. The sequence continues at coordinate 15,185 of DFLE01000018.1, forward strand.
TTCGCGCAGGTCAATCTGCGTCTGGTCCTTACAGGGCGTCACGTAGACGTTGCCCTTCTCGTTTACTCCGAAATACGAAGTGCCCCAACCGTTCAGGTTGTAGAGTTCCTTCGCGTCTTCAATCGTCCATTTCTTCATTTCGTCAGTGCGTTGTATGGTGATTAGGTAATAGTTGATTGCTTGAAAGTCAGACGCCGAGCATCTCGCGGATGTCGGCAACGGTGTTTGCTATTTTTGAAAAGTTGTCCATGAGGTTTACGTCGGCGATGTGGCGGGCCTGCGAGTAGAAGTGCTCGCGGTAGGCCAGCTGCTCGCGGATGAACTGCTGCACCTCATCGGGAGTTTTGTTGAGCAACAGNNCATCTGGTTCACCTTGATGGGATAGATGACGAAGCTCTGGCCTTTATATCCATACTCCTCCGCAGCCTTCTGAAAACATGATGCCGTCTTCTCTATGCGGTTGTCAAGGATATCAGGGAAGCGCAACAGCACCGGCGTTGATATATCCCTGAGTTGTAGCTCGTCAACAATCTCACGCAGGTCTGCCTGTGCGCCGTCTTTCAACGGAGACACGCTGATGTGTCCTTTCTCGTTGATTGAGAAATAGCTTGTTCCCCATCCACCTATGTTATACAACTCCCTGGAGTCGTCTATAGTCCACTTCTTCATCTGCAAATATTAATTCAGCGTATTACACTTTACCGCCTTCAAGACAAGGTTTACCGTCTCTGTTATCTTATCTTCTGTTTCCATACATGGTATGTCAACCACATGGCGCGCCTTGAGATAGAACTGTTCGCGATATGCCAGTTGCTCCTTAATGAAGGCAAGCAGCTCTTCATCGCTCTTGCCCTGTAACAATGGTCGCACGCCTTTACCCATCTTCAAGTGACGGAAGAGCACCTCAGGAGTGGCACGCAGATAGACCACTTCTCCCTGACGGTTCATGTAGTCCATATTATCATAGAAGCAAGGAGTACCGCCACCACATGACACGATAACGTTCTCAAATTCCGCCACCTCATGCAGCATACGCTGTTCCACGTCGCGGAAGCCTTCCTCGCCTTTCTGTGCGAAAATCTCCGGTACTCGCATACGCATACGTGTCTCTATATACCAGTCAAGGTCATAGAATGTCACGCCTAACTGCCGCGCCAACTCCTTACCCACGGTAGTCTTACCGGCTCCCATGTAGCCAATGAGAAGGATTCTTTTCACTTCACTGTTCATAGTTCGCAGTTCACTTCTTCACTATCTTCATGCACTCCTCATAGGTCAACTCCGCAGCCTTAGGATGCATAGCCTTAGGCAGACGGTAGTTCTTTCCGTCATAAGCTATGTAAGGACCATAACGGCCATTCATCACCTCCAGCTTCGGGTCCTCGTCAAATGTCTTCAAATGACGCTGCTCCTCCACCTTGCGGCTGTCGTTTATCAGTGCCACAGCCTCCTCCAGTGTTATGGTAAGCGGGTCCTGAGTCTTAGGGATTGACACGAACTTCTTCTTATGAAGCACATAAGGACCGAAGCGGCCTGTACCAATGGTTACCACCTCACCCTCATACTCACCTACCTCACGCGGCAGGCGGAACAGCTCCAGCGCCTCCTCGAGGGTGATGGTCTCAATAGACTTATCCTTAGGCATCTGAGCAAAGCGTGGCTTCTCATCATCATCTGCAGTACCTATCTGCACAACCGGACCGTAACGGCCAATCTTCACCGCTACCGGCTTACCGGTCTTTGGGTCATCACCCAATATACGCTCGCCAGCCTTATGCTCAGAGCGTGTCTTAATGGTCTTCTCTACCGTAGGCTCAAAGTCGCCGTAGAAGTTCTTCAGCATCTTGTGCCAATCCTCCTTACCCTCAGCTATGGCGTCAAAGTCCTGCTCCACGTTAGCCGTGAAGTTATAGTCCATGATAGTAGGGAAATACTCCATCAGGAAGTCATTAACCACTGTACCCACGTCGGTAGGCAACAGCTTGCCCTTCTCGCTGCCAGCCATCTCCTTCTTGGTCTTTGTTGACACTTTCTGGCCGCTGAGGGTATCAATGGTGTATGGGCGCTCCTCGCCTTTGCGGTCGCCTTTCACCACATACTCACGCTGCTGTATGGTTGAGATGGTAGGAGCGTATGTTGACGGACGTCCGATGCCCAGTTCCTCCATCTTGTGGACGAGCGATGCCTCGGTATATCTGGCTGGTCCCTGTGAGTAGCGTTCCGTTGCCACTATCTCCTTGCGGTCCAGCTGCATTCCCTCTTTCAATCCCTGGGGCAACATTCCGTCATCGGTATGCAGCTCCTCATCATCGCCGGTGCTCTCGCGATACACCTTGAGGAAACCGTCAAACTTCACAACCTCACCAGTAGCCACGAACCTGTTCTCTCCCTTGTCTATGCTGATGACCACCGTGGTCTTCTCCAGCTGTGCGTCAGCCATCTGCGATGCCGCAGTGCGCTTCCATATCAGGTCATAGAGACGACGCTCCTGTGAGGTACCCTCTATCTGCTGATTGCTCATATATGTAGGACGTATGGCCTCGTGAGCCTCCTGCGCGCCCTTGGTATGCGTAGTGAAGTTACGCGGCTTTGAGTACTCTTCTCCATAGAGTGACACCACCGCCTCCTTGGCTGTGCTGATGCAGAGTGATGAGAGGTTGACGCTGTCGGTACGCATATAAGTAATGTGTCCGGCCTCATACAGACGCTGTGCCACCATCATGGTCTGGCTTACAGTGAAGCCCAGCTTACGGGCAGCCTCCTGCTGTAATGTCGAGGTGGTAAACGGCACTGCCGGTGAGCGCTTCAACGGCTTCTTCTGTATCTGTTCTATCGTGAACAGGGCATCCTTACACTGCTCAAGGAAGGCGAGAGCCTCCTCATGGGTAGAGAAACGATGGTCGAGCTCTGCCTTCATCTCCTGGCCGTCAACGGTAAACACTGCCGTAACGCGGAAATAAGGTTCTGCCTTGAATGCCTGTATCTCACGCTCACGCTCTACTATAAGACGTACCGCAACTGACTGTACCCTGCCTGCCGAGAGGCTTGGCTTTACCTTGCGCCACAGCACCGGCGAGAGAGAGAAACCAACAAGACGGTCAAGCATACGACGTGCCTGCTGGGCATTGGCAAGATTCATGTCAAGATGACGCGGATTCTCTATTGCCGCGAGAATGGCAGGCTTGGTAATCTCATGGAACACTATGCGGTTGGTACTTTTCTCATCAAGTCCCAGCACCTCACACAGATGCCATGAGATAGCCTCTCCCTCACGGTCTTCATCGGAAGCCAGCCATACCTTCTTGGCTTTCTTGGCATTGGCTTTCAGTTCGCTGACCACCTTACGTTTATCCTCGGGTATCTCATACTCCGGCTCAAGGGTTTTCAGGTCAATGGAAATCTCTTTCTTCTTCAGGTCACGGATATGGCCGTAACTTGACATAACCTTGTAGTCCTTTCCCAAGAACTTCTCTATGGTCTTGGCCTTTGCCGGACTCTCCACTATAACTAAGTTGTCTTGCATCTTATTTAGTCTTTGTCGTTTTTATCCTTTGGAGAACAGTATTCAGCCATTCGGGGCATTCCTGCTATGCAAGAACGCCCTAAATGACCAATTTCGCTGCAAAATTACAAAAACTTTTCTTTTCACCTTATATATTATAGCATATTTGTAATTTTTTAACAACGGGAGAAACCACAAAATACCATTTTCAAGCCTCTGATTTACAGTGTATGACATTTGACAAAATGAAAGCTATGCTTTCACACTGTAAAACGATAGCTTTTACAAGGTAAAGTGATAGCTTTCACAGTGTAAAAGCATAGCTTTCTCAATGCCACCTATTAATTAACAGACGTTAACAACTCACGTAAGTATTTTAACTAAAAAGTTATCAAAATGTCACATTTTTTGTAGAAAACGTGTTATTATAAAAAAAATAGTTGTACTTTTGCGATGTGAAAAAGATATATGTCTTAATATTCCTCTTTTCAGCCGTAATGCCCTTGGCTGCCAAGGACAAGAAAAAGGTACATCCGGAAGACCGCCAGGTTGACATGGACAGCCCTACCTTTGTGCCTATGGTGCGCGTGGGCAAGGTGCTTGACACCAACGGTTCGGGCGACAGCATACAGAGCGTGGAGCTGAACAACGTGTATGTGTTCGGTCCGATGGAGTTTAAGAATGAGCGGCAACGCCAGGCCTACAACCGATTGGTATATAACGTTAAGAAAGTGTTGCCTATAGCAAAAGAGGTGAACGCCGCCGTCATAGAGACCTATGAATATATGGAGACCCTGCCTAACAAGAAGGCGCGCGAGGAGCACATGAAGTATGTGGAGAAGACCTTGAAGGCCGACTATACTCCCCGACTGAAGAAACTGACCTTCTCACAGGGTAAGCTGCTGATAAAACTGATATACCGCGAGACCAACTCCTCGTCTTACCAACTGGTGAAGGCTTTCCTCGGAAACACCAAGGCGGTGTTCTACCAGTCATTTGCATGGATGCTCGGCGCCTCTCTGAAAAAAGAGTATGACCCGAAAGGCAAGGACAAACTTACGGAGCGCGTGGTACGCCTGGTGGAGTCAGGACAGCTTTAACGTCATTACATACTTTAACGGTATTAAATAAAAAAGGAAATCCTTAGAACGCAACATCTGTTCTAAGGATTTCCTTTTTTATATATACTTCTTTCTTATTACTTACCACAGGCGCTTGCCCCAGTATGTATGCTTGCCGTCGCTGCTGTAAGCGCAGAAGCAGATAGTGGCGCGGCGCGGGTTGGAGTCGTAGTCACACTCACGTGTCACGAGGAACTTCTGAGAACCTATGGTGAGTGTCTGGCTTTCCTCGTCAAACGACCATGCCTGACCGTTGAACGCTCCGCCGGTGCATTTACCTGTCTGACGCATCTCGAAGGTTACGCCCTCCTTGGCTACGTCCCTCTCATAGGTGATGTCGATGAAATCCCATGTGCCACGCATCTCGCTCGCTGTTATCTTAGCCTGAGGCACGTTGCCGTAACGCTCTGGCACGGCGATAGGCCATCCGTCCTCCGTCCACAGCAGGCGGCGCACATGACCGAGCATCATAGCGTTAGGGTCTGAGAGACGCGCCTGTGAGGATATGAACCACTGTCCCTTACCGTCATTAAAGACTGCCACATGAGAGATACCCATCCATGTGTTGGCTGAGTATGTCCAGTGATAAGGGTGTGTCACTATAGGATATGCGTCGCCAGGGTTGGCGGTGCGGTCAGCGCCGGTGATGTCAAGGAACGGGCCGTCAACATTGCGTGAGCGCAACACACGCGTGTTATATGGAATATCAAGACCGTCGTATGCCAGGAAGAGGTAGTAATACTGCGTCTCCGGGTTATAGACAATCTCCGGTCCCTCACTGCCCTGCCAGCGAGCCCAATAGCCAGAGGCTACACGTGAGTAGATACGCTTGCCATAACTTGCAACGGCTGACGCGCTCGTGCCATACCATGAGCCGAGCTCATTCAGCGGTTTGCCCGTCTCAGCGTTGATTTGCAGGGCTACTATGCCGCTGTGCCATGAGCCGTAGATGAGCCAGTGCTCACCCTCCGGGGTGACGATATATGACGGGTCAATGCCGTTGTAGAGGAAGTAACACTGGTCATAGCTACCTGGTGACACTTTCCAGTTGGTACCACGGTCTGACGGTGAGCTGACGACATATCCCTTGTCAACCCATGAGGTGACATCCTCAGGTGTCTGTGTCTCCATCATGCCTATCATGCCGCGCTCGCCCCAGCCTGAGGTGGTGGCATTGAAGAGGTAACCCGGTGCCACAATGGAGTAATACATACGGTAAGTGCCGTTGCCGAGGTTACGCACCACTGGTGCCCAGTAGCCCCATGCGCCCTCGCCGTAGTCGGGCACGTTAGAAAGTGGCAGTGCACCAACCTCCGCACGCATCTCGTTGAGTTTCTCCAAGCACCATGAAGGGCACTTCTGCATGGTGGGGCCGAGGAACTCCCAGTTCACAAGGTCTTTTGAGCGGCGGCACATGAAGTGGCCGTGTCCCCAGTGCACGTTGCCCCATGAGGCGTCGGTCTGATACATATAATAATATCCATCGTCTGCCAACATGATTGACGGGTCATGCACATTGGCCAGGTTCCACCTGTTGCGGTGTGTCCACTCGGTGTTGGCCAGTGTGTAGTTATCCACATAATCAGGAGCCTCGTATGACTGCAACTTAGCCTCAGCGGTCTGTGATGTTCCTACCTCTATCTTGTCTGAGTAGTAGGTCTTACCGTTATACACCGTTACGAAAGCGCGTGCATAGACTGCGCCATACTGCTCCAGCAATGCTGAAGGGAATGTGGCACTTACCTCACGATAGTCTATATTACGTATGTAGGAAGCCTGTTGCACGGTTCTCTGTCCGTTTGACACTGTGCCTTCCAATATATAATCAGCGATGGTAGGGTCTTTTTCAGCGTCGGTGGTATATACATATCCGTATGCGCTGAGGGGAGAGAGTTCTGAATAGAACTTCGCTGCGGCGGTCACATCACTGCCGTCACTCTCTAACGTCACTGCATCAAAATGCAGCAGGTCTGCCTCTGACAATGCCTCGTCACTGTCTGAGCAGCTGAAAAGCAAAAGAGTGAAGAGGTAGAGTGGCAAGGAGAGGGTTGCCGCCTTTATTACTCCTATATTTATATTGTTTATTCTCATAATATATTATTCATATTACGTTCTACATTCTTTTTATCTTCCGTTATTCTCTGTAATATCGATATATTACCTGTTATTACCATCCCGGGTTCTGACCCAGACCAGGAGCAGCCTTAGTCTCTGTATATGGTATAGGGAACAGATAGCTCTTAGGACTTACAAAAGTACGTGTGTCATTAGCCTTTGAGCGTGCATATACGTATGTAGGATTCGCAGTGGTACCACCTACCTGAACGCCATAGATGTTAAGCATCTGCTGATAACGTGGCTTTGTCACCTCCGCACTTCTTGTCACGCCCTCGAAAAGCATCCAACGACGCTGGTCGAAGAAGCGGTGGTCCTCAAAGCACAACTCCACACGACGCTCGTTCTGCAGGCGCTCCAGTGTCAATGTCTCTGCAGTGTATGCAGGCATACCGGCACGCGCACGCACCTTATTGATATTGGTAAGCGCGGTGTTGAGGTCGCTGGCGTTGCCGTTGAGCAGATAGAGGTTGAAGTGTGCCTCAGCAGAGTTGAGCAACAGCTCGGCAAAGCGGAAGAGTATCCAGCTGTGTGGCATGTTTGAGGCATTGTTGATGTCTATGTTGTAACACCATTTCTTAAGGTAATAGCCTGTATGTGTGCCACCAGCCTCACCGGCAGAGCCGAGGTCCTCACCACCGTCCTCGCGCACGTCAACATTACGGCCTACCGTAGTACCTACATCGCCGAAGCGGGAACCTTGGTGGAAGATGGTCTGGTCAAGACGTGGGTCACGGTTAGCATAAGGGTTCTGCTCGTCATAGTCCGGGTCCTGGTCTATAGCCAGACCGTTGATGGTCTCATAAGAGTCAACGAAGTTCTGGGTAGGATTGGTACGGCCTGCTGACTGGAACGAGCTGCCCTTGAAGCCAAACGGCATAAGCATCTTCTCCACCTGGGTATTAAACATTACCTGTGAACCGAAGATAATCTCGTTACTCTGTGTAGGGTCTGAGGCGAACACCTTATAGTAGTCGCCCTCTGCCGAGGTATCATAGCTGCCCTCTGTGCCGTTAAGCTTATATCCGTTCTCCTGGCATTTCTGTATTGCCTCGTCAGCAGCGTCGGCAGCCGCCTTCCATGCCTCCTCGGCTTTAACAGCGTTGTTGGTCTTGGCAAGGTTAAGCGGAGAGGCCTTGTAGAGCAGCGCACGGCTCTTCATGGCGTATGCCATACAACCGTTCACACGTCCCCAGTTGGAGTTCTCATTCTGATAACGCATAGGGAGGTAACCGCTGTTGACAACACGGTCACACTCGTCAGCCACCCACTGGAGCACATCGCCTGCCGGCGTGCGTGTCATGGCGGAGGCCTCTGACGTACTCAGCACATGGTCTATGATAGGAGCATCGCCAAACCAAGCTACGAGGTCAAGGTGTGCCAACGCACGCAGCAATGTAGCCTCTTGTATGTTACGGTCATACAGACGGCTGTCGTCACTGCCGCTGATGACCTTATTGCCTATCACCGTGGGGTCTGCCTTCTCTATGAACTGACTGCACGCACGTGCCGACTTGGTGTCAGTACCCCAGAAACCTGTCAGAGCATGGTTGGTGGAGGTATATGCATCATTGGCTACAAATGTGTAATAGTGCAAACCCCAGAAGCAAATTGCATTATCTGTCATACAGTCACGTGAAGATGCCGTACGCTGGTCGTCATTGAAGATAGATAACCCGTTGGGTGCGTAGTTATACAAGTCTGCAAGGAAACCACGTGTCATGGTCTCATCACCAAACACCTTGTCATCTGACTGCGACGCATCATACTCCTTGTCAAGGTAATCATTGCAGGAGTTCAGCGAAAACGCAAGGAGACCAAGAGGCAATATCATTCCGGCACATTTGAATATTCTTTTTATATCTTTTGTCATTTTATATTTCATAATAGAGTTTTTATGTCACATTCAACTTTTCAATCTCCTACTCTCTGTCATCACTACTCACTTAGAACGAGATGTTTAATCCGAAAGTAAATGACTTTGTCTTTGGATAAGTCCAGATATAGTTTGTAGGATTCTCCGGGTCAAAGCCGTCACCAAGGTGTGACCAGTTGTAAAGGTTATAGCCAGAGAAGTAAACACGCAGTTTGGTCATGCCCAGACGTGATATCCAACGTAATGGGAAGGAGTAACCTATCTCGATATTACGCAGTGACAGATAATCTCCGTTCATCCACCAGATGTCTGACTCACGTGTGTCGTCATTACGGTCAGCTGAGCTGAATGACGCTGCTGAGAGACGTGGGTACTTGGCGTTGATATTACGTGGGTCGGCTGGGTCATCTGTGTAGTAGCCCCATGAGTTGACAATCTCATGCGTGGTGGCACCACCCCATCCGAAGCTGTGGTCCACATTCTCACGACATAATGCGATACGGTTAAGATAAGCTGTCATGATGACGCGAGCATCAAATCCCTTCCACTCGAAGCCGAGCTTGACAGACGGTGTAAGTTCTGGGATACGGTCGAAATCAACATTGTAACCCATAGCAGTCTTATCGTCCACGTCTATCTGGCGGTCGCCGTTCGTATCCTGGAACACGGCATTACCCAACTTAAATGATGCGCCGGCAAATGTGTTGTACGGATATTTCTCCGGATGGTCTATAGCATCCTGCTGAGAGGTAGCTATAAGATTCTCATCTGAAGCCCACTGCTGGAACTTCAATGCGAAGCCCTGACCTATACGCTTGCCTGTGCGCTGCTGATAGTCATAAGTACGCTCTACCTCGTCCATATAGGTTATCTTGTTCTTGTTCCATGTCAGCATACCCTCAATGCTCCACTTGAAGTCACCATAACGGTGTGAGTGGCCTATCGTCAGCTCTATGCCGTGAGTCTCCGCCTTGCCCAATGACTCCTGCGGAGGCGTGATGCCTAACAATATAGGTGTTGATGACGGTGAGATAAGAATATCAGAGCGCCACTCTTTGAACACATCAAACGAGCCGTAGAACTTATGGTTCCACACATCCCAGTCGATACCGAAATTGAACATCTTTGATATCTCCCATGTGATAGCCTCAGAGCCCATCTTTGACTCATAATAGGTAGGTACCACGTTTGACTGGCTGGCTCCCGACACACGACCGAAAGAGTAGCTGGCTCCCTGAGAGTACTCACTCTGGAATGGATAGCGGTTTGTGGTGCCGTCCTGACTGCTTGAGCCTGAGTTCACGATATCATAGCCGGCACGACCGTAGCTGGCACGTATCTTCAGCAGGTCAACCTTCCAGTTTTGCTTCTTGAACCAAGGCTCCTTGTTGATGTTCCAACCGGCAGAGAAGCCATAGAACGTGTCCCAGCGGTTGCCCAGGGAATAGTTGTCTGAGCCCATACGTGAGAGGTTGGCGGTGAAGAGGTAACGGTCATCGTATGCGTATGTGCCGCTGAAGTTAAATGAAGCGTAACGATATGATGAGTACTGTCCGCGTATGTTGTGCTGGTATGTGCGGAAGAAAGCGTTACCCTGCGTATAATGCTTGCCGAACTGACGGGCATAGTCAAAGCCCATGTTCATGTTTATATTGTAATAGTAGTCGCGCGGCACCGTGATAGCCGTTGACAACGCGGAGTATGTACGCTGACGGGTATATGAAATCTCCTCAAGTGAGGTATAGTCCTTCATGTAATCATAATAGAAACCGTTTGCCTCACGGTCCTGATACTTCTGGAACGTCTCATATCCGTCAAAGCTGTACGTGATGTGTCCCTTCAACCCCTTGGTCAGGAAACCGAAGTCACCCACGAGGTTAACTGTAGAATACAGGTTACGACGGCGGTTCTGCTCCGTGCCGTTGCTTGATATCATGTAAGCCACGTTCTTAGAGTGGTTATCCGTCGGGATAAAGAACTCTCCGTTTGGACAGAACACAGGGTTGGTAGGCTTATTCTCATTTATACCGAAACAGAATATCTGCCATGCGTCAGCCGCATCGCCCGCTCCGCCCCATGTGGCAGTAGGCTGTATAATGTTGTCAATACGTCCGCCAAGGTCCACATTAAGTGTAAGGAACTTGTTGATATTCACATCTACGTTAGCACGCAGATTGAAGCGGTTAAGCACGTGCTGCGTGTCATTCTCGTTATTATAGTTTGTCCAATCAGTATTATACAAGCCCTCCTGACGCAGGTAAGAGAAGCTGACATAGTACTTCACACGGTCTGAGCCGCCGCTTATCTGGAGGTTAGTGCGGTACTGCGGCGCATAGCTGCGCAGTCCCACCTTTGCCCAGTTGGTATTGAAATACTTGTACTGGTCCATGCCCGTAAGTTGCTCGCCGTTAACGAGCTTACGATACTGCTCTATGTCATAGTCAGAATAATATGGAGCCTTGCCATCGAGATACAAAGCCTGGTTATATGACAATGCATAGTTGTAAGCATTCTGCTGCTCTGGATAACCTGCTACGCTCTGGAATCCGACCTCTTGCGTAAAGTTTATCTTGGTCTTGCCTGCCTCACCGCGCTTTGTTGTCACGATGATTGCGCCGTTAGCACCCTTCATACCATAGATAGCCGCTGCCGCTGCATCTTTCAACACAGTGACACTCTCTATAGGATAGGCATCAAGGAATGACAGGTCACGCTCCACGTTATCAACGATGATAAGCGGATGCTGCGCATTACCGTTCATGGTACGCAGACCGCGGATATACATTGATGTCTCTGACCAGCCTGGCTCAGAGTTGCTCTCAAAGGTCTGCACGCCTGTCACTGTTGAGTTAAAGGCATTCTGCAACACAGTAACAGGATGTTTCTCCAGTTCCTCACCAGTCACCACGCTTACAGCCTCAGTCATGTGCTTTTTCTTCTTCTCCGTAAACGGCAGCGGTGCCGTAGCCGCATAGATGTCACTGTCACGTACTACTGTGAACTTAGGCACGTCACCCTTAGCCATCTCTATCTTTCTATAGTAGCCCTCGGCATCTATACAAAGCTCGTCTCCCTGACGTGCGTTTCTCAACAAGAACTCGCCATTCTTATCAGTCACAGCCAGTCTATTGGTCTCTGTCACGCTCACCAAGGCTCCCACCACAGGTTTTCCATCCTGGTCCACAACGCTACCGCGCAACACAGGTTTCTGTGCCATGGCATCCGTGCAGACGGCAAGGAGCGAAGCTGTGAGTATTATGTTTGATATCTTGTGTCTCATACTTATTTTGATGTCTGCTTTAAGTGATTAATATTCTGACCATCCCGGGTTATCTTTGAACCCGTAAGGACCAACTTTCCATATCTCTGTTTCCGGAATAGGATACAAATACATACGCTCCTCGAATATACGCGTCTGCGCAATCTTACGGGTATATACATCCGTACCGTCTCCGGCCTTTGACACAGTCATGCCGATTATAGGACGAGACAGAGCCTCTGTGGCACACTGCCAACGACGTACGTCCCACGCACGGTGTTCCTCCATTGCCAGTTCAATGGTGCGCTCCTTATGAATGAAGTTACGCATAGCCTCCTGCGATGTAAGGTCCTCTGTAAGACGATTACGCAAATCTCCCTCTATGCCAGCACGGCCACGCAACTGATTAAGCAGGTCGCAAATAGTATTCTTGTTTGCATCATAGCTTACCTCGTTGAGAGCCTCAGCATAGTTCAGCAATATCTCTGCATAGCGAATGAATATCCAGTTACGGCTGGCATTACCAGAATGAGCAGTAGTATTGAAGATATCTTCTGGTACATACTTGCGCATATAATAACCTGTCTTGGTAGCGTTGGCGTCACCATAAGCGTTATCTGCGCCGCCCTCTGTCATGTCAAGATCCTTAGTTCCCCAATGCACGCCATTGTATAGAATCGTGGCAGCCAAGCGTGGGTCGCGTCCCTCTACAGGGTTCTCGTCATTATATCCGCTTGCGCTGTTCACCGTCGGTGTCATCTGGTCAGTTCCATAGACAGGTGCGCCCGTCACATCATAGCTTGTGAAAGGAGAAGAACCATCAAGCATATCATACATATCCACGAGGTTCTGCGTAGGGCAGTTGCCTCCCATGCCTCCCTCTGCCGGTGGCACGTCACGCATCACAGCACTCCATCCTACTGTGCCGTCATTACGCCAGAATATCACCTCTGTGTTTCCTGCATTAACAGTCTTGAGGATAGCACTGCTATAGTCTGGCATTAATGAATAGTCACCCATGAAATCATTCATAAAAGCCTTCTGGGCATTTGCAGCCTGCTGCCATGTCACTCCAGACTCCTCAGCATAACGCGGACTTGCCATATACAAGTATATACGTGCGGCAAGGGCGCGCGCCATTCCCTTAGTAATGCGTCCGTCACGGGTATCACCGCGCATATTATCAAGCAGCCCGCTCTCGCAGTCGGCAAGCTCTGCGAGGATAAAGTCCACCACATACTGCTTTACCGTTGGGCGGCCACCCTCGTCTTTCAGTTCTCCATTCTCATTATACAGGATACTCTCTATAAGATTACCATCGGGATTCAGACGCGAGGTAATAATAGGCATGGTACCATAACGCAGGAACATCTCCCAGTAAGCCCAAGCACGGAGGAAGCGTGCCTCTGCCACGAAGTTCTGCTTATCCTGGGTATATGATGCCAGCTTTGCAGCATCCGTAGGCTTCGGTACTATCTCTGCACGTGCAATCACAGTGTTATACTTACGCACTGCGCGATAATAGTGCTCCATCGTAGAAGTCAATTCAGCAGAACCGAAAGAACTGTTATAGTTACCTACATTGAAACTCTTACGCACTCCGCCGTCAGAATAGCTGCACATAGCCAAGTCTGTGGCAGCGTCAAGCCAAGAGTTATTTATGCGCAGCGCTCCATGACGCAGATAGTTATAGCCGTCCATATGGTAGGCTGTGAAATTCTCCCAGTCACTGAAGGTCTGTTCCTCTGTGAAGTCTGAGCCTCCAGCCTCACGGTCAAGGAAGTCTGAACAGGAGAAAAGCAGGAAGGATGACAGACAAAGAGACAATGACATTCCCGCACCTCTCATCACACCTTTTATATTATTATTTATTATATTTTTCATAACTGAAATATCTAGTTTCATTCAACATTCCACTTCTTACATTCAACACGCATTGTTTAGAACTGCACATTGATACCGAAGTTGATGGCTTTCATTATAGGATATTTATTTGAGCCGCTTGACTCTGGGTCAATATTGAGGTTGTCAAGATGGTCCCATGTTACGAGGTTGTTAGCATTAACATACACTCTGCACTGTGTCATCGCGAGCTTCTTTATCCATTTCTGCGGCAGGTCATAATACACCTCTATATTCTTCAGTCGGAAGAAAGAGCCGTTCTGCAAGAAGAAAGAGTTCTGCTGCTGGTTATGGTTACCGTATGCATCATAATGCAGCAAAGGATAGGTGGCATGTGCCAGGTTCTCTGCCTCTGGCAAAGCTGGGTTCCAACGTCCCAGATGTAACGGGCGCACCCTGCCGCCGTTGACGAAAGCATACATAGCCTCTGCATCATAATAACGGCTTACGTGGCTTACTCCCTGGAACATCACGCTCATACCCAGACCTTTCCAGCTGCATCCGAGAGAGATGGCATAGGTATTCTCAGGTACATCACTGTAACCTATGAATGTCTGGTCACGCTCGTCAATGAAACCGTCGTTATTCATATCACGATACTTCAAGTCACCAGGCTGCAGATTATCGGTATAGGCAGACCTTGGCAGATTACCGCCGTCGATATCTGCCTGTGTGATAAATCCGTCAGCCACGAGTCCGTAGAACTGTCCTATAGGATGTCCCTCTGTCTTACGATACGAAGTCATACCCGGAGCCTCGTCACGTGATACTATCTCATTCTTTGCATGTGAGAAGGTAAAGTCCACGTTATAGTTGAAGTCCTTGCCTATCTTGTTACGGTGATGCAACTCCAGCTCTACACCAGAGTTCTTTGTCTCACCGAGGTTTCCGGCAGCAACGGCAACGCCGAGCCACTCAGGCTTTGTCTGATAGGTGGTAAGGATATTGTCACGTTTCTCATAGAAGTAGTCGAAAGAACCTGAAAGCAGACCATTGAGGAAATTGAACTCCACGCCGGCGTTATACTTATTGGCTTTCTCCCATGTAACGTCATAGTTGGCATACTGTGACTCCCATACTCCTGATACATAATTGGTAGCGCCGAAGAGGTAGATGTTATTCAGCTGAGCCCACTGCGAGAGGTAGAGGAAACGCTGACGCACACCGTTCACCAGATACTGGTCGTTACCTACCTGTCCATAGCTCACACGCACCTTCAGGTTGGTGAGCCAGTCTTTCGTTGACTCCATAAACTTCTCCTGTGTGATACGCCATCCAAGAGAGAAGGCTGGGAAGAAGCCGAAGCGCTTACCCTTGCGGAAGTTCTCTGAACCGTTATATCCGAAGTTAACCTCAGCAAGGTATTTCTCGTCATATCCATAAGTAGCACGTCCTACCAGTCCCATATATCTCATAGGCAGGTCTGCCTGATAGCGGTAGTCGTTCTGGTTATACAGCACCATTGCCGTGATGTCGTGCTTCTTAAACTTGTTAGCCCAATAGAGCTGAGCCTCCATATACAACTTATATGTCGTAGTCTGGTTGTTTCCTGCATACGTCAGGTTACCGTTTGTGCCGAAAGAGTTATATGATGACAACTGTCCCGGGTCATTGCCTGGTATAAGCTGATATGTAGCATAGCTCTTCGTAAACAGTTTCTTGTAATATGCGTCATAGTCGAAAGAGAGCATACCACGCGCCTTCAGCCCCTTCAGCAGCCAGTCCATCTTATAGTCCACCACGAAGTTTGTCTCGTTTATGGTGTTCGTAGCCTTATAGAAACCGCCGTCAGCAAGCAGCGCATACACATTGTCATATTGTGATGTACCGCCATAGATGCTCTTGCCACTCTCAAGTGTATATTCTATAGGGAAGGCATACGAAGGTGTATGGTTCACATTATAGAACACC
Source organism: Prevotellaceae bacterium UBA3627 (assembly GCA_002373375.1). GTDB lineage: Bacteria > Bacteroidota > Bacteroidia > Bacteroidales > Bacteroidaceae > Prevotella. The sequence continues at coordinate 30,871 of DFLE01000018.1, forward strand.
TGAGAATAACCGGCAGACTCATTAGAGTTAGGACCGTTTCTTTCCTCAAAGCGAGTACCGAAGTTGACTGAGAAGAGAAGGTTCTTTATCAAGTCAAAGTCAAGGTTGGCACGGAAGGCATAACGTGAGTATGAAGTGTTAGACTTGTTACCATACTCATCACGTGAGAGTTCCTTGAACAGACCTTTCTGGTTATAGAACTCACCACTGACGAAGTAACGCATTCTCTTCGTACCACCGCGTACGTTTACGTTATAACGCTGTGCGGGAGCAGTGCTGCGTATCACCTCGTCATACCAGTTCACGTCAGGCAGTGAAGCAATCTGGTCTGAGGTATATCCAGCGTAAGGCGATGTCATGCCGTCATTGGCATACGCCTCATTGAGCAGTGCCACAGACTCTGCCGTACCGAGATAGTCCATCGTCCTTGTAGGTGACTGTATCTGCCAGTTGGCAGTAAGGCTCACTACCGGTTTCTGCTCCTTACCACGCTTAGTGGTGATGAGCATAACGCCGTTTGCACCACGCACACCATAGACAGCCGTGGCAGAGGCATCCTTCAATACTGAGATAGACTCAATGTCATCCGGTGCTATCTGTGAGAACGAGCGCTCCACTCCGTCCACCAGTATCAGCGGCTGCGCATCACCGGCGAAGGTGGCACGACCGCGTATGAATATCTGTGCGTCGTCAGCACCAGGCGCACCGCTCGTCTGCGATGTTATCACACCAGGTATCTTACCTGATATAGCCTGTGAGAGGTTAGCCGCCGGTGTAGCGAGCAGGTCCTTAGAGTCCACCTGCGATATAGCGCCGATGACAGACTCTTTCTTCTGTGCGCCATAACCTACGACGACAATCTCGTTAAGCAACTGCTTATCCTCACCTAACTGAATCTCTATTACAGAGCCGCCCTTGGCCGCCACCTCTTTCGTAGCGAAACCAACATAGCTGATGGAGAGCGTTGCCCCCTCTGGCACTTTCAGTGAGAAGTTACCCGTCATATCAGTCACGGTGCCGTTGCCCGTGCCTTTCTCCACCACCGAGGCGCCTATCACATCCTCGTCCATGTCATCAGTGACGTGACCACGCACGGTGACCTGCGCCATGGTCACAGAGGCAGTAAATGCCATCACCACTGTGAGGATGATATTTCTTATTATATTATTATTCATCTTAATGACTTATTTATTGTTACTTACTTATACTTCTTCGCCATGAGTATGGTCTTTATCTCCTCCGGAGTAACGGCCTTGCCGAAGATTGAAATATCGTCGAACCAGAAAGCAGGATCAGGATCAGCCCAATTCCATGCCTGGTTACCTCCAAGACAGATAGTGTTGAGGTCAGCCGCATTGGTAAACAGTCCTGCCGCAGTGTTTGCCACACCGTCTATCTCCCATTGGTTCATCACCTCTCCATCAATATACACCACAGCCGTTGTGGCAGTAATAACACAGGTGTAGTAATGCCACCTTCCGTCATCCAGCCATACCGTTGACTCCGTATTAATACCAGCAAGGTTCTGAGTTGGCGTATAGTCTGACCAACCAGCGTTGTTAACCTGTAGCAAACCGCGGCTCTGGCAAACCATCATCGGGAATGTGTTCTCAACGGTGTTCTGCTGTCCGTAAGCCGAGAACAGAGGGCAGTAGAAGTAACCGTCTGTCTGGCTGCCCCTGTTTACCCAGAAACCTATCGTAAGCGCCTCAGCATCTGTCGCTGCCTTTGATATAGCATCGGCCGGGAGCTTCAGGTAATTAGTACGCATACCACCCAATGCATTCTTAAACACATTGCCATAGTACGAGCCCTCGTTACCGAACGTACCGCCTCCGAACACACTGGCATCGCCAGCACCTCCCTCAAACGTATTCAGATAAGACGGAGCCTTGTCTTCTATTATAGCCTGCATCTGCTCTGTTGAAATACAATGGTTGTAGATTGCGAAATCATCAAACCAGAAGCCTGCATCATTGTCTGCCCAATTCCATGCCTGGTTACCACCAAGGCAGATATACTGCAAGGCAGAGGCATCGGTAAACAATCCAGCCGCAGTGTTGCCCACACCGTCAATCTCCCACTGGTTCATCACCACGCCGTCAATGTAAACAGCCGCCGTGGTCGGAGTAAACGTAGCACAATACAGATGCCACTTACCGTCATCAAGCCACTCTGTTGACTCAACGTTGGCTCCTTTCACATTTTGTTCATTCGTGTAATCAGACCAACCTGCATTGTTAACCTGTAACAGTCCGCGGGTCTGGCATACCATCATCGGGAAAGAGTTTTCCGTCGAGTTATGCTGCGCATACGCAGAGAAAAGCGGAGCATAGAAATATCCTGCGGTCTGCGTGCCTCGGTTCACCCAGAAGCTGATGGTTATCTCCTGCGTCTCACTGCACATGGTGAACAGGTCTGACGGCATGACGAGATAGTTGCTGCGCGGAGCAGTAGCCACGTTAGCGAACACCTTGCCATGCTGCTGGTCACGATATACTATAGAGCCTGCGCCGTATATGGTGCAGTCACCAGTGTATCCGTCAAAGCTTTGGAAGTAAACAGGAGCATAGAACTCTATGTCGGTCTCGCCGCCGCCGCCACTGTCTTTCTTATATGACCATTCTTTCTCTGTTATAGTATTGCGATAGATATCAATATCGTCCACAAGCCATGCGTACTCAGCGGCTTTGTCCTCGACTGTCTCGTAACTATTCTCTCCTATATATAAATAAGGAGCCACAGCCATGAAGTCAACGACCTTGCCCATGTCTATCTGCGAATACTTATAGCTTGTCTGCGGTGTGTAGTCAATGCGTTTCTCACCGTCAACATACACGAAGTAGTTCTGGTCACGTATTGCCACAGCCACCTTGTGCCACTCATCGTCAGCCGGCAGCATACCTGTGGTAACCTCGTCAGAGGTGTTAAAGCTGTAGTCGCCGTCAACACCGTTAACCACCAGACCGCCATTGGCAGTCATAGCCACCTGCTGTGTGCCGTCCGCATTCTGGAAGGAGAACAATGTGGTCTGCTTGAAAGTGCTTGCATGCTCAGCATTCTGCTTCACATAAAACACGAGCGACACTGCATCCTGCGATGTAGAGCCTGCCACTCTCTCGCTGCGCGCCTGCGCAACGGGATTAAGCACTCTGGCATATCCGCCATTAAGGTTCAGGAACTGAGTGGCACGTGGATTCTCTAATTCAGAAACCTCTTTCGCCAATGCGGGAAAATCGCCACCATCATAAGCATACATAGTGAAATCACGTCCGTTGACAGGCTCCGCCGTGCCTTCATCGAAAGTATAAGAAGCCAATTTCACCAGTGAGGAATACACTTGACCACCAGCAGGAGGGTCCATTTGGTCCCAATCAGGTCCACATGCCGTCATACCAAACATGACGACAGATGCAGCCGATAGCATCATTAGGTCTTTTCTCATTGTTTCTAAGTATAGTTAGTTTAATAATTCCAGTCTATCTTGGACACTATGTTTAGGCTTTACACAAAGCAGACATAAAATTAATTAATTTTGTACAAATTTTAGTTTTATTTTTGTTAAAAAAAATTATAAAAAGACGGTTTTGCAAAAAATGTGAAGTAGAGATTACATTTTTTCTTAATTTTGCCGTATGAAACGAATTGGACTACTCTCTGACACCCACGCACACTGGGACGACCGCTATGAACACTACTTCCATGACTGCGACGAGATATGGCACGCAGGCGACTTCGGCAGCATAGAGATAGCAGACCGCCTGCGCGAGATTGCTCCCCTGCGGGGCGTTTACGGCAATATCGACGGCGACATGGTGCGCCGCGAGTTTCCCGAGACATTACGCTTCAAGTGCGAGGATGTCGACGTGCTGATGAAGCACATAGGCGGTTATCCCGGCAGATATGACCGCAGCGTGACGTGGGTGATGCAGTACAAAACCCCTGACCTTTTCATTTCCGGGCACTCCCACATTACAAAGGTAATGTATGACCACAGGGTAAACTGCCTGCACATCAACCCCGGTGCTGCCGGACTATATGGTCAACAGCCCGTGCGCACCCTCGTGCGTTTCAATATTGACGGGAAGAACATCAGCAACCTGGAGGTGATAGAGTTGCGCAATGCACAGACGGCTAACTAAGTAGTAAGAAGGAGATAGAAGGAGATAAAGGGAGATAGAGGGAGATAGAGGACAAATGCGTTAGGTGTTTATGAAGAGAAACATACAAATGCATTGTCCTCTATCTCCCTTCCCTCTCTATATCCCTTAAACTGCCAAGCGAAAGTTGAGCACCTTATTATATATAGAAGGCATATTTCTGGATAAAAAAAACGAAAAATCACATTCTTTGCTCAAAAAGGCAGAAAAAAGCCCAAAAATGTCTCTTTTTTGCATTGTGTGCGTACACAACGCTTGACGTGAGTCAATTTAATCGCGATTTTTGATAAAAAAATTGGATTTTGTGTGCGCACACAGAGAAAAGTTTGTAACTTTGCATTGTCAAAAGAAAACAAGATGTATTTCTAACAAGAAAAGAAAACAACAAAATTTTCTGATGACGAAACAAAGATAATAGAGATTATCAAAAAGTCAAAGATAAAGATATTGTTTAGGTTAGTTAGTATATAAAGATTGATTTAGGTTTTTAGTTTTCAAATACACCGTGAGGTGTTAAGGTAAACAAAGGATTTGTTAAAGTTTAGGATAACAAGTTTTTGATGCAGTCCAAGTAGGGCAAGGAGATGGAAGTCAAATACTGACTCCACCCCTACCCAAAAAGGACGGTCGAAAAACCCTGAAAAAGAATATTGTTTAGGTTAGTAGATAAATTCTGGGAATGCAGCAGGTCGTGAGATTAGCTGCATTTTTTTTGTGCCTTTAAGTCATGCCGGGTTGCTGACTCACAAGGACCGCCAATCACCCCCAATCACCAAAATGTCCTATTTCAGGCTTCATTTCCTTGCGATATTACTCAGCAACCTGTGGTTTGGGCTGAAATATCGCAAGGAAATCGTGGTTTGCGTTAAGTGCTGTAATACAGCACTATACAGAACAAGGCATAGCTAAAGGGTGACATTTTAGGGCTTTTTCAGCGTGAAAGCTATGCTTTTACAGTGTAAAGTGATAGCTTTTAGGGTGTGAAAGCTATGCTTTTACAACATGAAAGTTATGCTTTGGGAAGCAAAAAAGGCGCTTTTTAGCCCGAAAAACGAAAAAGAGAAGGTTGTGAGTTGTTACGACCTTCTCTTCTATTGTTATATTTTTCTTGTGAATTTCTCTAGATTGCGAATTATAATGAAATGTTAAATCACCAAAATGTCCTATTCTATGTAGTTCGTTTTATCTACTGATTTTAGGATTTCGGGATTATCATTCTCATGATTCTTATGCAACAAAAATCCTTGAATCCTTAAATCCTTAGACAAACAAAAGACCATTCTCTACGGAGTTTAGGATTATAGGATTGTTATCCTCTCGGTTCTTATGCAACAAAAAATCCCCTTAATCCTTAGGATGTTTCCGATTAAATCCAGATATGGCTACTTAATTTTTGATAATTTGATTTTTATTAGTACCTTTGCAAGCATAACAAAGTATTTCTATATCTTATGCTTAAACATAATAACAACATTTTATCATTCTGCCTGTTAGCAATAGTCTTGCTGCTTGCATCTTGTAACAAGAACAAATTTCATATTGAAGGCGAGATAACCGATGCCGCTGACTCCGTATTATACTTTGAGCACATGAGCCTTGACGGGCCCGTTGTCCTTGACTCAGTAACACTCGATGCGAAAGGAGAGTTCTCTTTCTCTGGCGAGGGTGTCGCCGCACCTGAGTTCTACCGTCTGCGCATAGCCAATGGTATCATCAACGTCAGCATTGACTCTACCGAGACCGTCACAGTGAAGGCCTCCTACCCCACCATGTCAACACAGTATGAGGTGAAGGGCAGCGACAACTGTACCAAGATAAAGGAACTGGCACTGCTGCAGCAGCAGTTGTTGGCACAGGCCATCAACATTAGCAGGGACAACACCTTCGGCGTAAAGCAGACAGAGGACAGCATCAACGCCCTGACAGAGCGATATAAGGACTACGTGCGCACCAACTACATATTCAAGGAGCCACATAAGGCTTATGCTTACTTCGCATTGTTCCAGACTCTCGGTCCACGCCTTATCTTCGACCCACAGCAGAGCGATATGGACATACGTACCTTCGCTGCCGTTGCTACAGCATGGGATACATATTACCCGGAGGCTGAGCGCGGACTGAACCTGCACAACATTGCCATTGAGGGACTGAAAGTGCTGCGCCATAACCAGGCCAAGAGATACGGACCTGCCGTTGATGCCGACAAGATAGAGGAGGTATCACTGCTTGACATCTCTCTGCCAGACAACAAAGGACAGATGCGTTCCCTGACCGATCTGAAGGGACAAGTGGTGCTGCTCGACTTCCACGTGTTCTCCTCTCCGGGCTCTACGGAGCGTATCATGATGCTGAGAGAGATATATAACAAGTATCACCAGCGCGGACTGCAGGTTTACCAGATTGGCTTTGACAGCGACATACACTTCTGGAAGACACAGACTGCTGCCCTGCCATGGATTAGCGTACACGACGCTGACGGTGCGTCATCACCAAACATAACCAAGTATAACGTGTCAGAGATACCTACATTCTTCTTAATAGACCGCACCAACACGCTGTATAAGCGCGACGCGCAGATAAAGGACTTGGACAAGGAGATTGAGTCATTGCTGTAAGGATGAAGAAGGTTTTACTATTTGACTTCGGCACCATTCTCGTGGGACTGTCCAAGGAGCAGTGCGTAAAGGCCCTTGAACAGATAGGCTGCGGACGCATAGCTTACTATGTGGATGAGTGCAGACAGGAGGATTTGTTCCACGACCTTGAGATTGGCGGTTCCATAGCCGACTTCTGTAATGAGGCACGCCGGCAATCGTCATACACAGACGAGAAAGGCGTATATCACCCCTGCAAGGCTACTGACGAGGATATATGCTGGGCATGGAACCAGTTGCTGCTCAACATACCCGTAGAGAAGCTGCGCCTCATATATCACCTGCATCACGACCTGGGATATCATACCGCTATACTTTCCAACACCAACCAGATACACTGGCAGTATGCCATGGAGCATCTCTTTACTGCAGACAACAAGACCGTCAATGATTACTTTGACGACATTTTCCTGTCATGCGACCTGCAGATGGTGAAGCCTGACGACTGCATCTACATTGAGATGTTCAACCGTATGAGGCAGGACTACGGCAACGCAAGCCTCAAGCCGTCTGACATTCTCTTTATAGATGACTCGAAGAAGAACTGCGAGGCGGCGGAGCGTAACGGCATCAGTACCTTCTGCGACCCTAAGGGCGACCGCTGGGCTGATTTCCTGAATGAGCAGAAGTATGCGGCAGTGATAGGAAACTTCGACGGAGTCCACACGGGACACCAGCATGTCATTACTGCCCTGAAGAAAGCAGCGGCACAGCGCAAGCTGAAACCCGTAGTCATCACTTTCGACAGACATCCACGCACTCTCTTTGACCCTCACTTTGCACCTGAATATATCAGCACCTCTGACGAGAAAAGGCGGCTGTTGGAACAGATGGGAGTGGAGGTGCGCATCATTCCGTTCACCCAGAACGTGGCTGACACCACCGCACGTCAGTTTATGGCTGACACACTGCATGATAAGATGAACATAAGGATGCTGCTGTTGGGCTATGACAACCGTTTCGGCAAACGTAACGAATACGAGGATTTCAATGCATACAAACGTTACGGAGAGGAACTCGGCATAGAGGTGGAGATGACCTCTGCTGTGGACTTGGAGGGCGTCACGGTGTCGTCATCGCGCATTCGTCACATGATAAAGGAGGGACGGATGGAAGAGGCTGCACGTTGTCTTACAAGGCCCTTCACCATCAGCGGCAAGGTAATCAGCGGTTACAAGCACGGCAAGGAGATAGGTTTCCCTACCGCTAACATCAGGGCACAGAAAGAGAAGATTACTCCCGCCAACGGCGTATATGCCTCCACCACGATGATAGGCGACAAAACATACCCTTCTGTCACTAACATAGGCACACGTCCTACATACACCGACGACTCCGACGTTAGCATAGAGACGCACATAATAGGATATGACGGGGACTTGTACGGCACAGACATAGCAGTGGGATTCCTGCGCCGCCTGCGCGACGAGCGGAAGTTTCCTTCCCCTGAGGAACTGAGCAAACAGATTGCCGCAGACATTGAGCTGGCACTGAATGTGAATAAGCAATAAAACACTACCATAACAAACCATCAGGACTATGCCTTGAGCTGACACTGAATGTGCATAGACAATAAATAAAAAAAGGTTTTGAGCAACACTCAAAACCTTTTTCTTATTTCTATATGGCGGAATCCACTAATTCCCACCTTATATCCTATTAACTTTACAAGTTGCCACGCTCTTTGTCAAGATAGTACTTGTAAGTACCTACGGTAAGCTCATCACAGGCAGCCTCATCACATACCACGATAGCGTGCGGGTGCATCTGAAGCATGGAGGCTGTCCACTTATGGCTTACCTCACCGTCAACGATATGCTGCAGGGCACGCGCCTTGTGGTGACCGTTGCAGACGAGCAGCACCTCCTTGGCTGCCATCACGGTACCTATACCTACTGTCAGCGCCTGCTTTGGCACCTGACTGAGGTCGCCGTCAAAGAAACGACTGTTGGCAATGATAGTATCTGTCGTAAGTGTCTTGATACGTGTCTTTGAGGTAAGCGAGCTGCCAGGCTCATTGAAAGCCAAGTGTCCGTCAGGGCCAACGCCGCCCATGAAGAGGTCTATGCCTCCGGCATCCTCTATGGCTTTCTCGTATGCCTCACACTCTGCTATGAGGTCAGGGGCATTGCCGTTGAGAATATGCACGTTCTCCTTCTTTATATTAATATGGTTAAAGAAGTTGTTCCACATGAATGAGTGATAAGACTCAGGGTGTGCTTCCGGCAGGTTAACATATTCATCCATGTTGAATGTTATGACGTGTTCGAAAGACACCTTGCCTGCCTTGTTCATAGCTATTAGTTCCTTATATAGTCCCAATGGAGATGAACCTGTAGGACATCCTAACTTAAAAGGCTTTTCGGCCGTTGGCTTAGCCTCATTGATTCTGTTTGCCACGTATGTTGCTGCCCACTTAGACAGCTTCTCGTAGTTCGGTTCGATAATTACTCGCATAATGCTTGGCAAATTATGAGTTATAAATTTGGTGCTATTGGTTAATAGATTATGAATAAAGAGTGTTGAGCTGTGGTTCTCGGGGAACTCATAACTCAACACTCATAAAACATAATTTTATTTTACTAACGATGCTGTGTCATTTGCAATCATCTTCTCCTCGTCAGTTGGGATGACAACGACCTTAACCTTTGAGTCTGGTGCTGAGATAACAGCTTCCTCACCATGTATGGTTGCATTCTTGGCAGTGTCGAGCTTGATGCCCATCCACTCCATGTCCTTACATACCATCTCACGGATGTCTGACTGGTTCTCACATACACCGGCGGTGAACACGAGAACGTCACAGCCACCAAGTGCAGCAGCATAAGAGCCGATGTACTTCTTGATGCGGTATGTGTACATATCAATAGCCAGCTGGCACTTTGGATCGCCGTCAACATTGCCCTGGAACACCTCACGCATATCACTTGACTTGCAAGAGATACCTGCGAGACCAGACTGCTTGTTGAGCAGGTTAGAGATACCGTCAGCGTCAAGTCCTTCCTTCTTCATGATGAATGACACTGCACCACCGTCGATGTCACCAGAACGTGTACCCATCATAACACCCTCAAGTGGTGTGAGACCCATTGAGGTGTCCTGACACTTACCGTCCTTAATGGCTGCAAGTGAACCACCGTTACCTATGTGTGCGGTGATAACCTTTGTACCTTCAGCCTTCATGCCGAGGAACTCCAGTGCACGAGCTGAAACGTAGCGGTGTGATGTGCCGTGGAAACCATAGCGACGCACGCCGTACTTCTCATACAGAGCGTAAGGCACTGCATACATATACGCCTTGGCAGGCATTGTCTGGTGGAAGGCTGTGTCAAATACAGCTACCTGAGGAAGGTTTGGCAGGAGTGCGGTAACGGCAGCAATACCCTTGAGGTTTGCTGGGTTGTGCAGAGGAGCGAGGTCGTTGCAAGCCTCAATCTGCTTCAGCACCTCGTCAGTGATGACAACAGACTCAGCGAACTTCTCTCCACCGTGTACCACGCGGTGACCTACTGCGTCGAGTTCCTCAAGAGACTTCAGCGCACCGTACTCAGCGTTTGTGAGTACGTCGAAGATGAGCTGCACACCCACTGTGTGCTCAGGAATGTCCTGCTCGATGGTCTTCTTGCCATCAGCAACGTTAAACTTAATGAATGCGCCAGGAAGGCCTATCTTCTCTATGCCACCCTTTGCAAGAATATCACCGCTCTCAGTGTTAAAGAGCTGGTACTTGATGGAACTGCTGCCGCAGTTCAAAACTAAAATCTTCATTATTAACTCCTTAGTGTTTTGTTATATTACAACCTGAGATTACTTCTTCGCATCCATTGCCTGACATGCTGTGATGGCAACGAGATTTACGATATCCTCTACAGAGCAGCCGCGTGAAAGGTCGTTCACCGGACGTGCGATACCCTGAAGGATTGGGCCGAGAGCTGTTGCACCGGCAAGACGCTGAACAAGCTTATAACCGATGTTACCCACCTCAAGGTTAGGGAACACGAGCACGTTAGCCTTACCAGCTATCTCTGAACCTGGAGCCTTCTTTGAACCTACGGCAGGAACGAGTGCTGCGTCAGCCTGAAGCTCACCGTCAATCTTAAGGTTCGGGTCAAGTTCCTTAGCAATCTTTGTAGCCTCTACCACCTTGTCAACTACCTCATGAGAAGCAGAGCCCTTTGTAGAGAATGAGCACATAGCCACGCGTGGATCAGTGAAACCTGCAACCGAACGAGCTGTCTGTGCAGCGCAAACCGCAATCTGACCAAGCTGGTTAGCGTCTGGCATTGGAGTAACGGCAACGTCAGCGAATACCAATACACCGTTCTCACCATACTCTGGCTTATCGGTAATCATAAGCATAGCGCCTGATACGCAAGAGATGCCAGGAGCAGTCTTGATAATCTGCAGTGCAGGACGCAGAGTGTCGCCAGTTGTTGAGAGAGCACCAGAAATCTGGCCGTCAGCGCCCTCAGTCTTGATAATAAGACATCCGAGATAAAGAGGGTTCTTTACAAGCTCGCGAGCCTTCTCTATGGTCATACCCTTCTTCTCACGAAGCTTCTGCAGAAGCTGTGCCAGTTCCTCAGACTTCTCATAGTTCTCTGGGTCGATAAGGGTAGCCTTACCGATGTTCTTCAGGTTATGCTCCTTAGCCAGGGCTTCTACCTTTGCAGGGTTACCGATAAGGATAAGGTCTGCAATCTCCTGCTCCAGAACTTTGTCTGCGGCGATGAGGGTACGCTCCTCCTCTGCCTCGGGGAGCACAATGCGCTGCTTGTTTGCCTTAGCACGCGCTACAATCTGTTCAATTAAACTCATAGTGTGTCTTTTTATTATTAGAATACTTATTTATTTTTATTCGTCAGAATTATTCGCCAAAAGTAACAAAAAAAACGCAGTTATGCAAGTTTTTTCCACTTTTTCCTTACAACATCTCCTTACATGGCCGTCAATGCGTCTTTCATGTCAACAATGTCATCCTTTACAATTCCTCTGTCAAGAGTGCCTCCAGATTCTCCGCAGACAGGCGCAGACGGAACTGTCCCTTGATTGCCACGGATATACGTCCTGTCTCCTCACTCACCACTATAGCCACAGCGTCTGATGCCTGGGATATGCCCATTGCGGCACGGTGACGCAAGCCCAACTCACGAGGTATGTTGAGGTCATGGCTTACCGGCAATATACATCCCGCTGCCTTTATGCGACGGTGACTGATAACCATGGCTCCGTCATGCAGCGGTGAGTTCTTGAAGAATATATTCTCTATCAACCGCTGGTTGATCTGCGCGTCCACGGTGTCACCCGTGGCGGTGATGTCGTCAAGCGGAGTGGTGCGCTCTATCACTATCAGCGCGCCACACTTGGTGCGCGCCATGTTGATGCAGGCCATGACTATAGGCATGATGGCCTCGCGTGGCGTTACAGACTTCTCATCCCTGCGCACAGTGAACCAGTTTACCACCTTACGCAGTTTGTTATGCTCTCCGAGGCTGTAGAGGAACTTTCGTATCTCCTCTTGGAACAGCACGATAATGGCAAGTGCGCCCACACCCACGAACTGGTCGAGGATGGCACCGAGCAGACGCATCTCAAGCACCCTGGAGACAAACAGCCAAGTGACGATGAACGCCAATATGCCGACAAAGATATTGAGCGTCCTCGACTCACGCATGAAGCGGTAGGTGTAATACAACACCAGCGCTACAAGCAGTATGTCTATGGCATCTTTTATTCCGAAGGAGAGAAACATATTCTTACAGTATTCAAAGTTTCTTTTACATCATGTACACGCAGTATGTCCGCGCCACCGACGAGTGCCATGGTGTTAAGTATCATTGTGGCCTGCAACGCGGCATCACTGTCGGGCGTGGTGCTGAGCGGCATCCACGCCATGCGCTTACGGCTCATGCCTGCAAGTAACGGCAAGCTGGGGAACGCCTCGCGAATCTCTGGCAGGCGCGCCAGCACGTCATAGTTGCCGCGCACCACATCCTTACCGAAGCCAAAACCCGGGTCGAGTATTACATCACTGCAGCCATACTCATTAAGGGCACTTACCTCCGTGCGGAAACGGCTGATGATACGTTCTACCGTCGGTTCCACAGACATAAGCACATAACTCAGTCCTAACCTGCCTACCAACGGGAACATACCGGCATCTGCCCCCTCTGACACATCGTTAATAATGCGTACGCCATACTCCTCTGCCACCATACGCGCCACCGAGGCACGGAATGTATCAACACTCAGTATGGCATCAGGATGTTCACGTTTTATTATAGCGAGAGCCATGTGCAGACGACGCATCTCCTCTTCCTCAGGAACCTCCGTTGCGCCAGGCCTGGTACTATATGCTCCCACATCTATGATATCACCACCTTCGCTCAGTATCTGCTCCGCACGCAGCGCTATCTCCTGCTCTGTCTGCTTGCGTGAGCCGGCGAAAAACGAATCGGGCGTACAGTTCAGTATGCCCATTATCTTTATATTCATACGCACAAAAGTAATAATTTCTTCTTGTCTAAGCAAATTTTTTGAGGCTTTAATTATTTTTCTAAGAAATTTATGTTAACTTTGCAAACAGATATGCCACTAGGAAACATATTTTGAGTAACACACACTGAATAAATATAATGCAAACATTCTTCAACGCAAAAGACTTGGGTGACCTTACAGCTGCTTTGGCTGAAGCCCAGGAGGTGAAGCGAGACCGCTTTGCCTATCAACATTTAGGCAAGAACAAGACACTCTTGATGGTGTTCTTCAACAATTCACTGCGCACCCGCCTCTCTACCCAGAAGGCTGCCATGAACCTCGGTATGAACGTCATAGTACTCGACGTCAACGCCGGTGCATGGAAGTTAGAGACCGAGCGCGGCGTCATCATGGACGGCGACAAGTCTGAGCATCTGCTCGAGGCCATCCCTGTCATGGGCAACTACTGTGACCTCATAGGCATCCGCTCTTTCGCCGGACTCACTGACCGTGAGTATGACTATGCCGAGACCATCGTGGGACAATTCATAAAATACAGCGGCCGTCCCGTCTTCGCAATGGAGACTGCTACCGTACACCCACTACAGGCGTTTGCCGACCTCATAACCATAGAGGAGCACCGCACCAAGGAGCGTGTAAAGGCTGTGCTTACATGGGCACCACACTGCCGTGCTCTGCCACAGGCTGTTCCAAACTCTTTCGCCGAGTGGATGATAGCCGCACCAAACGTTGACCTCGTCATCACTCAGCCAGAAGGCTATGAGCTGGACCCGAAGTTCACCAAGGGCGCCACTATAGAGTATGACCAGCGCAAGGCTTTTGAGGGAGCCGACTTCATATATGCCAAGAACTGGTCTTGCCCAGGTGTCACCCGTCCCGCTGACTACGGAAAGATACTCACCGACTATCATGACATGATGCACTGGACTGTTGACGACGAGCACATGTCATGGACCAACAACGGTAAGTTCCTGCACTGTCTGCCAGTGCGCCGCGGACTGATTGTAACCGACGACGTGATAGAGTCAAAGAACTCTCTCGTAATACCTGAGGCTGCAAACCGCGAGATTTCCGCCGAGGTGGTAATCAAGAGAATGCTTGAGGCTCTGTAAGCGCAGGGGTGCAGATTACAGAATGACGACAGTTTTTCATTCAATTCTGCCTTCATTTTCACTGTCCCGATTCTATGTGCGAATAGGACATTTTGGTGATTTGGCGTTTTGAAAAACGTTCACGAAAAAACGCAAACTAGAGTGAAGAAATGACTATTTTCAGGAAAAAACACTGCTGAAAAGTCATTTTTACGGGGTTTGAATCGTAAAGTGATAGCTTTTACAGTGTAAAGTGATAGCTTTCACGATGTAAAACGATAGCTTTGATAACGAAAAACGATAGCTTTTACGGCGTAAAAGCTATCGTTTTTTAGTGTCCCAATACAAGCCTCTACTGATTATCAGCAAGTTACGACTTTCTGTAGATTGCGCTGTACGAAACCAACGGTAAATTATTTTGAAATATCGCAAGCACGAGGCGTTAACGAGACGCCCCGAATAGGACAAAATTGTCATTAACCAAATTTAACAAATGCGCTGAGCAACAAAACTGAGAGCAATACCGGCACCACATATTTCAGCATTACTATATACATTCCCTTTCTGCGGAAACGATATCCGTTCATACGCATCTCGCCGATAAGCAACTTCGGTTTAACCACCCAACCGATAAGTATGCAGGTGCAGATGGCAAGCACAGGCATCAGCAGGTTATTAGCTACATAATCAAAGATGTCAAGTATCTGTCCGGTCACACCGTTAGGCAGCACATAGTCAAAGTAGAACACATTATAGCCCAGACAAACCACTACTGACCATACATACCCCGTGCCGCCCATGACAGCCACTGCCTTCTTGCGCGACCATTTGTATTTGTCCATCACACTTGACACTATTGCCTCAAGTATTGACACTGCACTGGTAATGGCAGCAAATGTGACCATCAGAAAGAATACTAAACTTATCACCGAACCTGCAGTTCCCATGTGAGCAAAGACCTTAGGCAAAGCGATGAACATCAGTCCGGGGCCAGCCTTCATACCCTCCGTACCCATGAACACATACACGGCCGGTATAATCATCAAGCCTGCCAGCAGGGCTATCAACGTGTCGAATATCTCTATGCGGTCAATGGCCTGTCCGAGATTGACCGATTTCTTCATATATGAGCCGTAAGCTATCATGATACCCATTGCGATGGAGAGCGAGTAGAAGAGCTGTCCTATGGCGTCGAGGGCTATTGTGAGGAAACGCTTGAGCGTCATTCCCTCAAAGTCCGGCCAGAAATATACTCCCGCTCCCTGCATACCGGTACGCGTCACACCGTCAGCGTCCGTATGGCTGATGCACAGCGAGTAGCCACATATAAACACCACCATGACAACCAGCGCAGGCATGATAACACGCGAGTATTTCTCTATACCTTTCTCCACTCCGCGCCACACCACGTACACGCAGAAAGCCGCGAAGATTGTCATCAGCACAATGGGCTCCCACGTAGAAGAGATAAACTCACCGAAATAGCCATCCTGGGTAGCGTCTGGTATTGAGAATGACGATGACACGAAGAAATACTTCAACACCCATCCACCGATAACACAGTAGTACGGATAGATAATATATGGTACCACAAAGGATATCCAACCCAAGAACGCCCAGCGCTTATTGAAGAACTTATATGCGGTCAGAGGTCCCTGCTGAGAGCGACGTCCCATTGCCACCTCTGTTATCAGCAATGTAAAACCAAATGTCACGGCTAACACTACATACAGGAGCAGGAACACACCACCGCCATCACGCGCGGCAAGATAAGGGAAACGCCATATATTTCCCAAACCAACGGCGGAACCCGCCGCTGCAAGCACAAAACCTAACTGTCCACTGAAGGCATTACGATCTTTTCTCTTTTTATTGTTTTTCATGCTTATCTATTTTGCAATTTACGCAAAATTAATAAAAAAGCTTGACATGGCAAAACCTTTCAATGATTATTTACCATTATATTTCTAACAAGAATTATTTTGCTAAATGGAAGTAAATGTGTAACTTTGCCTCTCGAAATGCAATCAGGACGTATTCTCATAACAGGCGCATCAGGATTTATCGGCGGTTTCATCGTCGAGGAGGCCCTGTCACAGGGTATGGAGGTATGGGCTGCAGTAAGACGTAGCAGCAGTACCCGTTACCTGCAAGATAAGCGCATACACCTCATTGAGTTAAATCTCGGTTCCACCGACCAAATGACAGAGGTTCTGGGCAACATACAGTTTGACTACGTGGTACACGCTGCCGGACTGACCAAGGCTCTGAAAAAGTCCGATTTCTTCGATGTCAACACTGAGGGTACCAAGCATCTTGTAACCGCACTCACAGACACTCAGCATGCGATAAAACGGTTCGTTTTTGTTAGCAGCCTGAGTGTGATGGGGGCTATACGCGAGGAAGAGCCTCATACCGACATCATCGACACTGACACGCCTTGCCCCAATACATCGTATGCAGAGAGCAAATTGCTGGCAGAACACTGGCTGAAGGAGCACTGCCGGTTACCATTTACCATACTGCGCCCCACTGGCGTGTACGGTCCGCGAGAAAAAGACTATATGATTATGGCAGACTCCATCCGTCGTGGCATAGACGTGGCAGTAGGATACAGGAGACAAGACCTTACTTTCATATTCGTAAAAGACGTAGTACAGGCTGTATTTCTCTCGATAAAATCGGAGAAAAGTATTGGTAAGGCATACTTTTTGAGCGATGGCGAGGTATATAGTTCCCGGCAGTTCAGCGACTACATAATACAGGCACTCGGCAAGCGCCATGTGTTGCGGCTCACGTTCCCTCTGTGGGTACTGCGCACCGTATGCGCCGTGAGCGATATATGGATGCGTATCACCGGCAAACTGTCCACGTTAAATAATGACCATTACAACATGCTCAAGCAGCGCAACTGGCGATGTGACATTACCTCGGCAAAGCGCGACCTCGGTTTCTCACCACGATGGAATCTTGAGAAAGGGGTAAGAGAAATGTTACAGAATACAAAATAGTCGCACAATGAAACGACAGAATACAATATCAGATTTTTTCGTAGTAGAGAAGAGTCGCATGAAGACTTCAAAGGGCGGTCCCTTAGGTATGGGAAAGTTCGGTTTCATCGCTCCAGAACTTGCACAATTCGCCTATGCAGCAATCACCGCACTGATAATCCTGTTCACATGGACGGGACATGAGGACCCTGCCTCTCTGATGTGGCAAAGGGTAACAGCGCTATCAGGCACCGTGGCACTGTGGATTGTCTATATGCTATGGCCATGCCGCATGGTAATGGCTTGCCGCATAGGCTATCTTTTAGTAATGCTCGGATACTGGTACCCGGACACATACGAGATAAACAAGCAGATTGGCAGCCTTGACCATATCTTCGCGCAGTGGGAACAGACTATATTCAACTGCCAGCCTGCACTCTTATTCTCACAGAGGTTCACGTCAAAAGTAGTGTCTGAACTGATGTATATGGGCTATGAGTCATATTACCTCTTCTTCATCATCTTGCCATTCATCGCACTCGCAAGATACTATGACCAACTGGAGCGTATCACGTTCATATTACTCGGCTCCTTCTTTACCTGCTATGTCATCTTCATACTCCTGCCAGTAACCGGTCCGCAGTACTATTATCTGGCGGCTGGCATAGACAACATTGCCAACGGAGTTTTCCCCGACATAGGTAAATATTTTGCCGATTCCACCGAGTGTCTTACTGCCCCAGGATGGCAAGGCGGGCCTTTCTACCATCTATGTGCGCTGATGCACGGAGCCGGTGAGAGACCAACGGCAGCCTTCCCATCAAGCCACGTGGCAATAGCCACATTGGTAATGGCCATCTGCACAAAGATGCGTATGTGGCGTATGCTCATCATACTTGCCATTCCTTATCTCTTCCTTTGTATGGCAACCGTGTATATACGGGCACACTATGCTATTGACTCCATTACAGGATTTGTAAGTGGCATCATACTCTTCTTCATATTCGGAGGCATGAAGCTACGCTCCTGACATAACGACACCACACACCATATCACCCTGTAAGACAAAAGCCGGCAGACACAACCGCCAAGGCTATAGTCTCGAACCATGGAAGCTGACAGATGAAGTCCTCATTTGTCAGCTTTCATGCTTTACGGTTGCTATTAACACCCGTTAACACCTTACATTACGATTTTAACACAAAAGTGAAGAAAGTGTCAGTTTTATTGAGTAACTTTGCAGATTAAGGAATATCAGCTATAACAAACTAACTAAAAAATGAAAAAACAGATTATCTCAACTACCCTACTATGCTGCGCAATGACACTCTCAGCAGCGCAACGCGAAGTTGTTGACATGAACCGTGGATGGTTCTTCAAACTCGGCAAATCCCAGCCTACTGTTACAATGGCTGAGGTTGCAGGCTGGCAGAGGATAAACGTGCCTCATGACTTCCAGATAGAGCAGCCATGGGTGGCACCTGCCGCAGACGAGAAGGCCGACAACTCCGATGCGGGAGCCAACATCAGAAGCCGACTGTCATCACGCGGCTTCAAAGAGATGGGCGAAGGATGGTATGTAAAATCATTCACCCCGTCTGCCGACAAGAAAGGCCAGCGTGTACTGCTCGACTTCCAGGGCATCATGTATGTGGGAGACGTGTATCTCAACGGCAAGCGCATAGGCGGCACCGACTACGGATATGTAGGTTTTGAGATTGATATAACAAAAGAACTGAAGTACGGTCAGGAGAACACCATAGCCGTACGCTGTGACACCGGCAGACCAAAGGACTCACGATGGTACACCGGCGGTGGTCTGTTCCGCGATGTCAAAGTCGTATATACAGACCCTCAGCTCTACTTCCTGCGCCACCCGTTGTATATCACAACTGAGAACAACAATAAGGTCAACATCTCTGCCAACGTGCAATGCAACACCAAGCAGAACAATGTGACCATGCAGGTAACGATAACAGCCCCTGACGGTTCTGTTGTCAGCGACAAGAAGTATGACCTGAAGCGCAACCGTAACTACCGCTACGGTCAGGAGATAGCAATACCAGCCATCGACCTGCCCAACGCACAGTTGTGGGACTGCGAGCACCCTAACCTCTATACAGCAAAGGTAACGCTTTATAAGGAGGACGGAACAGTCTGCGACGAGGCAACAAGCCGTTTTGGTGTGCGCACTATAGAAATGGTACCAGGCAAAGGTCTGCTGCTCAACGGCAAGAAGGTACTGCTGAAGGGCTATGCCAACCACCACACCCTCGGTGCATTAGGTGCTGCAGCATACCCACGTGCCATAGAGAAGCGCATCAAGATGATGAAGGAGTTTGGTCTTAACCACATACGCAGCTCGCACAACCCTTACTCAGAGTCTTTCCTCGACATTTGCGACGAGAACGGTATTCTCTTCGTTGATGAGCTTTATGACAAGTGGAACGACCAGTATGTAGGTGCTGGCAGGGCACACTTCCGCGACCTGTGGCAGGACCATGTGGAAGAATTCATCAAACGAGACCGCAACCATCCTTGTGTCGTAATGTGGTCATTGGGTAACGAACTGCAGTCATATAACGACCAGCCGTTCAATGATTTCGGCGTAACGCAGTTCAAACTGATGAAGACTCTCATACAACGCTTTGACAACACACGCAAGGTTACAGTGGCTATGCATCCACGCTATCGCAATTGGGAGACCGACTCCCTGCCTTGTGACCTTGCCATGGCAACAGACATACAGGCTTACAACTACCGCTATATGTATTTCCCCGGTGACGGCAAGCGTTTCCCTTGGATGAACTTCTACCAGAGTGAGGCATCAGTATCTGCCATGGGTGAGAACTTCTTCGCCATGGACCGCGACAAGGTAATCGGCCTGGCATACTGGGGAGCCATAGACTACCTCGGCGAGAGCCAGGGCTGGCCAGCCAAAGGATGGGTGCAGGGAGTATTTGATATCAGCCTGGAGCCTAAGCCAAAGGCATACTACATGAAGTCTTTCTTCAAGGATGATGAGCCATTGGTACACATAGCCGTAACCGAAGATGCCGGTGGTGTAATGTGGAACGGCGTACAGATAGGCAACGAGGGACAGAGCGACCACTGGAACCGCAAGGCAGGCGACACCCTCAGCATTACCACCTATACCAATGCCGACGAGGTGGAGCTGTTTGTCAATGGCAAGAGCTACGGCACTAAGAAGAACGACAAGGCATCAGCCAAGATGCGCAACCAGATACGTTGGAACAATGTCATCTATCAGAACGGCTACTGCGAAGCTGTAGCACGCACCGACGGAAAGGTTGTAGCACGCCACAAGATAGAGACAACCGGCAAGCCGGTGGCACTGAAGATAGATACCGACAACGCCAACTGGAAGGCAGACGGCATAGACCTGCAGCATCTGCGCATATATGCTGTGGACAGCAAGGGCAGAAGAGTTTACACTGCTGTAGGCGATGTAAAGGTTGAGGTAAACAGCAAGGCTGCCACACTGGTAGCCATGGGTAGCGGCAACCAAGTGTCCGACGAACTGCATGTTACCAACCACCGCATGCTCTTCAACGGTTCTGTACAGGCAATACTGCGCTCAGGCATCGACGGAGGCGACGTAAACATCACCGCCACCTGCGACGGACTGAAGCCAGCGAAGATAAAACTAAAAGTAAAACCATAACAGAAGAAAATGAAAGAATCAACTCGCAAAAGCCTTTTAGGCATTTTTGTCACCGCAGGAGTGACACTACTCTGCGGACTGGCTTACGCCATCAATCAAAAGCTTGGACAGATAGCTGAGATAGGCGACATAAAATATGATGAGGAGGAGGAATGAAATACGCTGTTGATCAGATAGCAACCCTCATAGGAGCACACAGATACGGCACGTCACAGGGCAACGTGTCGTTTCTGCTTACTGACAGTCGCTCACTGTCGTTTCCTGAGGAGACTATGTTCTTTGCCCTTAAATCAGAGAGAAACGACGGACACAAGTACATCGGCGAGCTTTACAAGCGCGGTGTACGTAACTTCGTAGTAGAGCGCCTGCCCGAGGAGAATATACCCGAGGACGCAAACCTGCTACTGGTACCCGACTCCCTTGCGGCACTACAGCGATTGGCAGAGCGCCAGCGCGATGAGTTTCAGATACCTGTCATCGGCATCACCGGCAGCAATGGCAAGACGGTGGTGAAGGAGTGGCTATACCAGCTTCTCTCCCCCGATGCATGCGTGACACGCTCACCACGCTCATACAACTCGCAGATAGGCGTGCCACTGTCCGTATGGCAGTTACGCAAAGAGACACAAGTGGGTATCTTTGAGGCTGGCATCAGTCAGGCAGGCGAGATGCAGCGATTGGCTGACATCATACAACCTACCATTGGCATCATCACGACATTGGGCGAGGCGCACCAGGAGAACTTCCACAGCATGGAGGAGAAATGCCGTGAGAAGCTGCTGTTGTTCAAGGACTGTCCTACGCTGGTCTATCCAATGGACAAAGACATCATCTTCCGCACCATTAAGCAGTCGCAGTACCAAGGGCAGCTGATAGGATGGTCAGCCAATGACACCTCTGCCGCGTTCTATGTTGAAAGTACAGAGCAGAACGGGGAGACCACCACAGTGAACTACACCTTCAACGGTACAAAAGGTTCCTATACCATACCGTTCATAAGCACTGCGTCTGTGGAGAACTCCATCACCTGTGCTGCCACCGCACTACACCTCGGCATGAACGCTGATACCCTGTGCCAGCGCATGGCAGAGCTGGAGCCTGTGGCTATGCGCCTTGAGGTAAAGGAGGGACGCGACGGATGCACCCTTATCAATGATTCTTACAACTCTGACCTTGCATCACTTGACATAGCCCTCGACTTCATGCACCGCCGTCCTGACCACAACGGACGCCGCCGCACGCTGATAATAAGCGACATTGACCAGACGGGCCTGTCATGCAAAGAGATAACAAGCCGCATAGAGGCCATGGCTAAGAGCAGGGGCATAGAGAAACTCATCACCATAGGCGAGCAGTTCCAGGACTTTACGCCACAGTCTCTGCCGTCTTACCATACATTCAAGACTACCGAGGAGTTTCTTGACAGCAATGCCTTTGCCGCACTGCGCAATGAGGTCATCCTCATAAAAGGCGCAAGGCGCTTCCACTTCGACCACATCACCGAGTTGCTGGTCAACAAGGTACACGAGACAACGCTTGAGGTCAACCTCTCCGCCATCGTTGCCAACCTTAACTACTACCGTTCGCAGATGCACAGTGGCACCAAACTGGTGTGCATGATTAAGGCTAACGGATATGGTACTGGTGCAATAGAGATAGCCAAGACACTGCAGGAGCACCGCGTGGACTACCTTGCCGTGGCAGTAGCTGACGAGGGCGTGGCACTGCGACAGGCTGGCATAACCGCCAACATCATGGTGATGAACCCGGAGATGACGGCATTCAAGACTATGTTTGACTATGACCTGGAGCCAGAGGTCTATTCCTTCCGTCTGCTTGACGCACTCAGACACGCTGCACGCAAGGAGGGTATAACAGGCTGGCCTATACATGTCAAACTCGACACCGGTATGCACCGCCTGGGCTTCCACCCCGTGGACGATATGCCAAGGCTCATTGATTACCTGAAGAAACAAAACGCACTGACACCCCGTTCGGTGTTCTCACACTTCGTAGGAAGCGATGACGACTGTTTCGACGAGTTCTCTGCCATGCAGTATAAGATGTATCTGACAGGCGCCGACGCCTTGCAAGAGGCTTACCCGCACCACATACTCAGACACATCTGTAACTCCGCTGGCATAGAGCACTTCCCAGAGAGACAGATGGACATGTGCCGTCTGGGCATAGGCCTCTATGGTGTCAACCCGCGTAACAATGCGATAATAAACAATGTGGCATCACTGAAAACCACAATACTACAGTTACGCCAAGTGAAAGCCGGCGAATCCATAGGCTATTCACGCCGCACCACGCTTGACAAGGACTCCCTTATCGCCGCCATACCTATAGGCTACGCCGACGGACTGAACCGTCATCTGGGCAACCGCCACGGCTTCTGCCTGGTAAACGGCAAGAAGGCTGAGTATGTAGGCAATATATGTATGGACGTCTGCATGATAGACGTGACAGGTATAGAGTGTAAGGAGGGCGACAGCGTCGAGATATTCGGTGACAACCTGCCCGTAACCGAGCTCTCAGACCGTCTTGACACCATACCTTACGAGATACTCACAGGCATCTCCGAGCGTGTGAAGAGAGTTTATTTTAAGGATTAAACACAAAAGTCATGAATATACAGTTCCAACTTACAAAGGATGCCAGCCTATCACTGGCCCTTATCAATGACGAGAAGAAAAACGCCGTACTGCGTCGCATAGCTGACGAGATAGGACGGCAGTCTGATATGCTCCTTGAGGCAAACGCCAAGGACCTTAGCCGTATGGACCAGTCAAACCCTCTGTATGACCGTCTGCAACTCACTAAGGAGCGCCTTGACGGCATAGCCTCTGACATGCGCCATGTAGCAGACCTGCCTACACCTCTCGGTCACATAACAAAGGACCACACACTGGAGAACGGTCTGAGACTCTACCGCGTCTCTGTTCCTTTCGGTGTCATCGGCATGATATACGAGGCACGTCCTAACGTGTCGTTTGATGTATTCTCCCTCTGTTTCAAGAGTGGTAATGCCTGCGTGTTGAAGGGTGGCAAGGATGCCGACGACTCCAACCGCGCCATCGTAGCCATGATAAAGCAGATACTCACAGAGGAAGGCATCAACCCTGACGTCATCAACCTGCTGCCTGCCACCCACGAGTCAACGGGTGAGATGCTCAATGCCGTAGGCTACATAGACCTCTGCATACCTCGCGGCGGCAAGAAGCTCATCGAGTTTGTACGCGACAATGCCAAGGTGCCTGTCATAGAGACCGGCGCAGGCGTGGTACACACCTACTTTGACAAAGACGGCGACCTGGAGAAAGGCAAGCGTATCATCAACAACGGCAAGACACGCCGCGTGTCTGTGTGCAACGCCCTTGACTGCCTGTTGGTACACAAGGACCGCGAGGCAGACATCCCAGCACTGCTCGAACTGATGAAAGACAAGGTACAGTTCCACTATGACAACTACGGCAAAGAGTGGATGTCATACGACCTCTCTATCAAGGTGGTTGACTCTCTTGATGAGGCACTGGCCCATATACGCAAGTACAGCTCCGGTCACTCTGAGGCCATCATAACAGAGAACAAGGAGACCGCCATGCGCTTCCAGAAAGAGGTGGATGCCGCATGCGTATATTGGAATGCTCCTACAAGCTTCACTGACGGCGCACAGTTCGGACTGGGCGCAGAGATTGGCATCAGCACACAGAAACTCGGTCCACGCGGACCTATGGCACTTGAGGAGATGACCACCTACAAGTGGATTATAGAAGGTGACGGACAGATAAGGAGTTAAGGAGTTAAGGAGTTAAGAAGTTAAGACAAATGAGTAATCTGTATAATATTTTTCTCAACAGCACAGGTATAACAACCGACAGCCGCGACTGTCCGAAGGGCAGCATATTCTTCGCCTTGAAGGGCGAGACCTTTGACGGCAACAAATATGCGGCGGCTGCATTAGACAAGGGCTGCGCATACGCCGTGGTGGACGAGGCGGAGTACGCTGCCGACGACCGTTTCATCCTCGTACCCGACGTGCTGACTGCCCTGCAGCAACTTGCCAACGAGCACCGCCGTGCGCTCGGCACAAGGATTATAGGCGTGACAGGCACCAACGGTAAGACTACCACCAAGGAACTCATAGCCGCAGTTCTCTCTAAGAAGTATAACGTGCTTTACACGCAAGGCAACTTCAACAACCACATCGGAGTGCCAAAGACTCTGCTGCGCCTTACCAAAGAGCACGAGATAGCAGTGGTAGAGATGGGCGCCAACCACCCGGGGGAGATTAAGACCCTCGTCAACATCGTGGAGCCCGACTACGGCATCATAACAAACGTAGGCAAGGCCCACCTTGAGGGCTTCGGCTCTTTTGAGGGTGTGATAAAGACCAAGGGCGAGCTGTATGACTTCCTGCGCCAGAAAGGCGGCAGCAAGGTCTTCATAGATGCCGACAACGAGCACCTGGCAGGCATTGCCCACGACCTGGAGCAGATAAAGTACGGTGTAAAGAGCGATGCCGGTACACTGGCAGTAAAAGGCGAGGTAATAGCCTGCGACCCCTTCCTGCGTTTCCGTTGGAACGGTGGCGAGGTAAACACCCACCTTATAGGCGCGTACAATATATATAATATGCTCGCGGCTGCCACCATAGGCATGCACTTCGGTGTAACGCCTGCACAGATAAACGAGGCCTTGACAGAATATGTGCCGAGCAATAACCGCTCACAACTGACAGTGACGGAGAATAACAAGCTGGTGGTTGACACCTACAATGCCAACCCTACGTCAATGATGGCGGCGCTTGAGAACTTCACCCTTATGGCTATGCCGTCAAAGATGGCCATCCTCGGCAGCATGGGAGAGCTGGGCGCGGTGAGCCGTGACGAGCACCAGCGCATAGTTGATTACCTCACGCAGCACGGATACGCCGACGTATGGCTCGTGGGTAAGGAGTTCGGCAAAATAGAGTGCAACTACCGCAAGTTCGCCGACGTGGAGGCTGTGAAGCAGGAACTGCTCTCCCACCCTCTCAAGGACCAGTGCATACTGATAAAAGGCTCTAACACCATGAGGCTCTTTGAACTGCCTCCATTGTTATAACAGCACACTAACAATGAAACAAAGCAATAAGGAACTTCTGAAATTCCTCTCGCTGATGCCATTGTGCGCCATCGCCACATACTGCCTCGCATCCCTGAACTACAGTATATGGCTCCCCACAAGCTACATAGCCCCCTACACCATCATCTGCATGGTAGGTGGCTATGTGGCATGGAAGACGTGGCGGGGGCGCAGCTTCTGGCGACTGGGACTATCACTGTTGTCTTTCTCCACACTGACACGCGCACTCATAGAAATACTCCTCCACATAGCATACAGCACAACGCAGAATAATTTCCCCGAGGTACTCGCAGAGGCCATCGCGATGTGGATATTCTGCTCAATCATACCGACAGCAGTATGCTGCATGATATACAAGTACATTTACTCACGATAAAAAAAGAGAAGATAGAGAGAAAATATACTTGCACAAAAACAAAATTTTAACTAACTTTGCACCTATCAGCGTCTTTGCAGCGGCATAAGACTTATTTATTTACTAAATCATATCAACTAACAAAACAAAAAACTAACTTCTATGAAACAGAAACTACGCTATGTACTTGGCGGAGCACTCGCTATGCTCGCTACCGCCACAATGGCAGACGAACTGCCCACACCAGTCTATTTCAACGACTTCTCCTCTGCCGACGGACTGACCATCGTAGGTAACGGACAGTTTGAGGACGATGCAGACTCACGCTTCGGCAAGGTTTTCCACAATGACCCTACACTAACCAAGGCTATCCGCACCAACTGGCTGGAAGTGCCAAACGTCTTCTCTAACTCCACAGAGACAAAGGAGGTGACCATAGCATTCTGGGTAAACAAGAAAAACGCGACAGACTATTTCTGGAGCCCTATCTTTACCGCCTATGGCGATTACAATGTGAACATGAGTCACGCATGGGACTTAGATAACACTATGGGTTGGTGGCCATTCTTCTACGTAGAGGCGCGCGGAATAATGCAATGGAACGCCGGTGGATGGTGTGACTTCACTCCTGCCCAGAACGACAACCCTACCACCGATGAACAGAACCAGCCTGCCAATAACATGACAACGGCATGGAGCGATGACGGTGCATGGCACTACTTCACTATCACCATCACCTCTTCCTCTGCAAAGGTATATGTGGACGGCAACGTAATAAACTCATGGACAATATCCGACAATAGTCTGGCAGGTATGTTCACACAGACTGACCTTACACACTTCTGTCTCGGCGGCAACCAGGCTTTCGGATGGAACGACCCCGACCCGGCATTCGCCTTCGATGACTTTGCCGTCTATAACAAGGCTCTCACCTCTGAGGAGATTGCAGCGATAATCAGTGCAAAGACCAACACCACCGGAGTGCAGAACGTCAAGGCCGCAAAGGCAGAGAACGGAGCGCGCTATAACCTCGCCGGACAGAAAGTAGGCTCAGGCTTCAAGGGCATAGCCATAGAAAACGGCAAAAAGACGGTGATGAGATAACCCTTTTCCCATAGGAGGGAATAGGACATTTTGGTGATTTAACATTTCATTACAATTCGCAATATAGAGAAAATAGCAAGAAAAAAGTAATAATAAAAAAGAAGGTTGTAACAACTCACAACCTTCTTTTTTTCGTTTCCCAGGGTAAAAAGCGCCTTTTTTGCTTCTAAAAGCATAACTTTCATGTCATAAAAGCATAGCTTTCACACCCTAAAAGCTATCACTTTACACTGTAAAAGCATAGCTTTCACGCTGAAAAGGCCCAAAAATGTCACACTTCAGGCACCCCCCTGTTCTGTATAGTGCTGTATTACAGCACTTAACGCAAAACGCAAAATCCTTGCGATATTTCAGCCCAAAACCGAAGTTGGTGAAAAATATCGCAAGGAATTTAAGCCTAAAATAGGACATTTTAGCGATTCGCACTAAAATGCTGCATCGTGCACGGGCGTTGTTTAGAGCTTCTGCTCCACCTCTATCTCGGTGAAGGTCTCTATCACGTCGCCTGCCTGTATATCGTTGAAGTTGACGAGAGAGATACCACACTCAAAGCCTGTGGCAACCTCCTTCACGTCATCCTTATAACGCTTCAGAGCGTTGATTTCGCCTGTGAAGATTACGATACCATCGCGTATGAGGCGAGCCTTGTCCTTGGCGTGTACCTTGCCGTCGGTAACCATACATCCAGCCACGGCGCCGACCTTGGAAATCTTGAAGACCTCCTTGACCTCCACCTGACCAGTAGAAACCTCCTTCTTGACCTTGTCGAGCATACCCTCCATGGCAGCCTTGATATCGTCCATGGCATCGTAGATGACAGAGTAGGTATTGATTTCCACACCCTCCTGCTCTGCCAGTTTCTTGGCTGCAGCAGACGGACGTACCTGGAAGCCTACAATCATACCGTTCTCGGCGGTAGAAGCGAGCATCACGTCGTTCTCTGATATCTGGCCTACTGCCTTCATTATGACGTTCACCTGTACCTTCTCTGTTGACATCTTGATGAACGAATCTGAGAGGGCCTCCACAGAACCCTGTGTATCGGCCTTGACAACGAGGTTGAGCTCGTGGAACTCGCCCAGTGCCACACGGTGTGCAATCTCCTCCAGAGACAGTATCTTGGTAGTTCTGAGGCTCTGCTCACGCTGCAGCTGCAGACGCTTGTTAGCTATGGTCTTAGCCTCCTGCTCGGTCTCCATGATGTGGAACGAGTCGCCAGCCTGAGGCGCACCGTTCAGACCCAGTATGATAACCGGCTCTGCTGGCTTTGCAGCCTCAACATTCTGGTTACGCTCGTTGAACATAGCCTTCACACGGCCCCATGCCGTACCGGCTATCACGATGTCGCCCACGTGCAGTGTACCATTGCTTACAAGCACTGTAGAGACATATCCCCTACCCTTGTCAAGTGATGACTCTATGACAGAGCCTGTAGCCTTACGGTTAGGGTTAGCCTTCAGGTCAAGCATCTCAGCCTCAAGGAGCACCTTCTCCATGAGTTCCTCAACGCCGATACCCTTCTTGGCACTGATTTCCTGACA
>DFLE01000018.1:60221-60438 GCA_002373375.1 Prevotellaceae bacterium UBA3627
TCAATCTTGTTGATGGCAAACACCATAGGTACATTGGCAGCCTGTGCGTGTGCTATAGCCTCCTTAGTAGTAGGCATTATAGAGTCGTCGGCAGCAATGATGATAATGGCGATATCGGTTACCTGAGTACCACGGGCACGCATGGCGGTAAACGCCTCGTGACCTGGGGTATCGAGGAATGTGATACGGCGGCCGTCCTCCAGTCTTACGTTGTAAG
>DFLE01000018.1:60572-70716 GCA_002373375.1 Prevotellaceae bacterium UBA3627
GTCTTACCATGGTCAACGTGACCCATGACGGTAACGATAGGAGCACGTGACATCAGGTCGTTCTCATCGTCATCTTCCTCATGTATGGCCTCCTGCACCTCGGCGCTGACATACTCCGTAGTGAAGCCGAACTCGTCAGCCACCAGGTTGATAGTCTCTGCGTCAAGACGCTGGTTGATACTAACCATGATACCTACAGACATCAGCGTACCGATAAGCTTGGTCACAGGCACATCCATCATGTTGGCAAGCTCAGACACAGTAACAAACTCTGTCAGCTTCAGTGTCTTGCTCTCAAGTTCGGTATTGAGTGCGTCCTCCTCACGCTGCTGTGCAGCGGCATCACGCTTCTCCTTACGATACTTGGCGCCCTTCTTGGTCTGTGAGCCCTTGCTGGTAAGACGTGCAAGCGTCTCCTTAACCTGACGTGCTACATCCTCCTCGCTGACCTCCTGCTGTCCGCCCTTCTTCTTATTCTTTTTCTTCTTGCCTGTACCCTGCTGCTGGTTGCCGGCCTTACCTGCTGTAACGCGGGCATTCTTGCCGTTCTTGCCTCCCTGCTGCTGGTTAGCGGCATCATTCACATCTACGCGCTCCTTGCCTATGCGGTTACGCTTCTTCTTCTCTGAGGCTTTCTCCTCACGCTCCTTCCTGCGCTCCTCCTTAGACTTCTTCTTAGGATGAGTGGACTGGTTGAGAGCGTCAAGGTCAATAGTACCTATCACGTTAGGACGGGTGATGGTCTTACGCTCACTCTTCAGAGTGTATATCTCCACCTCCTTGTTGTCCTGAGGCGCAGCGGCCTTGGCAGGCTGTGCGTCGTTCTTCTCCTTTGGTGCAGCCTCTGCAGGTGCTGCAGGCTTAGCCGGTTCAGCCTCAGCCTTCTCGGCTGCGGTATTGTCTGCCGGTGCCTTAGCCTCTGCCGGTGCCTTTTCAACGACAGCGGCAGCCTTCTCCTGAGGCTCCTCTTTCTTCTCAGCCACAGGCTCTACAGGCTTTGTCTCTACCACTGGCTCAGCCTTAGCCTCGCTCTTCTGCTCAACGGCCTCCTTAGGCTCCTCCTTCTTGGCAGGCTTACCTGAAAGACTGTCAAGGTCTATCTTACCCAGAGGCTTGGCGGGCTGTCTGTTAAGCAGGGCCTCACCCGGTGTCACGGCCTTAGCAGGCTCCGCAGCGGCGCCAGCCGCACGCTCCTTGCCAGGCTTCTTTTCCTTCTCTGGTTTCTTAAAGAGTTTCTCCGCTTGCGACCTTACCTCTCTATCCACCCTGAAAGCAGCCTGCAAGGCTTCTTGCTGTGCATCGTTAAGCTTAAAAGCCAGTTCATTTTTCACTTCACCCAGTTCGGGCCTTTTTGATAGGAAGTCGACAGCAGTCTGCAAACCTATGTTGAGTTCTTTTATTATTTTATTCAGTCTTATACTCATGCTTCGTTTTTTTAGATTTGTTAGGGGTTAGGGGTATTATCGTGGAGCGGTGATTACTGCTGCTCAAACTCTGACTTCAGGACGTTGAGAACGTGGTCAACGGTCTCCTCCTCCAGGTCAGCCTTGGAAATCAGCATCTCTCTTGGTGCTCCCAACACTTGCTTAGCGGTGTCGAGTCCTAATCCCTTTATAGCGTCGATAATCCACTGGTCTATCTCGTCGTTGAACTCATCCAGGTAGATATCCTCCTCCTCGGCGTTGTCAAGCTCACGGAATACATCGATGGTGTACTCTGTAATCATAGAGGCGAGCTTGATGTTCTGGCCGCTGCGACCTATAGCCAGTGACACTTCCTCTGGTCTGAGGTAAACCTCTGCCTTGTGCTCCTCCTCATTGATATTGATGCTGTTAATCTGAGCAGGTGCCAATGCACGCTGTATGAAGAGCTTGATATTCTGTGTGTAGTTGATGACGTCAAGGTTCTCGTTACACAGCTCACGCACGATGCCATGCACACGGCTACCCTTGACACCTACGCATGCTCCTACTGGGTCGATGCGGTCGTCAAAGCTCTCTACTGCCACCTTGGCGCGCTCACCAGGTATGCGTGCTATCTTACGTACGGCTACCAGTCCCTCTGCTATCTCAGGTACCTCAGCCTCAAGCAAGCGCTGCAGGAAGAGCGGAGAGGTACGTGAGAGATATATCTTAGGATTGTTGTTGTCGTTTGTCACGCGGTCGATGACAGCCTTCACAGCCTCATTCTTACGATACACGTCACTTGGTATCTGGTCGTTCTTCTGGAGAATAAGCTCATTGCCCTCGTCATCAACCACCAGCACCTCGCGCTTCCATATCTGATATACCTCGCCGGTAATAATCTCACCGACACGGTCCTTATACTTATTATACAAGGTATCGTGCTCCAGCTCAAGTATCTTGCTTGCCAGTGTCTGACGCAGGTTCAGGATGGCACGGCGGCCGAACTTGGCGAAGTCCACGCGCTCTGACACGTCCTCACCAATCTCATAGTCAGCCTCAATCTTCTGTGCCTCTGACAGTGCTATCTCCTTGTTCTCATCACTTACCTCACCATCGGCTACTACCACACGGTTACGGTATATCTCAAAGTCACCCTTGTCAGGATTGACAATGACATCAAAGTTAGCGTCACTGCCGAAAAGCTTTGCTATAACATTACGGAAGCTCTCCTCAAGTACGCTGACGAGAGTAGTGCGATCGATGTTTTTCGTCTCTTTGAACTCACGAAAAGTATCAATCATGCTTGGTTGTTGTGTCTTCTGTTTAGTTGCCATTTTATATTTTTATTTTTTATTTTCTAAATTAGTATTCGCCTTAATCTGCATTCCCCTCCCTACAACGGTGTCGGGGTGTGCCTCTCTTACTTAAACTCTATCACGTACTTGCAGTATTTCACGTCATCCATAGAGAACGTACGCTCCACGTCAACCATGACAGGACGTTTCTTGCCCTCCACGCGTTGCTTCTCCTGTGTCTTCACAGTAAACTGTCTTCCTTCCACGCCAAGCAGTTCTCCCTTATACTTCTGCCCGTCGCCGGCGAGTACCTCAACCTGCTTTCCTATGCAGTTGATGTACTGCTGCTCCACCTTGAAAGGCTGACCAATACCGGCAGAACCTACCTCCAACTCATAATCCTCCTCGTCACGGCTGAGATGTTCCTCTATGTAACGGCTCAACTCACAGCAGTCTTCTATCCACACACCATCAGCATGGTCTATCTCCACTACTATGCGGTCGTCTGCCGACACCTCCACATCAACAAGGAAATACTCTTTTCCCTCCAGCCACTCTTCTACGATGCTCTTTACTTTACTCTTCTCTATCATACTATGTCTATTATTTCACATGTACTTTGCGATATCTGTTCTTTAATAAAAGAATGAGGAACTCATGTTTCTGAGCTCCTCATTCCACTGAACAAATGCAAAGTTACGCTTTTTTTTCCATCTGCGCAAACTTTTATGTGTTTTTTTATACATTATCGCATTTCTCGCCCTCTATTTCTATTCTGAACGTCGTTCCCTTGCCTATTTCCGAGCGTAGCACATATATTTTCCCGTGATGGTACTCTTCTATGATACGCCGTGCCAACGACAGTCCCAGTCCCCATCCGCGTCTCTTGGTGGTGAAACCTGGTCTGAACACGTTCTTTATGTTACTGCGCTCTATGCCTTTACCTGTGTCTGTCACATCTATGATGACACGGTTGCCCCTGTTGGTGGCGGTGATATCTATCCTGCCCTCGCCCTCCATGGCATCCACGGCATTCTTGCAAAGGTTCTCAAACACCCACTCAAACAGTTGCTGGTTAACCACCACACGTATAAAGTCATCCATGGCATGCAGCGATATATTGACACGCTGTGATGTACGACGGCTCATGTATTCCACCACATTGAACAACACCTCCCGCAGGCTTACGCTGTGACGCTCTGGTGCCGAGCCTATCTTTGAGAAGCGGTCGGCTATTAGCTGCAGGCGCTTCACATCCTTGCTCATCTCAGGCACCAGCGTGTCATCAGGATATGTCTCCTTGAGTATCTCCGTCCATGCCATAAGGCTGGAGATAGGCGTGCCGAGCTGATGTGCGGTCTCTTTCGACAGTCCTACCCACACCTTGTTCTGCTCTGCCTTCTTTGACGTAAGCAATGCAAAGATGGCTATCACCACGAATATCATCACCACGCCGAGCTGTATGTAAGGATAGTAAGCCAGTCGGGTAAGCAGCAGCGAGTCGTCATAGCATACCAGAAGATAGTTGTCTGCTCCCTCGCCCGTCTGCACCTTGATAGGCTGGTGTCCGCGACTCATCCTCTTTGCAGCGTCATTCACCACGGCGAGCGTGTCTGCCTCGTCCTTGGCCTTTATCGTCACATTACGGTATGTCTGTACCGCACCATGCGCATCGGTCACTATCACGGGTATGGTGTTGTTCTGCTCTATAACCTTCAACACCAGGTTAAGGTCTGTATTCTCGTCAGCCAGGCTCAGCGTGTG
Organism: Prevotellaceae bacterium UBA3627; assembly: GCA_002373375.1. GTDB lineage: Bacteria > Bacteroidota > Bacteroidia > Bacteroidales > Bacteroidaceae > Prevotella. The sequence goes on from DFLE01000018.1 coordinate 65,038, forward strand.
CATAGCCTCAGCCCATATCTCCATACGCTTCCGCTCCTCCTGCGCCAAATCACGCACAAGGAAATGGCTAGCCACCAGCGACACAGCGGCTATCAGCACCGCCATCGCCACAAGGGTTATCTTCACCTGGCGTATCCTGTCTGTCCAAACCACCTTTTTCATCACACCCGTAAAACGACGCCCTGCACAGTGCGTCAGTCTTGTTCCTTACAGTATTTCTTCAGCGCACGCGCCACGCCGTTAGCCCATGTGTCTATGCCTCCGTCCATGTCAAGAGAGGATACCAGCTTAACCACGCTCTCTATAGGCATACCGTAACGCAGTACGCCAGAGATAAGCTTGGCATAGTTCCAGTATTCTTTCTTGAACTTGCCTGACAAGCCCTCCATGGTTGTCTTGTATCCACGCTTGTTCACAAACTGGAAGTCATAGCGCTTGGTACCGTCTGGCTGCACACACTTTATTATCTTGCCGCTGTTGACGCTCTTAGGCACTATCATGCCCTCCTCGTCGTCCTGCAGACCAGTGAATATCTCGTATGGTCTGCCGTCAAGCAGTCCTACGAAAGCCAGCCACTTCTCTTTCTCGTTCTGAAAACGCACCACATCGCAGTCAAGGACCTCGGGACGCGTCTCTGTCATTGCCCGTGCGTTTGTATTCTCTACCATATAGTTTTCCTTCCTTTTTTCGTACAAAGGTAGAGATTTTATTTCTAATACACAATTAAATTTGGCTTTTCAAACAACTTTTCGTAATTTTGTATGCGATATGACAGAAGACTTTGACATACACAGGGAACGCACCGGCTCTGCCGAGAAAGAGTTTGAGAAGGCTCTGCGCCCGTTGGACTTCAACGATTTCAGCGGTCAGCAGAAGGTGGTGGAGAACCTCCGCGTGTTCGTTGACGCTGCGAAATACCGTGGCGAGCCGCTTGACCACACCCTGCTCCACGGACCGCCAGGACTGGGTAAGACCACGCTCTCCAATATCATAGCCAACGAACTGGGCGTGGGGTTCAAGCTCACCTCCGGCCCAGTGCTTGACAAGCCCGGAGACCTTGCCGGACTGCTCACGTCGCTCGAGACCAACGATGTGCTGTTCATAGATGAGATACACCGACTGTCACCAGTGGTGGAGGAATACCTGTACTCCGCCATGGAGGACTACCGCATCGACATAATGATAGACAAGGGGCCATCGGCACGAAGCATACAGATAGACCTCAACCCCTTCACGCTCATCGGTGCCACCACGCGCTCAGGACTGCTCACCGCTCCGCTTCGTGCGCGCTTCGGCATCAATATGCACTTGGAGTATTACGACCCGCAGACGCTGTCTAAGATTATACGTCGCTCGGCCGGACTGCTCCAGGTTCCGATAAGCGATGCCGCCTGCGACGAGATATCACGACGCTCACGCGGTACGCCGCGTATCGCCAACGGACTGCTGCGACGTGTACGCGACTTCGCACAGGTGCGTGGCAACGGCTCTATTGACATGCAGATAGCCAAGACGGCGCTGGAGGCTCTCAATATTGACGAGTACGGACTTGATGAGATAGACAACAAGATTCTGCTCACTATCATCGACAAATTCAGCGGAGGTCCGGTGGGCATCAGCACCATAGCCACCGCCATAGGCGAAGACGCCGGCACCGTGGAGGACGTATATGAGCCTTACCTGATAATGGAAGGATTCATAAAGCGTACGCAGCGCGGACGAATGGTCACCGAACTGGCATACGCTCACCTCGGACGCAATCCTTACAAACAGGGAAGCAACATCCTATCACCGTCATTCTTTGACTAAACGGCATACAATATGAGGACAGCTATATTCACAGGGTCTTTCAATCCCTTTACCATAGGCCACGCCGACATAGTAGAACGCGCGCTGAAGATATTTGACTGTGTGGTGATAGGCATAGGCCACAACCCGCAGAAGACGGAGGCGGCTGACGTGCAGGCACGCATAGAACAGATAACAGCGGTGTACAAGGATGAGCCGCGAGTAAAGGTGGAGGCTTACAGCGACATGGCAGCAGACCTCGCCGCACGTCACAATGCCGTGGCAGTGGTCAAGGGTGTGCGCTCGGTACAAGACTATGAATATGAGCGCAGCCAGGCTGAATACAACCGTTTACTCGGCGACGGACTGGAAACTGTGTTGTTCTTCGCTCGTCCACAGTTGGCTGCCGTATCAAGCAGCGCTGTAAGAACCCTTCAGCACTTCGGCAAGGATGTAAGCAAGTTCCTGCCATAGTCCTTTGTCCAAAGCAAAAAAAGAAACAAACTCATAATTCATCGCTCGGCACGCAGTGACGCTTGCCAGAAGCAAGAATGCTTAATATGCATAACGTAACTCTAATTCATCACCCTTAACCATTCACTTCTCCCTCCCTCTCAGGGAGGGGTGGGGTGGGTCTCTTTCTAATTCATCACCTTAACTTTTCACTTCCCCCTCCCTCACAGGGAGGGCTGGGGTGGGTCTCTTAAATTCATAACCTCGAATGATAACATACTCAGCTGAAAACGTAAAGATGCCCAAGATACGCAAGCGCGATACCTCGGCATGGATTAAAAGGGTGGCGGCCACATATAACCGCACCGTGGGAGAGGTGGGCTATCTCTTCTGTGATGACGAGAAGATACTTGAGGTAAACCGCGAGTACCTTCAGCACGACTATTACACCGACATCATAACATTTGACTACGACGAGGGCGACCAGATAAACGGCGACCTCGTGATATCACTTGACACCGTACGCACCAACGCCGAGTTGTTTGGCAAGACATACGAGGAGGAGCTGCACCGCGTCATCATACACGGCATTCTCCACCTCTGCGGCATCAACGACAAAGGTCCGGGCGAGCGCGAGATTATGGAGGCGGCAGAGAATAAGGCTCTCGCCATGAGGTGATAGCAAAACGTCAGAAAAACGAATATATTTAATAAAAAAGTACTGCTTTTTGTTGCACATTTCAACAAAAAGCAGTACTTTTGCTTTCATAATGTAACTTTATATACTAAAATAAAAGGAAAAAGAAAAAATGGAGAAACTTGACAATCTGGACAAGAAAATCCTGTCCATACTTTCAAAGAACGCCCGCATCGCATTCAAAGACGTAGCTGAGGCTTGCGACGTGTCACGCGCCGCCGTACACCAGCGTGTAGAAAGGCTCAAGGAGTCTGGCGTAATCACTGGCAGCAGCTTCTCTGTAAACCCAAAGTCTGTGGGTTACAGCACTTGCACATACGTAGGTATAAGACTGGAGCGCGGCTCTATGTACCGCGACGTGGTAAAGAAACTCGAGGGGATACCCGAGATAGTGGAGTGCCACTTCACAACCGGCCCTTACACCATGCTCGTAAAACTCTACGTACGCGACAACGAGCAGCTCATGCAGTTGCTTAACGGCACACTGCAGTCTATCGAGGGTGTGGTATCAACAGAGACTCTCATATCTCTTGACCAGAGCATAAAAAGAGATTTCCCAATTCACGAGGACGAGGAAGAATGAACGACAAGCGTTTCTCACTAGACACATTGTACGACAGCGCCTACGAGGGTATTGACATTAAGTGCAGACCTGTCATAGGCATAACGGCAAACCACGAGGGAATGGATGCCACGCTACGCGAGGCTTACTGCCAACAGGTGGTAAGAGCTGGCGGCGTGCCCATCATCATCCCTGCCATTGACGATGTTGAGGTGATACGCCAGACGCTAAACCGCATCGATGCTCTCATCCTCTCAGGAGGAGGCGACCACAACCCTTTGTGGATGAATGAACAGCCGTCGCCAAGGTTGGGAAATATCAACGCAACACGAGACCGCGCCGAACTACTCATCACACGACTGGCTTATAACCGTTGCATGCCAATGCTCGGCATCTGCCGTGGTATGCAGACGCTGGCAATAGCACTCGGCGGACATGTGACACAAGATATCTACACCGCACCAAGGGAGGATGCTCTCGCCTCACATCCCTTGATAAAGCACTCACAAGACGCTGACCGCACTGAGCCTACCCATCAGGTAGAGATAGCCCAGGGTTCCACGCTGGCCTCCATATACAATACGTCAACGCTGTATGTCAACTCTTTCCACCACCAGGCCGTAATCAATACCGGCAACCATCTTGCCGCGTCCGCAACGTCTGTTGACGGCATCATTGAGGCCATGGAGAGCTGTGAGTTCAAGAATATCATTGGCGTGCAATGGCATCCGGAATGGCTCGGCAACGACGGTTTGCCGCTGTTCCAGTGGCTTACGCAACATGCAGCAGAGTATCGCAAGGCGCAGGAGGTGCATAACCGCATACTGTCTGTTGACTCCCACTGCGACACCCCGATGTTCTTCCATCAAGGGGTGAACTTCCTGAAACGCGACCAGCGAATACTCGTTGACTTGCACAAGATGCGTGAGGGACGGCTTGATGCCACTACCATGGTATGTTACCTGCCACAGCCCTGGACTCCCGACAACGGAGCACCTGAGGCTCGCAAGGGCAAGACCTTCAGTGAACTGGTGCACTACCCTATCAACTCCCCACGCGAGTACACCGATTTTATATTCGACGAGATAGAGCGCATAGTGGCTGACAGCCACGGTCAGGTGGCGCTCGCGCGCACTGCCGCTGAGATAGAGAAGAACAAGGCCGAGGGACGCAAGAGCATAATACTCGGCATAGAGAACGGTCTTGCCATTGAGAATGACATCAACAACCTGCGACACTTCGCCGAGCGCGGCATAACATATATGACGCTGTGTCATAACGGCGACAACCTCATCTGCGACTCAGCCAAGGGTGCCAGCATCAACAACGGCGTGTCTGCCTACGGTAAGGATGTGATACGCGAGATGAACCGCCTCGGAATAATGGTTGACCTCAGCCACGCCGGTGAGAAGAGTTTCTACGACGCTCTTGAGATAAGCAGCACCCCGATAGTATGCTCACACTCTAACTGCCGCAGTCTGTGTGACCATCCGCGCAACCTCACCGACGACCAGATGCGCCGCTTGGCAGAGGCCGGAGGCATAATGCAGATAACGCTTTATGCCGGTTTCCTACGACAGGATGAAAAGGCTACTATACTCGACGCTATAAAACACTTGGAGCACGCCATCGCCATCATGGGCATAGACCACGTAGGCATAGGCACCGACTTCGACGGTGACGGAGGTGTACCTGGCATGGCTGACGCCTCAGAGGTCATCAACCTCACCATGCATCTGCTACGCCGCGGCTACTCTGAGGAGGACATACGCAAGATATGGGGCGGCAACTGGCTCAAACTGATGCAAGAAATACAAAAGAACAAGATATAGCCACTATAATCACTATAATCACTATAGCCACTATAATCACTATAGCCACTATAGCCACTATAGCCACTATAGCCACTATAGCCACTATAAAAAAATAATCCCCCGCCCACAATGGGCGGGGGATTATTTATATCCTCAAAAACATTACTGCTCATTATTCTCATCCCTGCGCTCAGGACGCTGACGACGCTCGCCGCGCTCAGGACGTGGACGGCGTGGGCGACGCTCACGCTCCTCATATCCCTCTGGCTTCTCAATGAGAACCTTGTGTGAGAGTTTGTACTTACCGGTCTTGTCATCTATCTCAAGGAGCTTAACCTTTATCTTGTCGCCCTCCTTGATGCCAG
>DFLE01000018.1:70859-70997 GCA_002373375.1 Prevotellaceae bacterium UBA3627
AGCAGCCGTAAGGCATGATTGAGCGCACGGTGCCCTCATATACCTCGCCAACCTCTGGCACTGCCACGATGCCCTTAATCTTCAGAAGGGCAGCGTCGATAGCCTCCTTGTCTGGAGCTGATACCTGAACCTTACCTA
>DFLE01000017.1:0-37775 GCA_002373375.1 Prevotellaceae bacterium UBA3627
TGTCGGCATTGTCCTCCCATTTCAGTATCAGCCAGAACACCACTGCGGTGAAGCATGAGGAATAAGCATATACCTCACCCTCTACAGCTGAGAACCAGAAGGTGTCAGAGAATGTGTATATCAATGCTCCCACCATACCTGATGCCTCTATGGCTATCATCTTCGCCACAGTCATCTCACTCCAGTCATCTATAAGCAGACGACGTACCAGATGGGTGATGGTCCAGAACAGGAACAATATACATCCAGCCGACAACAAGGCTGACATCATATTCACCATCTTGGCCACCTGTGTGGCGTCGCTTGCGAAATGGGTGAACAGGTTAGCCGTGAGCATGAAGAACGGTGCGCCTGGCGGATGACCCACCTCCAAAAGATAACTCGTTGTAATAAACTCCGGGCAGTCCCAGAAGGACGCTGTAGGCTCAATCGTAGAACAATACACAAAGGCTGCGACAAAGAATGTCAACCAGCCAAGCACATTGTCCACAAGTCTGAATTGTTTCATCTGTATATTGTTTGTTTTCGTTAACTTTATAGTCCTCACCTGCCCTCCCTACTCTAAGAGACAAACAGAAAGGGTTTTTACCTTAGACAATATTCCGTGCAAAGTTACAAATATTTTTCCAATAAAAAGAACTTTTAATAAAAAAAGTATATAGAATTGGGTTTCCATGTCTGTTCATGAAGCGGGAACTACAATTTCATTCTGCCCACCCATGCTTCACCATTATTTATGACATAATGTCATTATTCCACCTGTTTTGCTTACACTTTGATTTTTAGAACCGCCGAAATTTGAAGGTTTTCTTCACGGACTTGTCTTTCTCCCCCAAAAAACACGTTATTTTCAAGAATTTACCAAAACACTGATTGTCAGGCATTTGTACCTATGCGACATCTCCACGACTTATCTTGCGCATTGTAAAAGCTATGCTTTAATGGTGTAAAAGCTATGCTTTCACAGCGTAATACGATAGCTTTTACCATGTCAAAGCTATGCTTTCATAGCGTAAAAGCTATCACTTTACATTCCTGACAGTAAAAAAGTCACAAAAAAACAGGTGCCACAGACCCTTTTGGGACTCTGTAACACCTGTTTTGGATATAACTATAATATTTTACAAATGAGCAAAGTGTCAGTAAAAAAGCAACTTTACTGACAATAAGGTATGACTCGTTCTCGGTTAGTACATTTATATAGTTAAGTAGAAGAACAGAAATGGTTTATATAATAATTTATGAAAATTCATGGAATGTTTATGGAATTCATGTGGAAGACTTTTCATATCTCCTAACACACTGAGTCACAGCACTATCTTGAAAACAACAAATTCAAAACGGTACAAATTTTGAACAGGGGAAAATCTATGGTTCAAGGCACTCGGCAAAGAGAAAAAACTATGACAGGGGCAAAAAGCAGTTTTAAGATTATTTATGAAAATATTTTGGGCAATTTTGGCTGATTGCTATCCAAAGAGCGCATTTTTGATGAATAGTCCCACCTTCATCAGCCATAAAGAGTGAGACAATCGAAAAAGAAAAGGAGGGGGTGAGAGAGCCTTGTTAGTGGCTTCAACATAGGGCGAAAATGGATGTCTTGTACCTCAGTTGTATCTCTGTTGGCATATATTGCTGATATACAACAGAGGTTAATAATTCGGCGGCAAGGATATTGTATTTTTGAATTGTGTTCATCCAAGAATATGCAGGGGGAATGTCGTTGATAATAGCTCTCAGGATATATCATAAATGAAAATGTCCTCTCATTGTCAAATAGTGTATGCAGATACTATTTTGCCATTGCATCTATGATTTTGCCCAAAATTTTATCCAAAATGACATTCTATATGAATATAGTGAGAAATTTAAGCGGTTTAGTGAAAAATTCTTGTTATCTTTGCACACAAAACAATCAAATATGAAACTGAATAGAATAAAAGTAGTTCTTGTAGAAAAAGGAATCTCCCAAACCCAATTGGCAGAAATCCTTGGAAAAAGTTTTAGTACGGTAAATGCCTATTGTAGTAATAGACAACAACCTTCACTTGAACAATTACACAAGATTGCGGAAGTTCTTTCTGTAAACATCAAAGACCTATTGGTCGATTCTGTCGAATGAAATAACTGATACTTGCATGGCAAAGAAAGAAGTAAAAACAGACCTGTGGGTATATGAACTGCTCAAAGAGGCAGGAATCAAACTGAGCGCACAAGGTTGTGAAATAAAGGAAATAGATGAAGCATTGAAAACGGCTTCAAAGTCAAAAACAGGAAATGCTGGCTACCCCGAATATTGTGGTGTGGTTAAGGATTTTATTCTTGTTATTGAAGATAAGCCAACCTTAGACAAGCATATATTTCTCAATGAAAAAGGTGTAATTGATACAGATAACGTCACAGTAATTAAAGATTATGCTGTAAATGGTGCGTTGCATTATGCATATCATCTCATCAATAACACCTCATTTAAAAAGGTAATTGGGTTTGGTGTCTCTGGTAGTGAGAAACGTCATAAAATTACTCCGTTTTTCCTTAATGAAAGGGCTGATTTGTACTCGTTAAATGATGTTGAAACTTTCATATCATTTAATGAGGATAATATTGATGAGTACTATCGTTGTGAGATTCTACAAGAACCGACTGATGTTGAGAAAACTACAGAGGAAATTCTAAAAGATGCTTCTACTTTACATGAAGACCTGCGTAGTTATGGGCAATTGACCACTGAACAAAAGCCGTTGATTGTTTCGGGTATAATGTTGGCACTTAGGGAGATAGAATATAAGAATTTCTCTATTGATAATCTTGTCGGAGATACAACCATAACTGATGGCCAAAAGATTTACGATGCTATCAGAGCTAATCTCAACAGGGCCAATGTTACTCCCGATACAAAACGAGATAAGTTGTTAAGTCAGTTCTCCGTAATAAAAGATAATACAAAAATCAATACAATAGAGGAGACTCTAAAGAAGACACCTCTTAGACATTATACTGAGTTTCTTTACAAGAGTATCTTTAAGAATATAAAATATGCGAATTCTGCTGAGGATTATCTTGGACGTTTCTATGGAGAATTTATGTCATATTCAGGAGGCGATGGTCAATCACTTGGTATAGTATTGACCCCCAAGCACATTACGGAATTATTCTGTGATTTAGCAAATCTCAAACCTACAGACAAAGTCTTTGACCCATGTTGTGGAACAGCTGGTTTCTTAATTGCTTCTATGCACAAAATGATAAAACTTGCAGGAAATGATGATGTACAAATAAGAAAAATAAAAAAAGAGCAGTTGTTTGGCATAGAGTTGCAAGCATATATGTACACGATTGCAACAACAAACATGATTCTTAGAGGCGATGGTAATAGCAATCTGCACAATTGGGATTTCTTAAAACAAAACCCTGCACAATTGCAATTAAAAGGATATACAGTTGGCATGATGAATCCTCCTTACTCACAAGGCACTAAGGCGGATTCCAGTCTTTATGAAATTAACTTCACAGAGCACTTGCTCGATTCACTCACAGAAGGTGCAAGAGCAGTTGTAATTATTCCTCAATCTTCAGTAACAGGCAAAACAAACGAAGAAAAATCTATAAAAAAGAATATTCTCAAGCATCACACATTAGAAGGTGTCATAACTCTCCATAAAGATACATTTTATAGAGTTGGTGTTAATACATGCATTGCCGTCTTTACGGCTCATATTCCACATAATAAAAAGCATATATGCAAATTCATAAACTTTGAAGATGATGGTTTTGTTGTAGCTAAGCATGTTGGGCTTGTGGAAACTCCAAGTGCAAAGGATAAACGACAACATCTGCTTGATGTTTGGTTTGGTCGTACCGAAGCAGATACAAAGTTTTGCGTAAAAACGACTATAGAAGCAGAGGACGAATGGCTGCACTCGTTTTATTATTTCAATGACGAGATACCAACCGACAAAGAATTTGAGAATACCATGGCAGATTATCTTACCTTTGAGTTCAATATGATGACTCATGGAAGAGGATACCTTTTTGAAGAGAAAGGAGGTATAGATGAATAAAACGTTTTTATTATCTCCAAGAGAATGGCAAGAGTTTTTCATGGAAGATGTTGTAAGCATTGAAAATGGGAAACGACTAACAAAAAATGATATGCAAGAGGGGAACACCCCTTTTATAGGAGCTTCTGAACAAAATAATGGTATTACAACATTCACATCGTCATCAAACGAAAGTGAAGATTGTAATGTTTTGGGCATTAATTATAATGGAAGTGTCGGATTCTCTTTTTATCATCCATATAAGGCTCTTTTCTCAGATGATGTAAAGAGAGTAAAGTGGAAAGAAAAGGAGAGAAATAACAAATACACATTGCTGTTTCTATCCTCTGTGATAAAGAAACAGAAGGACAAATATGCTTATGGTTATAAGTTTAATTCCCAAAGAATGAAACGCCAGAAAATCCTTTTGCCAATAGACAGCAAAGGCAAAATTGATTGGGGATTTATGGTGTCTTTCATGAAACAAAAGGAACAAGAATTATTGAATAATGTACTAAATAAATTATGCAAACGACTAATAAACATTGCAATAAGGGGGGAGGGAAAATTACAACAAGTTAATTGGAAGGCTTTTGATTTCACAGAAGTCTTTACTGAGATACAAAGGGGCAAGCGTCTCAAAAAAGCCGACCATACGACTGGCAATGTGCCCTATGTGTCATCTACCTCTCTCAACAATGGCGTTGATGGATTTATCGGAAATGAAGGCAGCGTAAGAAGATTCTCAGACTGCTTAACTCTGGCAAATAGTGGTAGTGTAGGCTGTACGTTCTACCATAAGTATGAGTTTATTGCAAGTGACCATGTCACCCAACTCAAAAGAGATGGGTTGGATAAGTATGCATATTTATTCTTGGCACCAATGGTGCAACGTCTTTCTGAGAAATATAGCTTTAATCGCGAAATTAATGACGAACGAATAAAAAGAGAGAAGATTCTTTTGCCTGTCAACAAAGATGGGCAGATAGACTTTGATTTTATGTCGTCATTTATGCAACAAGTTGAAAAGGATATTCTCAAGACAACCCTATCGACATTCAAGAAACGCATAAAACTTAGCAAAACCTCAATAGGGGGGTAAATAAAGTATAGCATGGAAGAATTTTCATGTCGAATAAAAAACACGTTAACTGGTTCTTTTTTAACATGGATTTCCATGAATTGGCCATGAATTAACCATGAATTTTTTTTAATGGGAAAAATAAATTACTCAACTTTCGCAAGCTTCAGTTTCGTTGAGGTTTAAGGTTTTGAGGGCGCTTCACTTCAAGGTTTTAAGGTGATATTAGGCAACTATTCACCACAATTAAACATATTTCACCTCATGACCTTACGACCTTATAACCTGATAACCCAACAAGTTGAACAGATACTTACGTATTATAATCCAGCTAAAAGGTGTAACAGCCAATTCACGAGAAATGCCCCGTATATCAGCAGTATATATCTCAGCAACTTTCCTATTGTGATGGATATAAACGTAACAAACACATTGGCTCTCATCAAGCCTAAAAGGATGGTTATGGCAGAACCGAGTATCGGTATGAACGCGAAGAAACCCATCCATGCTCCTCTGCCTCTCATAAAGCGGCGCGCCTTGTCCATGTGCTCCGGCTTAACATGCAGGTATTTCTCAAACCATTCCTCACGTCCCAGCCTGCCTATACAATAGTTGAACACACTGCCCAAGACATTACCTGCCGTACCATAGGCTATAAGCATCCAAGGCTCTACACCCATCGCCAACAGGGCCAACATTACCGCCTCACTGGAGAATGGGAAGAAACTGCCTGCAAGGAAAGAGGCAAGGAACATTCCCCAAGGGCCGAACTGTATCAGTGTATCCAACATAGAACGGGATTATATACTGTTAATAAATGACACAAGCATCTGCTGGTTGTAATACAGGAAAACGGGCAAGAGAAGCCACCCCGGTGTGAGCATGCCAAACAGGAACGACCATAACACCTTGAGCGACTTAGCCTTGACACCTGTATACATATATATAATGAGTATCACTGCCGCTGCAAGACTATATACATTAAACAAACCCGCTATGCCTATCATCACTCCCGAGAGATAGCTCATAGTCTTGGCGTCTTCACTACGAGAGGCTCCGCTCAGTATTATAAAACTGATGACAATAGGTACACCTATCTGCGCTATCATTGGCAGTCCTATCAAATACAGTACTACACCAATGACAACGCAGATAAGCGACAGTGTCCATCTATTTATATAAAGGTTCAGCAAACTACAGGTCCTTTCCTATGTCTCTTCTGTTATACTTTCCCTCAAATTTTATCTTCTCAGCTTCCTTGAAGGACTTCTGCAGAGCCTCTTCCTTCGTTTCCCCATAAGAACTTACGCAGATGACGCGTCCGCCGGCTGTAACAACCTGACCATCCTTTATAGCGGTACCGGCATGGAATACTATTGAGCCTTCCACATCGTCTATACCTGTGATGGCAAATCCCTTCTTGTATTCCTGAGGATAGCCGCCACTGACCATCATCACGCATACTACCGAACGAGGGTCAAACTCTACAGTACGCTTGTCAAGGTTGCCCTCTGCCACACCCTCGAAGAGGTCAACGATGTCGCTCTTCAGACGCAGCATTACAGACTCTGTCTCAGGGTCACCCATGCGGCAGTTGTACTCTATCACCATTGGCTCTCCGTTCACGTTGATAAGTCCGAAGAAGATAAAGCCCTTATAGTCTATGCCGTCTGCTGCCAAGCCGTCAACTGTTGGCTTTATTATTCTCTCCTCAACCTTCTGCATCCACTCCTTGGTGGCAAACGGAACAGGTGACACGCTACCCATGCCACCGGTGTTAAGGCCTGTGTCACCCTCGCCAATACGCTTATAGTCCTTAGCCTCTGGCAATATCTGATAGTGCTTGCCGTCTGTAAGCACGAAGACTGAGCACTCGATACCGCTAAGGAACTCCTCAATAACAACACGTGATGACGCATTGCCGAACATACCTCCCAACATCTCTTTCAACTCACGCTTTGCCTCGTCAAGGTTGTCAATGATTAACACGCCCTTGCCTGCACAAAGACCGTCAGCCTTAAGCACGTATGGTGCCTGCAGTGTCTCAAGGAACTTCAATCCCTCCTCCAAATGCTCACCGTCGAATGTGGCATAGGCAGCGGTAGGAATGTTGTGCCTCTTCATAAACTGCTTGGCAAAGTCCTTTGAACCCTCAAGCACCGCTCCCTGCTTTGACGGACCGATAACAGGAATGGCTGCGGTAGCAGGGTCAGACTTCATGTTGTCGTATATGCCCTTTACCAGTGGGTCCTCCGGACCTACCACCACCATGTCAACGCCCTGCTCTACAACGAACTTCTTTATTGCGTCAAAGTCGGTGGCCTTTATGTCCACGTTCTCTCCCTTTCCTCCTACTCCGTCTGTTCCGCCATTACCTGGCGCAATGTATAGTTTCTCACATTTCTCACTCTGTGCTATCTTCCAAGCGAGAGCATGCTCACGGCCACCTGAGCCCAAAAGTAATATCTTCATAACGTTTTATTTTAAGTAATCATCAAAATATCTTGTAATCTTCTCATGCAGATGAACCGACATGTGGCCCTGCATATTGTGTCCCTCTCCCGGATATACATATAAATCAGGATACGTACCTACCTCATTACACTGGTTTAGGAACAACATCGTATTCTGCGGCACCACCACATCATCATTCATTCCAATGATGATAAGCAGTCTGCCCTGCAGTCTGTCTGCCTTTCTCTCCAGATTGGTTTTCTCATATCCCTCTGGATTCTGCTCCGGGGTGTCCATATATCTCTCGGTGTACATCACCTCGTACTTTTCCCAGTTTATCACTGGTCCGCCGGCTACTCCCACCTTAAACACATCAGGATGCTCGGTCATCAACGATATAGTCATAAAGCCGCCGTAACTCCATCCATGCACTCCCAGTCGGTCTGTGTCTATATATGGCAATGACTGCAGGTATTCCACACCTTTCATCTGATCTTGCATCTCCACTTGTCCCAACTGGCGGAATGTGGCTTGCTCAAAAGCCTTTCCCCTGTGTTCCGAGCCTCTGTTATCCAGTACGAAGACTATATAGCCTTTCTGTGCCATATAGGTCTCCCAGCTGCGGGAGTTCCAGTGCCATGTGGCCTCTATGTTATGCGCATGAGGTCCGCCATAGACATATACCACTGTGGGGTATTGTTTCTTTTTATCAAAGTGGGGCGGCAACACCATACGGTAATACAGGTCGGTCTTACCGTCAGCGGCCTTCAGTGTTCCCTGTGTATAGGTCGGAACCTCATATTCCTCCCAAGGGTTTCTTGCCTCTATATTAAATCCTACGCCTTTGTCTCCCTTTGAGGTGGAGCACAAGGTCCACGCACGGGCTACATCAGGTGCACTCCACTGGTCTAACAACCTCGTACCGTCTGCAGACAGTTTGCCGTCATGTGAGCCTATACCGTTATCCAGTTCCTCTATCTTACCATCAGCAATGCTTACGGCAAAGATATTACGTTGCAACGGATTCTTCTTATTGCCACACACTATGACAGTGCGCTCCTCCTGATTAAATCCCAATATCTTTGTTACTACCCACTCTCCCTTTGTCAGTTGTCTTACACATTGACCACTGACGGCATCATATAAGTACAGATGCCAATATCCGTCCTTCTGACTCCAATATATAAACTTATCCCCGTCCCAAGGCAGGAAGGTGACAGGATGTTGCGGCTCTACGTATTTCTCATCTTCCTCCGTCAACAGGGTACGCTTTTTCTCACCTGTAGCCACGTCATACTGCTCCAGTCTTGACACATTCTGGTCCCTGTTCAACTCTATGAGATATAAAGAGGTGCCGTCTGGTGCCCAGGCGATGTTGGTAAAGTATCTGTCTGTCACATCACCTGTCTGCAGCCATACAGTAGTGTCTCTTTCTATGTCATACACCCCAATAGTAACCTTATGGCTCGTCTGTCCTGCCATAGGGTATTTATCAGGCTCACATGTAGCAATGGAAGTAAAGGTGTTTACCTGAGGATAGTCTGTCACCATAGACTGGTCCATCCTATAGAACGCAAGTTTTTTGCCGTCACCTGACCAGAATGTACCTTTCTCTATACCAAACTCATTACGATGGACACTCCTGCCATATACTATCTCACGCGAGCCGTCAAAGGAGAGCTGGCGCTCCGTTCCGTCAGACAGACGCACCCATAAATTATTATCACGGGAAAAAGCATCTGTCTTGCTGTCGCTGTTCCACTCTAATGAGCCTGTGCACTTCTGTGAGAAGACAATCTCTTTTTTCTGATAATCATACAGTAACCTTTCCTGGGGTGTCAGCACCAGCACCCATGAGCGGTCTTTGTAAGGGAAAGACACATTCAGAAGATTAACGCCGATGCAGGCATCTTCCGAGCCAAACGCTTCCTGTATGTCATCAAGAGAGAACAGTTCTGTTTCCTTACCCGTATCAGACACCATAGCCACATTATCTATGTACTTTCTCATCAGCACATTGCCATGCCATAGATAATAACGCTTCTCCGGCGACATCTCGTTATAGTGTATGCCGCCGAAGTTTAAGTCCTCAAGAGTGAACTGCCTCTTCTGTGCCATCATTGTTGTTGTACAATATATCAGCAGTAGAATAATAAACTTACTCCGCATCATCATGTTGCTGCCCAAACATTTTCCTGCGCATCTTCTGACGATCTGCTCGTGTCTCTCTTTCACCATCTTTCTTGTATTTTCCCTCACGCGATGATTTCCATCCGTCTCTCTTCTCTCTTCTTTCCCCTCTGAACTCTCTCTTGTCACCCTTGAACTCTCTCTTATCACCCTTAAATTCTCTCTTATCGCCTCTGAACTCCCGACGTTCTTTTCTTTCTCCTCGGAATTCTCTTTTCTCTTCTGCACGTCTTTGTTTCTCAAGCGACGTAAAGCGGAATGACAATATGTCTGCTTCCTCGTTATCTATCCTCTCCTCCTGTTTCTTCTCAAAGTCCTGACGTTTCCAGGTACGACGTTTCTCAGCCATAAACTGCTTCTCCATGTCAGTCTTGACCACACCACCCTCTTCTCTGAAATTGCTCAACTTGCCGTCAAACAACACATACTTTCTGAACTCGCATTCCAGCGAGCCGTTATAGAGAGGAAATTTCACGCTTGGCTTCAATCCTATCTGCTGGAAACACTCTTCCCTATATGACAGCACCCATGCCTCGCCTTCCTTGAATGCGCGCTTCAGGCGCTCACCTATCATCTTATATGTTCCTAACAGGTCAGGAGTGGATATTCGCTCTCCATAAGGAGGGTTGGTTACTATTATGGCTTTCTCGGAATGTCCGTTGAAGTCTTTGAAATCCTGCTGGCTTATCGTTACATCAGCCGTCAATCCTGCTGCCTTGACGTTGTTGGCAGCCATATCTACGGCTTTCACGCTTATGTCATAGCCATATACATGATGCGTAAATTCACGTTCCTCGGAATCATCATTGTATATCTCGTCAAACAGTTCTTGGTCAAAATCTGCCCACTTCTCAAAGGCATACTCTTTTCGGAAGACTCCCGGAGCTATGTTTCTTGCAATAAGCGCTGCCTCTATAGGCAAGGTGCCGCTTCCACACATTGGGTCTATGAAGTCACACTCGCCCTTCCAGCCTGTCATCAGTATCATACCGGCGGCTAGCACCTCGTTGAGCGGTGCCTCCACTGTCTCCTGTCTGTATCCACGACGGTGCAGTGATTCTCCACTTGAATCCAATGCCAGTGTCGCCTCATTACCCGAGATGTGGATATTCAGTCTCATATCGGGGTCTGTTATCGAGATACTTGGACGCTTACCCGTTTTTTCCCTGAACTGATCCACTATGGCGTCTTTCACCTTATATGTGACGAAACGTGAGTTTGAGAAAGTATCACTATAGACTACGGAATCTACGGTAAATGTCTTTCCCTCCGTAATGTACTCACTCCAATCCACAGTCTTCACTGCCTCATACACATCATCTGCTGACGAAGCCGTGAAGTGTTTTATAGGCTTCAGCACCCTCACTGCTGTTCTCAATGCGAAGTTAGCCTTATACAGCATTGCCTTGTCGCCGGTAAATGTTACCACGCGACAACCTTTTTCTACATTATTCGCACCTAAAGCCGTCAACTCTTGTGCAAGTACATCTTCAAGACCCATAAAGGTCTTTGCCACCATTTCAAATTCCATACCCATTCTCAAAACCTTTCATCACCTTTAGGTTCTTATATATCTTTGTGTCTGGTGCTATGTTGTCTGTAACCCATCTGTTAGCACCTATTACGCTTCTGTCTCCTATTGTTATCCTTCCAAGTATCGTTGCATTAGAATATACCACCACATCATTACCAAGTATAGGATGACGCGGAATACCCTTTATCGGGTTACCGTTCTCATCCAACGGGAATGAGAGTGCTCCAAGCGTCACACCCTGATACAACTTCACATTATCTCCTATTATACATGTAGCACCTATCACGACACCTGTGCCATGGTCAATAGTGAAATGATGTCCTATCTGCGCGGCAGGATGTATATCTATTCCTGTCTCAGAGTGTGCAAGCTCACTTATCATACGCGGTATAAGCGGTACATTGAGCAAATACAGTTCGTGGGCAAAACGATAGTTTACCAATGCGCGTATCACCGGATAGCAACATATTATCTCACCCAGCGATGTAGCCGCCGGGTCGCCGTTAAACGCAGCCTCAACGTCTGTTGCCAATATCTCACGCATCTTAGGCAAACGGCGAACTATCTCCTCCGTTATCTCTATTGCCTGCTTACGTATTTCATCTATCCGCACTTCCTCGTCTTCAGCCATGCCAAAGCATAAGCCTGCCATAATCTGTTTTTTCAAGATACGGCAAAAACGCTCCAAAGACACTCCAATGTGATATTTCAGTCCGTGTTCTGTCACCTTTGACTGTCCGAAATATCCTGGGAATATCACACTTCTGACTAACTGCACAGCTTCGCCAAGAGCATCGTTTGACGGCAACGGTACATTATCATGCACTCGATGGAACATCTCCTTAAGACATTCCTGACATGACAATTCCTCTACGGCTTTATCTATCGTATTACCCACTTTATTATTACTTTATATAGAAAGAGTGTTATATCACTTGTCTTAGAACGAGAACTGCACCTGTGCCATAAACTTACCATAGTTGCCTGGTATTCCTGACACTGCCTTCATCTCGTCGCTCAAGATACTATAGTTATACTGTGCCTGTACACGGCATTTCGTATGCATCCAATACTGTACGCCGAACAACAGGTCTGTCTGCTTGTATTTCATATCGGTGTTGCGGTTCAGGTAATCCACCTGTGCCACGATATCCATACCTTTATATACAGGCTGGGTGAGTGATGCGTATGCACCGAAGCTGTGACACTCTCCGTCACGACCTCCTATAACCTCACCACGCAACACTGTGCAACGGTTCTTGTAGTAGTCATTACCCTTTATGCTTGACATCCACTCGCAGCCTACAGCATAGCGGTCACTGCGATATGTCTCGCCCTGACTGATGTGTGATGTCTTCACCTCATCCACCATCACGCCGTCAACCTCAATCTTGTTGCCAGTCAGCTTCACCACATCATTATACTTAGATGTAGTCACAGCGCAGCCGTAACCTTTCTGACCTGAAACAGACACGCGGAAGTTCTTTACAGGCTTATACTCCAGCTTGGCAATGATATTCTTCTGATTGTTCTGGTCATTCTTGTTTATCTGACCACCGTTTACTACTTCTACGACATATCGCAGGTGGTTGTTAAACAAGTCACCATACATCATCAGTCCCATATCACGACCAGAGCCATTGCTAATCAATGGGTCAGAGCCGCAAAGCCAAGATATACCCAAAGGCGCACAGTTGATGCTCTCGAAGATACGTGGTGAGAGAGGATTGGTCATTGACAATTCAGTCTTTGACTGTCCCAAACGGAAGTTCACCGCCTTTGACGGGCGATACTCCATATAATACTCCAGCAGATTACCAGCCTTGAACTCATGCATGATGAACGCATAGAAATGTGGTGCGATATCTGCGCCGAGCATCATTACCACACGCTTCATATCAAACGTATTAGTGTTCTTGCCATTCTCTTGCATTGTAGCGGTATAACCTGCCTGAGCATATCCCAACACCTTTATGCGTGACAACACTGACTGTGCCCAATATGCCACATCTTTTTCGTTTTTCTCTTCTGGAGCCGGCAAGAGCGCATTCTTGCTCTCCAGCATAGCCTGCTCTGTGTTTACTGTTGAGATATTGAACTCACTCGTCTCTGTCTCTGCAAGTGCTATCGCAGCACATCCCCACACCAGCGTCAGGGATAAAAGTACCTTTTTCATTGTTATCTTAGTTCAAATGTTTACCTGTCTTCTTACCTTATTATATATACTATTTCTTCAAATCCTCCTCGGTAAGGAAATCCAAATTGTTTTGTTTTATCACCTCATCAGCTTTCTCTGCATTATCTGCACGGAATGTAAGCACACCCTTGCCATCAAGCAAGAAAGAATACATATACTTAATACCTACGCCAGCCTCTGTGATAAGGGTCATCACGTCAGCCGCGGCACCTACCTTGTTATCTTTCAGTCTGATGGCATGTACGTCACTCAACGTAACATTAATATTCTTGTCACGCAGTTTATGATAAGCCTTCTCCGTATCACTGCATATAATGCGGTAAATACCGAAGTCAGCAGTATCGCTTATATTACTTATAACGATGCTAATGCCGTTATCTCTCAACAACTTCAGAACATTCAGCAGAGCCCCGCTCTTGTTCTCAATGAATATTGAAATTTGTTTAACTGTCATAGTAGTATTTAATATGTTATAGGTTATGTTTTACAAGTTTTGAGTTATGAGTTCTTGCTTTGGCAAGTGTCACTGCATGCCAAGCGATGGGTTATGAGCTATTAATTATGAATTATGAATTATGAATTAACTCTTACGTTCACGCCCTGTTGCCTCAACCACTGTTTCAGTTCCGGCACTGGTATCTCTCCAAAATGGAACACACTGGCTGCCAAGGCTGCATCTGCCTTTCCCTGGGTAAAGACATCGAGGAAATGCTCACGCTTACCTGCTCCTCCTGATGCTATTATAGGTATAGGCAACTGTTCTGACAACATTGCCAGCGCCTCATTGGCAAATCCCTGCTTTACTCCGTCGTGGTTCATTGAGGTAAAGAGTATCTCACCAGCACCGCGGTCACTTACTTCCTTTGCCCAGTCTAACAACGTACGCTCCACACGTATTCTGCCTCCGTTTACATAGCAATGCCAGCCGTCCTCATCATTGCGTGCATCTATAGCGCACACACACACCTGCGAACCAAAATGCTTCACTATCTCGTCTATCAGTTCAGGCCTGCGTAATGCAGCGCTATTCACGCTCACCTTGTCTGCACCTGCCGCAAGCATACGCTCCACATCCTCCAGGGCATTGATACCGCCGCCCACAGTGAACGGTATGTTTATCTCCTGTGCCACGCGGGTTACCATATCGGTGAATGTCTTTCTTCCCTCGTGTGAAGCTGTAATATCAAGATATACCAATTCATCAGCACCCTGATCACTGTACATCTTACCCAACTCCACCGGGTCGCCAGCAGAACGCAAATTAACGAAGTTCGTACCCTTTACTGTCTCGCCATTCTTTACATCAAGACAAGGAATTATTCTTTTTGCTAACATTATGTGACAAGCAAGTTATGAATTTAAGAGCCCCCCCCCAACCCTCCCTGCAGGGAGGGGGTACAGTCATCGTACCTATTATAAACTATTAATTATTATGAAATAACTGGCTGAGGTCTATCCTACCCTCATACCATGCCTTACCGAACACAACAGCCGGTATGCCGGCCTGCTCCAGTCCTTCTATATCATTATTACAGCTCACGCCACCAGAGGCGATGAGATGCATCTGAGGAAATTCCGCCATTATTTGCTTGTACAATTCTACAGCAGGACCAGCCAATGTGCCGTCTTTGCTTATCTCCGTACACAACACATTACGCACGCCCTTCTCCACATATTTCCTCAAGAACGGCATCAGGTCATCAGAAGAATCTTCCTTCCAACCGTTGATACTTATCTTTCCGTTGCGCACATCAGCTCCTAAGATGATACGGTCTGCACCATATCTGTCTATCCACTGACAACACTTCACCGGATCAGTAACGGCTATACTACCCAAAGTAACCATAGCGGCACCGGCAGCAAAAGCCTTCTCTATGTCTTCCTCGGTCTTAATACCTCCGCCGAAGTCCACAGTAAGATTTGTAGCCTCAGCGATAGCTCTCAGCACTGCGTCATTGACTATATGCTTTGACTTAGCTCCGTCAAGGTCAACCACATGCAGGCGCTTGAAACCCAACCGTTCAAACTCCTTGGCTTGTGACACCGGGTCCTCATTATATACTTTCTTACTGTCATACTCTCCCTTGGTAAGCCTTACGCACTTACCTTCTATCAAATCTATGGCTGGTATCAGTTCAATCATTTCTTTACAACTTCTTGTCCTGGCAAGCATCATCACATGCCGAACTGTGAGTATTCTGGAGTTAAGAGTTGATATTCATAAAGTTTCTCAATATCATCTCTCCCACCTTTCCGCTCTTCTCTGGGTGAAACTGCGTAGCATAGAAATTACCTTTACGCAACGCAGCTGAATAATCAAGCGTAAAATGCGCCGTTGCTATTGTGTACTCCTCATGCAATGGTACATAATAGCTATGCACGAAATAGACGAAATCCTCATCATGCAGTCCATCAAATAAACCACCTTTTCCATTTTCGCCGTTTCTGAATGTAAGACTGTTCCATCCCATCTGGGGAATCTTATCCTCATGACACACAGGGCGAAACTTTTTAACATCCATAGGGAACACGCCGAGACAATCAGTGTCACCCTCTTCTGAGTGGCTGCACAACAACTGCTGTCCGATACATATTCCAAGTACAGGCTGCTTCAAATCTTTTATAAGGCGATCCAGTCCCCTTTCACGAAGGTATGTCATGGCATTATGAGCCTCGCCCTGTCCGGGAAATATCACACGGTCAGCGCTCAGCAACTGCTCTGCATCATCAGTCAGTACTGGCTCTATGCCGAGACGTTTCACCGCGTTTATGACACTGAATATATTTCCCGCATTATATTTTATAATTGCTACTTTCATCTCTTTGTGGACATTACACACGTAACTAATCTGCAAATTTACACTTTTTTTGCCAATTACACAATTATTCACTCTATTTTTTTAGATTTTGCTATTTCAGAAAAAAGAAGTACCTTTGCAAAAGATTTAACAAGGTACACACTATTATGACCATAATATCAAACAAAGAATACGAGGGGGAACGCCCTCTTTACGCCATACACGACACGCGACTTGAGAACGTGACAATACATCTTGGTGAGTCCTCAATAAAAGAGACAAGCAACATCGAGGCACAGAACTGCCGGTTCGAGGGCAAGTATGTGTTTTGGGAGACTTACGGATTCAAGGTTGACAACTGTTACTTCGCCGACTCGGCGCGCTCCAGCCTGTGGTACTCCGCGGACTGCCACATGACCAACTGCAAGGTGGACGCTCCCAAAATGTTCAGGCGCATGAAAGGCATATACATTGCCGACACCGACTTCAGTGACGGTCAGGAGATGCTATGGGATTGCAGCGATGTAGAGATGAACAATGTAAACATCAAGAACTGCGACTACTTGTTCATGCACACCAGCAACATAAAGATTGACAACTACCACCAAGACGGCAACTATTCTTTCCAGTACTCTAAGAACGTAGAGATACACAATGCTGTGATAAATTCAAAAGATGCCTTTTGGGAGACTGAGAATGTCACGCTTGTTGACTGCGAGGTCAACGGCGAGTATCTCGGCTGGTACGCAAAGAATATGCGCTTGGTACGCTGTCACCTTACTGGAGAACAACTGCTGTGCTATGTGGACGGCCTTACACTGGAGGACTGCACCTTCGGCTCCGACGCCAACCTGATGTTTGAGTACTCCACCGTCAACGGCAACATCATCGGCGATGTTCACAGCATTAAGAACCCCACCTCAGGAGAGATAAACGTGGAGGGAAAGATAGGAGAATTAATTTGGGACGAGAACCAGAAACAACCTGCCAATGCAAGAGTTCGACAAAATAGTTAACCGCCGCGGCACTAACTGTTACAAATATGACGAGATGCCTAACGACGACACCATAGCCTTATGGGTCGCCGACATGGACTTCGAGACTGCACCATGCGTTACCGCCGCATTGAGGAAACGTATGGAGCATGGTTGTTTTGGCTACACTAAAGTACCAGAGTCTTTCTATGAGGCCACCATAAACTGGTTTGCCAATCGTCATGGATGGAACGGCATCAAACGCGAGTGGATACTCTACACCAGCGGTGTCGTACCTGCGGTGTCTGCCATCATCAAAGCAGTGACACAACCAGGCGACAAGGTTCTTGTGCAGACGCCGGCCTACAACTGTTTCTACTCGTCCATACGCAATAACAATTGTGAAGTTGCTGAAGTTCCTTTGCAATTGAATGCAAGCGCCCCGGAATACAGCACTGCCATAAGTCAACGTGACTATTTCTACACCATTGACTTTGACATGTTTGAAAAGACGTGCGCCGACCCTTCGGTAAAGGTCTTCCTGCTATGCAATCCCCACAATCCCACGGGACGTGTATGGTCACAATATGAGCTAATGCGAATGGGTGAGATATGCAAGCGCCACGGTGTGTTTGTCATTGCCGACGAGATACACTGCGAGTTTGTCAACTCCAGTCTTACACGCAACGCATTGCTTATTGAAAAGACAAGAGAGGAGCGCCCGCACTATCATCCTTTCATGTCAGTGAGCGACGCCCCTTGTGCCGTATGCCTGTCACCCAGCAAGGCATTCAATATCGCCGGCCTGCAGATAGCCAACATCGTGATAAAGGACGACAGCACACGCCGACGCGTGGACCGTGCCATAAACATCAACGAGGTTTGTGACGTTAACCCTTTCGGAGTCTTGGCTCTTGAGGCGGCGTACACCCCAGAGGGAGAAGAGTGGCTGCTACAACTTAACAGCTACATATACTCCAACTATCTCTTTGCAAAGGAATATATAGAGCATAACATTCCCCAATGGCATGTCTGCTCTCTTGAAGGCACTTACCTGATGTGGGTGGATATAGAGGCAAGCAGTGATAGCCATGTAACCAAGAATGACAAATTACATGACGCTGACGATTTGTGTGAATACCTGTTACAAGAAGCCAATGTCTATGTCAATTCTGGCACCATGTATGACCATTCTACAGCCGGACGACATTTTATCCGCATCAACCTCGCGACGCAACGCTCCCGACTGGCAGAAGGTATGCGCCGAATAGCTGAGAGTATAAATAGCACTGAGATATAATAAAGACAAGAACACTCAAAACATATAGAAGACATGAGAACATTACAAGAACTGACAAGACCTAATATATGGTCGCTGGCACCATACAGCAGTGCGCGTAACGAATACAGCGGACACGTAGCACACGTCTTTCTTGACGCAAACGAGAATCCATACAACGCTCCTTTCAACCGCTACCCAGACCCTCTGCAAGGCGAGGTAAAGCAGCGTCTGGCGAAGATAAAAGGAGTACCCGAGGAGTGCATCTTCCTCGGCAACGGTTCCGACGAGGCGATAGACTTGGTTTACCGTTGTTTCTGCGAACCCAAGACAGACAACGTGGTTGCTATCTGTCCTACCTACGGCATGTATGAGGTATGCGCCGACATCAACAACGTGGAATACCGCCAGGTAATGCTTGACGAGCACTTCCAGGTAACAGCCGAGAAACTGCTCGCCGCCACCGACAGCAACACCAAAGTGATATGGATATGCTCACCCAACAACCCCACAGGCAACAACATCTACCGTGAGGAAATAATGAAGGTAATAGAACAGTTTGATGGTCTTGTCATCGTTGACGAGGCTTACATCGATTTCTCAAGCGAGAAGACCATGTTGCTGCAGCTTGCCTCCCACCCCAACCTCATTGTGCTGCACACCATGAGCAAGGCATGGGGCTCCGCTGCCATCAGGCTCGGCATGGCTTTCGCACAGAAAGACATCATCGACATATTCAACAAGGTGAAATATCCTTACAACGTCAACCTGCTTACTCAGGAGCAGGCCATTAAGCGCCTTGACGACAAGATAAGCGTAGAGAAATGGGTTAACATGCTGTTGCTGGAACGTGGCAGGCTCATGCAGGCTTTCGCTGAACTGCCTATATGCGAGAAGGTTTACCCCACCGACGCAAACTTCTTCCTTGCCAAGATGACTGACGCACAAAAGATATATGACTATCTTGTGAACAAGGGCATCATAGTACGAAACCGTACACGCATAACCTTGTGCAACAACTGCCTGCGTGTAACCATAGGCACGAAGGATGAGAACGGTGAGTTGCTCGGAGCATTACGTTTCTATAAGGAATAACTATCAGCGTTCCAAAATATACTCACCCTGACACACTCCCCCGAAGATACACAGCTATCTTCGGGGGAGTCTGCATATCATGTTCCGTCAGTTCCCAAGCATTCTTTTCCAAAGAGTAAATTCACCAAGGCGCAACTGAAAAAATATACTTTTCTTTGGTAATACAAAAATAATGTTTACCTTTGTAACACGGTATTATAGGTTTAAGGGTGTAACTAACCTGAAATAGCAGAATCATTAATAAAAACGTTAATAACAACAATGGGATTATTTTCTGAAAGTGATAACAGTTTCCTAAAGGGGGTAAAGCTATTCTTCACCGGTTGCGGCGCTGTTTCATTCATCATGTTCGCACTGGTAATGTGCGTGGGCATACTTGTTGACGACGACGAGGACGAAGACAAAAAAGATGTTACAGAGTCACAGGTGGGACTGAGCGAGGCACGCGCAGACTCCGTGCAACGTCGTGATGTACTCGAAGGCGACCCTATGAAAGAACTGGAATCACTCACGGGTATGCCAGAGGTGAAGAAGGAGGTCAAGTCACTTGCAAACTTCATCAAGGTACAGAAACAACGCGAAGCTCAGGGATTGAAGACGCCAAAGATATCATACCATCTGGTGTTCACCGGCAGCCCTGGTACGGGTAAGACCACCGTGGCGCGCATCATAGCCCGTATATACAAAGACCTTGGCGTACTCAAGAGCGGACACCTTGTTGAGACCGACCGCTCCGGACTGATAGCCGAGTATGTGGGACAGACAGGAGTGAAGACAAACCATCTGTGTGACTCTGCACTTAACGGTGTGCTGTTTATCGATGAAGCATATTCTCTCGTTGACGAGGGTGTCGGCGGCTATGGCAACGAGGCCATCGCAACACTACTTAAGCGTATGGAGGATGACCGTGACAGACTCGTGGTAATCGTAGCAGGATACACTAATGAGATGAAGCGTTTTATTGACTCCAACCCCGGACTGCAGTCACGTTTCAACCGATACATCAACTTCCCCGACTTCAAGCCTGGCGAACTGGTGGAGATATTCATGAACCGCATGAACAAATACGGCTATAAGTTGGATGACGACGCAGACAAATACCTGCGCGAAAAATTCAAGTATGTATATCAACATAAGTCAAAGAATTTCGGTAACGGCCGTTACGTGCGCAATGTGTTTGAGCAGACCATAACCGAGCAAGCAAACCGCGTAGCGAAGTACTCTAATCCCTCAAAATCAGAGTTGAGCACTATCACCGTTAAGGACCTGCGCAAGGCTTGTGACTTCGTAAAATATTAATACTAAGGGATTATGAAAAAACTATTGTCTTTAGTCACTGCCCTGATAATTGCAGTGACAGCCCACGCCGACGTGTTGGGGGAATACAGTTTTGAGGGAACATTGGGAGGCAAGATTCCTGTGAAACTCAAGTTTGCCATCAACGGCGAAGAGATAGCCGTGGGCGAGATATACTATCCCAAGGCCAAGAATCCCGCACCTATTCTTGTCGTTGGCGGAATGGTAGAGGCAAGCGACTATTATTACTTGAATGAATACCAGAGCGACGGCACCATTACCGGCCGGATGACATTCAAGATAGAAGAAGATGGCGGTGGCTACTACCGTATAACACAAGGCACATGGACCAATCCTCGCACAGACAAGAGTCTTGAGATGAAGAACTTCATGTCCAACAAAGAAGAGGTGCCTGTAACAAAGTATCTTGACTATGAAGACCCGCAAAACATAGGACGTGAGTACTCATACTCCATATACAACCCCAACTACGGCAGTATGATGGGCGGATACGTAAAATTCCGTGGTGCCGGTAAGCACAAGCTGCATTTCGAGGTATGCAATACCCCAGGCAACATAGCCGAAGGCAAGAGCGCCCCTGACCGCCCCGCAGTACTGGGAGAATCCACCTATGACTATTTCTACTATGACGACGTTAACGAATGCGGCTACAGCTTCTGTGCTTACTTCTTCAAGAAGTTTGTAGTACTCAAGACCACAAGCGACCATGAGTCACTGAGATGCTTCGGCATGGGTGTAGCCTTTGACGGCGTATATATCAAAACTAAACAATAGAACATTATGAAAAAAATTATTGCGACACTCATACTGGTGGTCACTGCCATATCCTCTTATGGACAGATATATCTCGAGGACATAGACAAAGGATGGCCGACAAAGACTATCAGCAATGTGGCAAACGGGAGCATCGGCGTCCTACTGGAGAGTTTTGACAAGACATGGCCTACATGGATGGGAAAGACCATAAGGAATACCATGGAGAAAGGACTGTCTAAAGAGGTTCTTGACGAAGAGACAGAACTCACCGTTATCGTGGATGCCGCCAACGGCTATGCGTCACTGGGCGACGCCGGCACCGACGGTGGTTATATGAATGCCTGCGTGTGGAACAGGAGTAACGGTCACAAACTGCTGGCAGTATGTCTTGGAAAGCCTACCGACCCCTGCATAGAGATAGTATGTTTCTATGACTATAATCCACAGAAGAAGACCCTCACACCTGAGCCCGACATTCTCAAGGGCTACAGATGGAACGACAAAGGAGAATTCCCACAGATATACTGCAGGCTGCCAAGGACCGGCAAAGATATAATCATAGATGACTGGTGCGGCAACAGTCCTGTACGCCATACCTTCACATGGAACGGTATGAAGCCCGTGTACTCAAAGAGCGAGCCTATTAATGACGACGAAGAGCTTGAGCCAACCAACGACATCACCGTCAAGTTCAAGGGTACCTCTCCTAACATCAAGGACTTCATGACTGCCTTTATTAAGCATCCTTTTATCATGGAGCCTGTCATGGGTATGGAACCAAGCTGGGAACTTTTCCTAAACGGTATGAAACTGATGCCTGGTGAGTCTCTCACCGTTGACGTACAAAACGGATATGTAAACTATGAGTCCATCGAGTCTGATAACGAGCGTCTCGTCATACAGTGCTGCTACTGGAACTGCGCCGACAAGAAGCACAAGATTGTGGCACTGTCCAATGACTCATATAAAAACGGTAAGGCAATAACGGGACAGTTCTCTGGTGTTGATTTCTACACCTATGACAATGATACCCATATAATGCAGATGATTTCTCCCTGCGACTTAGGAATTGAGTTTGACGCTGTCCCCGGTGTCTATGCCACCACACACAGCCTGCCACGCCAGGGAAAGACCATTGTCTTCACATACCATACCACTACGGGTAAGAAAGAGAAGCGCGTAACGTGGAACGGCAACAAGTTTATGTAATCATACTATAACAAAAGACAAAAACGGGACAACACCATGGTGTTGTCCCGTTTTTATTTGCCTTTCATCCCCCACTTAACACTCAAAGTCAAGGCATGAGCGCTGTACCGTGAACGGACGGACCTTACCGTCTGCCACTGCCACATGCTTAGGGTGTACGGCATATGCCTTCAGAGCCTCAAAGTCTGTGAAAGTGCTGTCAAGCATCACATCGGCATTTGAAGTTTCCAGCCTGCCGTCAATAATCACCTTGATACTTGTCAGTCCCTGTATCTCTCCCATAAGGCCCTCAAGTCCCTCCTTGATTCCCTTTTTTGCTGTTGCCTTCTCCTCCTCAGTCAACTCTGGGTTCAGAGTCCATAAAATAATATGCTTTACCATAATATAATAAGTTGTTAATATCCTTCACTGTCTTCCGAACTGCAAAATTACGAAAATTTTCTTAAAAACCAGTGCTTTGTCTTGGTTTAATTACCTGGCTAAGTTCTCACTTGCTTTTTATACAATCCTTATATCCTTTACAATGCTTTTAATCCTATTATTGATACAATAAGCGTAGTAAGGAAGAACAACCTCCAAAAGGTTACAGGCTCGCGAAACATGAAAATTCCGACGAGCACAGCACCGACGGCACCTATTCCGGTCCATACGGGATATGCTGTTCCTATTGGTATCGTCTGAGTGGCTTTGGCAAGGAACACGGCACTAAGCACATACATAATAGCAAATGCAGAAATCCAAGTCCACCACTCCACGCCAGTGACTCCCTTTGCCTTACCGAGACTATATGTGAAACCTACTTCACAAAGTCCTGCAACAATCAATATAATCCAATTCATCCTTCGTATTCATGCCTGTTGAGGGCTGCAAGACTATCTCGGCGACTCCTTCCAAGGCTTTTTTATGACTCAATATCATAGGTATTCAAATCTGTATGGCAACGGCATCTGCGAGGTCTGCGGTGCATACCAGACACCTGAGAGCCAGACAATAGACGGTGTGCTGACATTCGACATTGCCAACTATGGCAACGCACTCTATGTAGCTAAGTACACCAACGAGGGTCACCTATTTGTACTTTATCCTTTTGTTTGAACTCAACGAATCCATAATCGCGGATAAAATCATGTAGCCTGAAATGTTGAAGGCTTGCTATAAAAATCCAATTCATATCTTTACATTCTCTATTACAGTTATACCTAAAACTTCCTGTACCTTACGGTTCTCAGAGGATAGTTCGCCCCCAATGACAAGTATGGTGGAGTTATTTGCCTTTTCTCCATGTATTTTGTCCTCTGCGTCTAAAATAGTTTTATACTTAACACATTGGAATAAGCCTCTTAGAACATCAGCATCGGGAGAAGTGGACGGTTTAATTTCTACGGCTATCTTGGAGCCGTCATTCAGTACAAGATACACGTCCAATCTGTCACCCGACAAAAGTATATGTTCCAGATCACGCTCTTTAACATCTTTAATCCCCAATATCTCTGGATGGTTATAGACATATTCTTTAAGCTTTTTGTGCTCTTCTCCTTCACCTCCTGTACCATAGAACTTGCCAGACCGTATTGCTGTCTCGCTTGCTTTGGTGTCGATGGTAGATGGTGTTAAGCCCAAGGTTGATAAGACCCAATCCCAATGTTCATATTCGATGGCCTCTTTATTTAGTCCCATGACAAAAATCTTTTTCTCGCTCTCCGTCATGTCATCATAAGAGGTATAAACATAACTAAAGCCTGGTGAAGGAAGCATGGTGGATTTGGACTTCACTAGAGCGTTAAGAGTTGGAATCTTCTCCTGTGTCAACTCTTCGAGCCTCTTGAACACGTCATCAACATATCCAAGTTGCTTGCCTATTCCAGAATATCTTTCATAACCAAGTTCTTTCGTTAGGTCATCGTATGTCCGTGTTGTTAGCCCTTGCTTCGCCCATCTAATCAGAATAGGGATAATCTTTCTAACTAGTTCTCTTGACTTGTCTTGCGGTACAATGTCATCAATGATATGACCATAGCCCTTTTTGGAGAACACGCTCTCAATGTAATCGAGTAATTCCGTGTTTTTGTAATTGGGGTTTAGAATACTGCCACCACCATTAAAACCATGCTCTCGCAATATGGTATCGTCAAGTTCATTGCCTTTATACTCATCCCGGTACTCCAATTTATACGTTGGATCATATAATGTCGTTCCCTTGGCATCTTCTTGCCAATATTTATCATCCTGCCTATCGCAATTCTCAGCAACGACCTGAGTTTTAAAACGAACACGGCGTTCATCTGAGACGTATAGGTAGACGTAGTCACCAACGCTCATCTTGAAACTTTTCCTTTCTCTCCAGTTGACAAAGCCAAGATCATGCAAGGCTTCCGCATGATGGCATCTTTCTCTATTTGCAAATACAAGCCAGTTCTTTTTTATAAGTCCTTTCTTCTTCATAATAATTGGGTTCGTCAGAATATTCATCTTCTGGCTCTTCTTGAAGTTATCTTGTATTATAGTCCGAACTTATAACCTACCGTCAGAGTGAATACGCTATTCTTACAGTTCTTCACACCAGGGATAGTCTCTTTGTTCAGTCTTGTCAGACCTATCTGATAACGAACATCTATCACAATAGGCACCTTGAACTGGTAAGAGACGCCAACAGGAATAGAGAAGTCAAACTTCTGGTACAAATCTTTCATGTCAACAGTGCCGTATATGTTCACATCTCTCATGACGCCTTCATCAAAGACATCCATCTCTGCTTCTCCACGCGCAAAGAATTTAGAGGTAACCAAAAAGCCAAGCTGCACACCTGCTTTTACTGCAAAGCCCTTAAAGATGTAATAGTTAGCCACTATTGGGATCTTGACGTAGCCCAAAATATCATTCTGGTCTTTTATCTTTACCCTGACAGGTCCGTCCCAGTATTCCACATCTTCCCACGCACAACCCTGTGTTGTGTAGTTCACACCAGCAGCAGCACTGAATTTCTCCGTGAACTGATATTCCGCCTCTCCACCGAAGATACAACCTACAGTCATCTTCTTTTCCAAATTCTGTCCGCTGCCTATGCTCAATGGCTCTACATTCGAAACTGATGAAATAACTCCTCCTGCGTAGGGTTGTAATGACCATGTACCTTTCTCAAACTGTGCATTTGCCGTTGTAGCCATTAAGGCGGCTACTGCAATCATAACAATCTTCTTCATGATATTACCGATTTAGTTAAATACTATATTAAAAATAACACTGTCTTGGCGAGCCTAATTCTTTTTTCAGGTTTTTGTCTTTTACGGCTCAAATAAACAGGTGTTCTGTTTCTTATCAGGAGCGACCTAATGCAAAGATAATTAAATATGTTTAACACGCAAAGAAAATAGCATTATTTTTTGCAATTCGACCTTCGCAAGCACGATTTTTTCATTAAAAACAAACTCATAGATACTCTAAGGATTATAGGATTCAAGGATAAACGCTGAAGCAAGGCAATGACAGAAGCAAAAATCCCTAAATCCCCAAATCCGCAGAAAAGAAACAGATTGAAATGAATTCTAAGGATTATAGGATTAAAGGATTTATGTTACCAGAAAGGCGAAAGTATATCAATCCTAAAATCCCTAGACAAAAGAAAAGCATTCTAAGGATTATAGGATTAAAGGATTTTGTTACAGAAAAAACAAATGGATAGCTATCCTAAAATCCCAAAATCCGTAGAGAGGACAAACTACATAGAATAGGACATTTTTGTCATTGCTTGATTAAAATCATGTCGACAAAAAAACTCAATCTAGGAGAGAAAGAAGCCCCAAAAATGGGAAAAAGATGCGAAAAAACGACTTTTCGCACCCTCTTTTTCGTGAAAGCTATCACTTTACGATGTGAAAGCATAGCTTTTAGGGTGTCATTCGATAGCTTTTACAACGTGAAAGCATAGCTTTTAGAGGACAAAAACTACCGTTTTTTTATGCTTTTTCAGAACCTATTACTGATTATCAGACAGTTACAACCATCCGTAGATTCCGCTGTACGCGACCAGTGGGAAATAATTTTGAAATATCGCAAGGAAATGGGGGCAAGGAGAGACCGACGATAGGACATTTTGGTGATTGGGCCCCATAGTGCATAATGAATAATGAATAATGAATAATGAATAATGAATAATGAATAATGAATAATGTATAATGTGTAACGTATAATGTGTAACGTATAATGTGTAACGTATAACGTGTAACGTATAACGTGTAATTATAACCTATACCGATAATATATACATACTACAGACAATAAAACGCCACAGGGTGCGTTAATTTTATGGTGTCATTATTGACTCCTACGAATACTCGGAAAAATGAGGAGAAGAATATTATCCATAATACTATCAGTAATCACTATAACGGCATGGGCTGCTGACGAGGCCGCCACATACGCCGGCCACTCCGTGTTGCGCTCAGGCAGCTGGGCCAAGATACAGGTGTGGGGCACTGGCATACGTCGACTGACTAACGACGTGATACGCCGTGCCGGTTTCAGCGATATGTCAAAGGTCAGAATTTACGGCTATGGCGGTGCACTGGTACCAGAGACCTTGACACAGGACTACATAGCCTCTCACGATGATTTGCAGGAGATACCCACCTGCACAATAGGGGGCGAGAAATACTTCATGGCACAAGGAAGCGTGAGCTGGAGCTCTGCTGAAACTACTCTGCGTACGCGCAACCCATACTATGACTACGGATGCTACTTCATCACAGAGGGCAG
This sequence comes from Prevotellaceae bacterium UBA3627, assembly GCA_002373375.1. Lineage (GTDB taxonomy): Bacteria > Bacteroidota > Bacteroidia > Bacteroidales > Bacteroidaceae > Prevotella. The sequence continues at coordinate 27,677 of DFLE01000017.1, forward strand.
CGGAGAACCCCTGACTACCACTGAGGAGGAATTGCTCAGCACACTGAAGAAGGACTACAGTTCCTATCACTACCTGCACGAGAAGGACCAGTATGCCTGGCACCAGATAGGACGTAACCTCGTGGAGATGTCAACTATTGAGATGGGTGAGACGGAGGAGTATCAGATTATAGTGCCTAAGGGCAACACGTCAGCAAACTTCCGTATCGTGATAACAGCACAGGCTAATGCATCATACACAGTGAAGGTGGGAGGCTCCTTTACATCTTCGGCATCGATGAAGAAATCGTCTGAATATGACAAGGCCGTGTTCCGCACTATCACTGGCGCGATAAAGGAGGAAGACCTGACAAACGCCGAGACAAACGCCGACGGCGACTATATAGTGCCAGTGCAGATAGCCTGTACGGCTGACGGTCCGATACGCCTTGACTATATCGCCGCATCTTTTGACACCCCTTACGAGGCACAGAGTCTGGGCACCTCATACGACGCCGCGGAATATGTGTATAACATATCCAACCAGGACCACCATGCCGACGAAGCAGTAGATATGCTCATCATCATACCTACATCACAGAACGTGCTGAAACAGGCAGAGGCCCTGGCTGAGCTGCATCGTGTGAATGACGGCATGACAGTGCGCATAGTACCTGCAGACGAACTGTATAATGAGTTCTCAAGCGGCACGCCTGACGTATCGGCTTACCGCAGGTACCTGAAGATGTATTACGACAAGGACCAGACGGAGGACAAGTCACAGACAATAAAGACCTGTCTGCTGTTTGGCGACTGCGTATGGGACAACCGCATGATTACCCTCAACGGCACATCATACAATCCCGACAACTATCTGCTGGCATATCATACGGAGAACTCATACAACACGCTGAACAGCATAGTAAGCGATGACTTCATAGGAATACTGCAGGACAACCAGACGATACACGCTGACGGTTTCTCTAACCGTAACATGAGAATAGACGTGGCGGTGGGACGACTGCCGGCAGCCAACAGTACACAGGCGCAGGCCATGGTGAATAAGATTACGCACTATGTCACCACTTCGCCTGCCGGAGCATGGCAGAACGAGATGATGTTCATAGGCGATGACAGCGACAACAACAGCCACATGCGCAACATCAACGCAAATGCAGACGACATCAGGAAGATGTTCCCCGGCTATGAAATAAAGAAGGTGATGTTTGACGCATACGAGAAAACACAGACATCTACCGGAGAGCAATATGCTGACGTTGAGACGTTGGTAAACAAACAGATAGCCAACGGAGCACTGGTAATGAACTATGGCGGACACGCCTCTGAGACTCAGTTGGCTGACGAGAAGATGCTGTTGCTTGCGGACTTCAAGAACATGCGCTGCGACAACTACCCTCTGTGGTTCACCGCCGCCTGTGAGACGATGCCTTTCTCTTCACTTACCGACAACATAGGCAAGACCGCCATACTCAACGCTGACGGCGCCGCCGTGGCTTTCGTGGGTACGGCAGGAACTGTGCTTGAGGAGATGAACTCTCGTATCAATAAGTACTTCATGAGATATGTATTGTCATATGATGATGACGACCAGCCTGTGACCATAGGCGAAGCCCTGCGACGCTCTAAAAACAGCCTCATAGAAGGAACTGATGCCAGCGTGGGTACCGACATAACGATAAACAAGCACCACTACCAGTTGCTCGGCGACCCTGCCATGAGACTGGCACTTCCGCAATACAAGGCTGTGGTGGACGAGATAGACGGACAGTACCTGTCGGCTGAGGATGAAAACATTGTATCGATAAAGGGCAATAGCATAGTAACCGTCAAGGGACATATAACCGACAGACAGGGTAATGATGCGAAGAACTTTAACGGTACGGCAAGAATAACGGTAAAGGACAGCGAGCAGACCATAACATGCAGGGACCAGACTGACGCCACAACAGTATTCACGTTCCAGGATTATGACTCCAAGCTCTTCAGTGGCACATGCAACGTGGTGGACGGTGAGTTCTCACTGACCTTCCACACTCCTATCGACATTCACGATGACGGCAATAACGGTCTTATCACCATATATGCACGCGACGCGACTAACGCCATATCGGCTAACGGTGAGACAAAGCGCTTCAAGGTAGAGGGACTGGAAGAGGTGGTAAGCGACGGTGTGGGACCGGCTATATACGCTTACCTCAACACTCCTGCGTTCACAAACGGCGCGGCGGTGGGTTACACCCCGTACTTCGTGGCTGAGATTACTGACAAGGACGGCATCAACGTGGTGGACGGGTCTATAGGCCACAACCTGGAACTGACGATTGACAACGACGCTACGATGACATACGACCTCAACGCTAACTTCGTATTTGAGGCCAACAGCTATGAGAGCGGACAGACATACTATGTGCTGCCTGCGCTCACAGCCGGATATCACACTCTGAGTTTCCGTGCGTGGGACCTGCTGAACAACAGCAGCACCGTGTCACTCAACTTCTATGTGACCAAAGGCCTGCAGCCTACCATTGACGACGTAAGCGTAAGTCCTAACCCTATAACGTCATCAGCCACATTCTATGTGACACACGACATGCAGGGCAGCGAGGCCGACATATATATAGACATCATAGACACAAGCGGACGCATAGTGGAGACACTGCACTGGACCGATGCCCTGTCTGATGCCAACAAGACCTCCACTTACAAATGGACTCCTGAGGAGGTAAGCCGCGGACTGTATCTCTACAGAGTAAGAATGTCGGCTAACGGCAGCAAATATGTATCTAAGACAAAGAAACTGATAATAGCAAGATAAAATGATGAAAAAGACTCTCTTTATAGTAATGGCAATGTGCATAGGCACTGTTGCGAAGGCTGACGAAAAGGTCTCTATGTTTAACCCTATACACACCGCTGTGGTGTCACAGACCATAGCGCCTGACGCACGTGCCGGCGGTATGGGTGACGTAGGCGCCGCTACCGACCCTGACGTGGCATCACAGTACTGGAACCCGGCGAAGTATCCTTTCTGTATATCGCGCGCCGGCATCGGACTGAACTATACTCCGTGGCTGCGCCAACTGGTAAACGATATGAACATAGCATATCTCTCTGGATACTACCGCATAGGCGACTACTCTGCCGTGTCGGCATCACTGCACTATTTCTCTCTCGGTGAGGTGTATTTCAGTGACAACAATGGAAATGTGAGCGATATGACCATCAAGCCTTACGAGATGTCTATTGACGCCGGTTACTCGCTGATGTTGTCAGAGACATTCTCTATAGGTGCGGCTGTGCGCTATCTGTTCTCTGACATGTCTTACTCTGCCACCGAGGAGGTGTCAGCATCTGGTGCTTTTGCCGCTGACTTGTCATGCTATTATCAGAACTACGTCAACATAGGTCAGCGTGAGTGTCAGTTGGGACTGGGTCTTAACATCAGCAACATAGGCTCAAAGATAACATTCGGCGGCAGCGATCGCTCTGAGTTTATACCGACAAACCTGAGACTGGGTGCGTCGCTGATGATTCCTATCAACGAGTATAACCGCTTCACCATAGCTGCCGACGCTAACAAGCTGCTTGTGCCTACATATCCTAAGAAACAGGAGGGCGAGGATGCAACGACGTATGATGACCGCGTACAGCGTGAGTATTACGATGTCGGCTCAATAGCTGGTATATTCAAGAGTTTCGGCGATGCTCCCGGCGGTTTCAAGGAGGAGATGCAAGAGATACAGTGGAGCGTAGGTGCGGAGTACACCTACAATGACAAGTTCTCTCTGCGCGCCGGTTATCACGATGAGGCACAGAACAAGGGTAACCGTAAGTATTTCACCGTGGGTGCAGGCTTTAAGATGAATGTATTCTCTCTTGATGCAGCATACGTCATATCAACGGCACAGAGCAACCCTCTGGACCAGACGCTCCGCTTCTCACTGAACTTTGACCTTGACGGAATAAAAGACTTGTTGGGAAGGAGGTAATGCCTCTATAAAGACAAAAAAAAGAGCCAAACGACTACCTTAATGTATCGTTTGGCTCTTTTACGTTATTATAACTGACCGTGTCTATCGGTTCTGCAGTATTGCTGTATTCTACAGGGTTACGATATCCTCCAGAGTTACTGTACTCTCCAGAGTTGCTATGTTCTCCAGAGTTACTATATTCAGCCGCATCATTGTATTCCACTATCTCTCCGTCACTTCGCTGAGCTTTCTTCTCAGCAGCTGACACTACAGCGGCTCCGCCGGCAGCACCTGCCGCAGCTCCTACCAACGTACCGAGGTCACTGCCATGCGCACCACCCACGATGCCTCCTATGGCAGAACCCACTACAGCACCTAACGAGGCACCAGACAAGGCACCACCGCCGATATTGCCACATGAGCTGAGCAATGACAAGCAGCATGCTCCCAATATAAGATTTCTCATAGGCTTATTTCTTTATTATCTTGACAAAACGTAAGACCTTCTTTATGAGAGAGCGGTCTTTCTTGTCTATATGAGTCTCTAATATCCTCGTGCCCTTGACCAACGGCTTGATGTTATAGTCGGCTATAGAGGCAGGTATAAGACATGAGTGTCCCTCATGCAGCACTATCTCTTTCTCCTCACCGTCATATCCGTTGAAGGAGAACTGGCAAGCGCCCTTGATGCACATGGAGATAATAAAGGAGTCATACTTCACCAGATTACGGTGGAAGGTTTCTGAGATATCCATCACGCGCACATCAAAGAACGGTGTGTCTATCACCTGTGCCGCAGTCTCAAGGGTATTGCCGTAATGCGTACGGTAATCGGGCAGCACGTTGAAGTCTATGGCATCTATTGCCTGCTCGGTATGCAACTGTCGCGGCCGCCCGTCAAGTCCGGGACGGTTATAGTCAAATATACGGTATGTAACGTCACTTGACTGTTGCACCTCTGCCAGCAACACCCCGCCACATATAGCGTGTACCCTGCCGGCTGGTATGTAGAACACATCACCCGGCCTCACCTCATGACGTGCCAAGACGTCGCATATAGTACCATCGGCTACACGACGTTTGTATTCCTCCTTGTCTATATTGCTTTTGAAACCGGCATAGAGCGCTGCCCCCGGTTCGGCGTCAATGATGTACCACATCTCTGTCTTGCCGAACTTACCATGGCGTTTGGCTGCCAACTCATCATTGGGGTGCACCTGTATGCTGAGGTCGCTCTGCGCATCTATAAACTTTACCAGCAAAGGCAGTTTGCCTCCATACTGTTTGAAGACAGCCTCACCAAGCAGGGCACTACCCCACTCCTCCACAACATCTATAAGACTCTGGCCACTCTTGGAGCCATTGGCCACAATGCAGGGACTTGACTCCACTGCCGAGACTTCCCAACTCTCGCCTATAGGGTCGTCAGTCTGACACAGTCCCTTGTATGACTGTAATCTATGACCGCCCCACACCACCGTGTGCATATTAGGCTGAAAGAGCAAAGGATATACTGCCATGTCTAAGATATTATTATGAAAAACTGCCCCTGGCGTATCGTTTACAGATTCTCTTTTATCTTCTGTATCATCTCTGCGTATTCCTCATCGCTGAGATATACCTCACCCGGATTCATACGGAACACGCCTGGATAGTCAGGACCGCCCTTGTATTTAGGAGCGAGGTGGAAGTGCAGGTGTGACAGGGTATCTGAGTAAGCTCCGTAGTTTATCTTCTCAGGGTTGAACGCACGCTGCATAGCGCGTGTAGCCTGTGCCACGTCAGCCATGAAGTCATTACGCTGCTGGTCATTGAGCTCGTTGAGGTCATTAACGTGATGGTCATAAGCCACGAGGCAACGTCCACGGTATGTCTGCTCTTTGAAAAGGAATAGACGAGACACGCGCAAGTGGCATATTTCTATCATCAGGTCTTTCTGTGTCTGATTGTTAGTGCAATACAGACAATCTTTTGGATCACTATACATTTTTTTAGTTATGAGTTATGAGACCCACCCCAAACCCTCCCTGTGAGGGAGGGAGCTGTTAGCAAAGGGATAAAGTCATTATTAATTATTAGTTAATTTATTAGTTACTAGTTTAGTCCCTGAACGTGCCGCCCTCACCATGAGAGAGTGATTAGCAAAGGGATAAATTAATTATCAATTATGAATTATGCATTATGAATTACGGTGTCTTCACCTTATCGTCTCAAGTGCCGACTTTAACTCCATCAGTTGGTCACGCACTTCTATGAGGTCTTCTATTATCTTGGCACTCTTATCTGCTCCGCTGCGGTTGGCATGCATCATCTTACGGGCGTTGGCTAACTTGAAGCCGCGCACCTTGACAAGATTATATATCACACGCAACTCCTCTATGTCACTCTTACTGTACTGACGTACCTTGTTACCCACTGTGCGAGGCTTGAGGTGAGGAAACTCCTTCTCCCAATAGCGCAGGGTGGAAGCGGAGAGTCCGAACATCTCTGACACTTCCTTGATAGAGTAATATGCCTTTAAGTCCTTATTTAAATTAAGAGCCATCTGTTTATCTCACTTTTATATGTAGATACTCACTTTTCTTTCTATGCAAATGTACTAAAACAATTTCAGCCAACAAAATATTTTGTGTTAAATTTCGTCAGCCAAACGGTACACATCGGCTTTTTCTCCCACTACCCACAGTATGTCACCTTTTTCAAATCTATATGTAGGCGGTATCTGGGACAGCGCATCCTCATCCTCTTCCAATCCCACTAACATACAGTTGTACTTGTCTTTCAGCCCACACTCTATCAGTGATTTTCCGAAGAATGGGCTGTTGCTGTGTATTATCAGGCGGCGCAACTGCATCTCGTGGTCTATGGTGTCATCCTCCTCGGGTTGTATCTCAAGGTTCATACTGCCAGTAAGCTTGGTCAATTGCTCATCATTACCAATGACACGGAACACGTCACCAGGCAGCAACATATCATTTGCCGAAGGTATGTTGATATGTATGCGGCCACGCTGTATGCTGCTGACATGCACGCCGAAGCGCTTACCGAAATTGAGTTCTCGCAACGTCTTGCCTGCCCACAGGGAGTCAGCGGGCAGCTCCACCTCTGATATATGTATGTTCCTGTCAAGAAGATGTCCCTCGAATAACGGTCTGCGCTTACCTGATGCTCTGGAGGCGAACTCCTTGGAACGCAGATTCTGGATAAAGAGACGCTCCAGGCGTATGCTGTTAAGCTTCATCCTGCGTGAATACACAATCCAGCCTAACAGCGCCATTGCAACGACAACCATCAGGGCTTTGGAGAAGTTGAACAAGAAATTGCAGATATAGAAGATATAACATAATGCCAGCACCACACGCACCAGGACGGTGAATGTCAACGGTGCCCTGTTATGACGGCTGCTTATCCATAATTGTCTGAACTCCTCACTCCTGTTTTTCTTCATAACCATAGCACGTAGGAATGGCGCCAAACAAAGGATAGAGACGATGCCGCACACCATGCTTGCCCACGGTTGTGGTATGAGATTTATGATAAACTCATAGACAAACGTCAGCATGATAAAGGTTATCGTTGTTGACAACACCGCGTATATCAACGTGTTTATGACGAGGTCACGCAGCAAGTTCCTCCAATAACTCTCTGAGCGGTTACCGTTAGAGGGAGCGATATCTGAGAGTTTGTTTATACGGCTTATCCAAACTTTAGGCAGATGATTCTCTATTATATTATATACAGGAACGGAGCCACGTATCATATAAGGCGTGAGAAAGGTAGTGACAACTGACACCGTGACGACCACCGGATAGAGGAAGTCATCTATCACTCCGAGAGCCAAGCCAAGGGATGCTATGATGAAAGAGAATTCTCCTATCTGCGCCATAGAGAATCCACAACGCATGGCGGTCTTCAACGGTTGACCTGAGAGCATAAAGCCTAAGGTGCCGAATACGCTCTGACCTACTATTATCGCCAACGTTATGATGAGTATTGGCAACCACTGCTCAAAGACTATGTGTATGTCAACAAGCATTCCTACACCGACGAAGAATATAGCTCCGAAGAAGTTCTTTACAGGAGTTACAAGTTTCTCTATCTTCTTCGCTTCCACTGTCTCTGCCAATATGCTGCCCATCACGAAAGAACCGAAAGCAGGACTGAAGCCTACCACTGAAGCGTACACCGCCATAGCGCAGCACAGGGCCAGAGAGACTATAAGTAACACCTCGTCATTTATCAGGCGGCGACAACTACGCAATATAGTAGGAATAAAGAACAAGCCTGCCACAAACCACAACACAAGAAAGTAAACGATGTTTAACAGGCTGGCTATCATCTGACCGTTGCTTGCATCGTTGTCTCCTTTGGCTATTGTCGTAAGAACCACCATCAGGACTATGGCAAGGATATCCTCTAATATCAACACACTCATGACAAGAGAGGAGAACTGTTGTTGCTTCAGTCCCAGGTCATCAAAGGCCTTATAGATAATAGTGGTGGATGACATAGCAAGCATTCCCGAGAGGAACAGGCCGTTCATCTCTGACCAACCAAAGCCATGGGCCACTATGGTGCCTATGGTCATCATGGAAAATACTATTGTAATGGCTGCAATGATTGGTGCCATGCCCATCCTGAGTATTTTCTTGAAGGAGAAGTCAAGGCCCAAAGCAAACAACAAGAACATAACGCCTATGTCTGACCATGTCTTTATGTTCTCATGGTCAACCACAGACATCATAAACGTCATATTGGGAGATACCAGGACACCAGCCATAATATATCCCAAGACTAACGGTTGCTTCAGCTTCTTGAATATCAACGTTACGACAGCCGCCGTCATCAATATCAATGCAAGGTCTTGTATGAGAGATGGTATATTGTGCATTTTCCTTTAATTCATCTTTGCTATGTTAACTATTGTCTCTGCCGCCTTATACATAGTCTGTATGGAGACAAACTCATGAGGACCATGGAAATTGACTGCGCCTGTGAAGATGTTTGGGCAAGGTAATCCTTTGAAGGATAACTGCGCACCGTCTGTCCCGCCACGTATAGGCTGTATCTTAGGCTCTACGCCGGCTTCTTTCATAGCCTTGACAGCCCTTTCCACTATATGTGGATGAAGAGAGATTTTCTCCAGCATATTATAGTATTGGTCCTCTATGCTGACATGGCATACCTTGTCGCCATATTTTACCTTCATCCTCTCAACTATAGCTATGACAATATTCTTACGTCGCAGGAAATTCTTTTTATCATGGTCACGTATTATATATACCAACTCGGCTTTCTCACAACTGCCACTCATCCCGACGAGATGGAAGAAGCCCTCATAGCCTTCTGTCATCTCTGGTATCTGTTCCGCCGGCATCAAGGATGCTATCTCCGTAGCTATACGCGCCGCATTAAGCATCTTGCCTTTGGCATATCCTGGATGGACACTGAGGCCTTTCACCTCTATCTTTGCAACGGCAGCATTGAAATTCTCATACTCTAACTCTCCCAAATCACCGCCGTCAATGGTATAAGCCCAGTCACACCCGAAACGCTCCACATCAAAGTGACGAGCACCCCGACCTATCTCTTCATCAGGATTAAAGGCTATACGTATCTTACCATGCTTTACCTCCGGATGGTCACGCAACCAACATATCGCATGCATTATCTCAGCTATGCCAGCCTTGTCATCCGCACCCAACAATGTCTTGCCATCAGTCACTATCAAGTCCTCACCTACATGGCTGAGCAATTCTGTATAGACCTTCGGACTGCTCACTATTCCTTCTGACAAGAGTATATCACCACCATCATAATGTCTGACAATGCGTGGCGTGACATCCTTGCCACTACAGTCAGGCGAAGTGTCATAGTGACTTATAAAACCTATTACAGGAGTATCTTTAACAATAGACACTCCCTCTGTCAGATTATCTGACGGAGGGAGTGTCGCATAAAGATAGCCTTTGTCGTCAAGCATGACGTCTGCAAGTCCCTCGCTTACCATCTCATCGTATAGATAATGAGCGAAAGTCAATTGCTTCTCTGTACTCGGCGTCGTCTGTGAGTCATCACTTGACTGTGTATCAAAAGCTGTATAACGAATAAAACGTTCTTCTAATGTC
>DFLE01000017.1:37849-50981 GCA_002373375.1 Prevotellaceae bacterium UBA3627
TAAAACGTTCTTCTAATGTCATTTATTATCTTCTTTTATTGCCTCACGCACCTTTGCCTCAAGTTCCTCACACAACTCTGGATTGTCTTTCAGTAACTTTAATACGGCATCGCGGCCCTGAGCCAACTTTGACTCTCCGTATGAGAACCAAGAGCCTGACTTCTTTATTATATTCTTGTCAACAGCTATATCAAGTATCTCTCCTACCTTTGATATACCCTCGCCAAACATAATGTCAAACTCACACTTGCGGAATGGAGGAGCCACCTTGTTCTTCACTATCTTTACCTTGGTAAGCTTGCCCAACACTTCCTCACCATCCTTAATAGCTGTGGACGGACGGACATCAATGCGTACGGAAGAATAGAACTTCAAGGCATTACCACCAGTAGTTGTCTCAGGATTACCAAACATTATTCCTATCTTCTCACGCAACTGGTTAATGAAGATACATGTAGTATTGGTCTTTGATATAGTTGACGTCATCTTACGCAGAGCCTGAGACATCAATCTTGCCTGAAGACCTACCTTGTTATCACCCATATCACCCTCTATCTCTGCCTTAGGTGTCAAAGCAGCGACAGAGTCTATTACTATAATATCAACTGCCGCACTTGAGATAAGCTGGTCTGCAATCTGCAGTGCCTGCTCTCCGTTATCTGGCTGCGAAATCAACAGGTTGTCTGTGTCAACGCCAAGGTTCTCCGCATAGAAACGGTCAAAGGCATGCTCCGCATCTATAAAGGCTGCAATGCCACCCATCTTCTGAGCCTCAGCGATGGCATGCAAAGCAAGTGTTGTCTTACCTGATGACTCCGGACCGTAAATCTCTATTATACGTCCCTTAGGATAACCTCCTACGCCAAGAGCCAAATCAAGACCTATGGAACCAGTTGGGATGACATCAATATTCTCAATGCTCTCCTCGCCAAGTTTCATGATGGAGCCTTTTCCGAAGTCTTTTTCTATCTTTTGCATAGCAGCTTGAAGCGCTTTCAGCTTCGCCGCTTTCTCGTTTATTTCTTCTGCCATAATATATTAGTTATGAATTATGAGTTATGAGTTATGAGTTGCGAGTTTAAACCCTAATCTTTCAATTAAATCACAGTTCCAAGTCTCCTCCAAAGACTTCTGTCCATGGCAAGCCCTGTTTGTTCAATTGCTCCATGAAAGGATCTGGGTCGAAGTCTTCCACGTTCCATACTCCTGGCTTTTTCCATATTCCCTTAACAAACATCATAGCACCTATCATAGCAGGTACGCCCGTAGTGTATGACACGCCCTGCATACCTGTCTCCATATAAGCCTCCTGATGTTTGCAGTTGTTGTAAACATAGTATGTCAGTTCCTTACCATCCTTAACACCACGAATACGACAACCTATGCTGGTCTCACCGTCATAATTCTCTCCAAGGTCTTGTGGATTAGGCAACACAGCCTTAAGGAACTGTAAAGGAACTATCTTCACCTTCACATTCTTACCACTACCATCAGCCAATGGTGCCTCATATTCTATCTCATCAATGCGTGACATTCCGAGATTTTGAATACAGTCAAGATATGTAAGATACTGTTGTCCGAATGTCATCCAGAAGCGAGCCTGCTTTATTGTAGGGTAATTCTTCACCAAAGACTCCAGTTCCTCATGGTGCATCAAATAAGATTCACGTGGTCCGATGTTAGGATATGTCAATGCCTTATGTATCTCCAATGGCTTTGTCTCTATCCACTGACCATCCTTATAGTACAGACCGTTCTGTGTTATCTCACGTATATTTATCTCTGGATTGAAGTTTGTGGCAAAGGCTTTATGATGGTTACCTGCATTACAATCAACGATGTCAAGATAATGTATCTCGTCAAAATGATGCTTCGCAGCATACGCTGTATATATGCCAGACACACCTGGGTCAAAGCCACAACCCAATATAGCTGTCAGTCCGGCATCCTCAAAGCGCTGCTTGTAAGCCCACTGCCATGAATACTCAAAATGTGCCTCATCCTTTGGCTCATAGTTAGCTGTATCAAGATAGTTCACTCCACAAGCCAGACAAGCATCCATTATTGTCAGGTCTTGATATGGCAAGGCAAGATTTACACACAACTCCGGCTTAAACTCATTAAATAAAGCCTTAAGCTGCTCCACGTCATCAGCATCCACCTGTGCCGTGCTTATCTTCATATTCTTACCTATTCCCTTTGCCTTAATAGCATCAACGATGGCATCGCACTTCTCCTTACGGCGACTTGCTATAATGAACTCTGTGAACACATCATCATTCTGTGCTATCTTATGTGCGGCTACAGTAGCAACGCCACCTGCGCCAATCATTAATATTCTACTCATATCTTTACTTTTTCGCGTCTTGTTCCTGTTGTGCCTTTGTTGCAGCCGCATTGGCTTTAAGTGCATTTTCCTTTCTATGGAATCCATAGCGTATGCCATGTTGCCTCAATATCAAGGAATCATTATCCATATATACAAAATCCAAGGTATCCATCAATACTTCCGGACGTTTTCCTTTTTCCTGACCTGGCATAATAGGGTCATAAGAGACCAGCAACAACCTACCATTATGCATGTACCACTTTCTGTAATTCCTTACCTCAGGATACTGCACCGGCGAATCGTCCTCCAACGAGTTGCTTCTCATTATTCTTCCCACAGCCTGTGCATTATGGCTTCTTTTCAAGGTAAAGCCATACTCACGCGGTATGAAATAGGTCTGTTTGATAGAGTCATTAAGATTCTCCATCATACGATGCTGCATACGCTTGCTCATCTGACTCAACTCCTTCATCACAGGAAACACAGGATAAGTCCAAGTGCCCTTTAACTGATCCAAGTTGATAACAAACGTAGCTTCAGTCGTATCTTCAGGATTAACCATTACACCTACCCAGTCTCCTATCTGGGGCTTGCCTATTATACGTCCTTGCCGCTTTGCATCTATGCAATTATACGATATAGGGTCGCCCTTGAAAGGCCACAACACTATAACAGAGTCAGATGACCCGTCACATGAGAGACCGTACAACATCGAGTCGCCTTTTATTTCCACTTCGGGCTCATACATGAATGGAGCGTCAGCGTTATCAGGACTTTTCATACCGCGTTTCCTACATCCGCCCAAAGCAACAACAAGACTCAATATCAAGAGTAAGTTTGTTATATATGTTATTTTACGCATTATAGACCTTTTGTTTTCTATCTATTGATGCAAAGTTACAACATTTTTTCTAAAAAGCCAAATGGCCCACATGAGTTATTGCCACGCTATACGAAAAAAACTAGCAGACCTTGTGGGAGCCACGTCCGATAACTACGTCATAGACTTTCGGCTCATGTCCATACTTTGCCGCGAACTTCTGTTTGGCAGTCTCTACGAAGTCATTATACAGACTGTCCTTCACCAAGTTGATGGTACATCCGCCAAAGCCGCCTCCCATGATACGCGAACCTGTAACACCACATTCCTTCGCAATATCATTCAAGTAGTCTAATTCCTCACAGCTCACCTCGTAATCCTTAGACAAGCCATGATGTGTGGCATACATCAACTCTCCTACTTTCTCATAGTCACCAGCCATAAGTGCATCACACACGCCCAAAACTCTGTCTTTCTCTCCGAGAACGAATGTGGCACGCTGCATATCCTCCGCACTTACTATATCCTTTACCTCTTCCAAGTCCTGCCATGTGCAGTCACGCAGAGTCTTGACAGAACGCTCCGGGTGCTTCTCCTGCACTGCCTTCACAACACGCTCACAAGAGTTTCTACGATCATTATATGGTGAACCAGCTAACTCATGTTTAACGCAAGAGTTCAGCAACACCAACTTGTATCCTTTAGGAGCAAATGGGAAATACTCAAACTCACGGCTGTTGCAGTCAAGACGCATCAACTTACCCTCTTCTCCAAAGACGCTGGCAAACTGATCCATGATACCACAATTACAACCTATGTACTTATGCTCCGTAGCTTGTCCTGCCAATACGATATCCCACTTGCTTATCTTGTTGTCAGCAAAAAGGTCATTGAGCGCACAACCAAAGCAACTTTCCATCGCTGCGCTTGACGACATTCCTGCCCCGAGCGGCACATCACCGGCGAATGCTATATTGAAACCCTTGACATCTACGCCAAGCAATTGAAATTCCTTAACCATACCGTATATGAAGCGAGCCCATGTAGCCTTAGGTCCCTGCGGGTCATCCACATCAAACTCCACACGGTCCTTCAAGTCAATGGAATAAGCCATCACCTTGTTTGTACCATTAGGCCTCACTTCCGCCATCACGCCCTGAGAGACTGCGCCAGGAAAGACGAAGCCGCCATTATAGTCTGTATGCTCTCCTATAAGGTTAATTCTACCTGGTGAGAAATACACATTACCTGTCTGTCCATCAAAGTGTTTGATAAAACGGTTCCTTACAAATTCTACTTCCATAGTATATTGTTTTAAGTTGTTAGTTATTTATTGACTTCCAAAGATTATCCTCAGGAACGGGAGCTTCCACACATATCCTCTCTTTTGACACAGGATGAATAAACTCCACTCTTCTTGCCAACAATGAGATGCTTCCGTCAGGATTACTTCTATCGGCTCCATATTTCAAATCACCCTTAATGACACATCCTATCTTTGCCAGTTGGCAGCGTATCTGATGATGACGTCCTGTCAACAACTGTACCTCTAGGAGTGTATAGCGTTCCGTTGCTCCAATCACCTTATATTTCAATATGGCTTTCTTGGCATTCGAACGCTCTTTGTCATAGGCATACGACTTGTTTTGTTTCTCATTACGCACGAGCCAATGCGTCAATGTATCTTCTTCCTTTGGTGGCCGGTTCTTTGTCAATGCCCAATACGTCTTGCTTACCTCATCATGCTTTGCAAACATAGCATTAAGGCGCGACAAGGCTTTTGAGGTCTTCGCAAATACCACCACCCCACTGACAGGCCTGTCTAACCTATGCACCACACCAAGGAACACATTACCCGGCTTGTGGTGCTTTTCCTTTATCCAGTCCTTGACAGTTTCAGAAAGGGGGACATCGCCAGTCTTATCACCCTGCACGATCTCCCCACTTTCCTTATTTACTATTATGATATGATTATCCTCGTAGAGAACTTTCATTCCTTTTACATATTCATACCACCATCAATCTGAATCACCTGACCGCTGACATAGCTTGACATATCAGAAGCGAGGAACAGGCACACATTAGCGATATCCTCTACCTGACCGCCGCGGCGCAGTGGTATCTTCTTCATCCAGTCTGCACGAATTTCCTCTGGCAGCTGTGCTGTCATAGCAGTCTCAATGAATCCTGGTGCTACTGCATTGGCACGTACGCCCTTAGGTCCTAACTCCTGTGCAATAGATTTTGCCAGACCAATCATACCTGCCTTTGACGCAGAGTAGTTACACTGTCCTGCATTACCATGTACGCCCACTACTGATGACATATTGATAATAGAACCGCCACGCTGACGCAGCATGATAGGAGCACAAGCATGGATAAAGTTAAATGCAGACTTCAGGTTGACACTCAGCACTGCATCCCACTGTGCCTCACTCATACGCAACATCAGTCCGTCCTTTGTTATACCGGCATTGTTTACCAATACGTCAATACTGCCGAAATCTTCCTTTATCTGCTTTACGACCTTATCTGTCTCCTCGAAGTCCGCAGCATTACCAGCGTAAGCCTTACATGTCACTCCAAGTGCCTCTATCTCCTTACGAGTAGCCTCCAGTCCGGCAGCCATATCGTCGTTAAGTACCAAGTCTGTAAATGCAATGTTAGCACCCTCCTGGGCAAACTTCATGGCAACAGCCTTACCTATGCCACGTGCAGCACCAGTGATGAGTGCTGTCTTTCCTTGTAAAAGTCCCATTTTAATGTTATGAGTTATATTTTTTAGTTTATTATAATCAATCAAAGTCCACCTTTACGCAGTGCGCCATACACGAACTTTGCCACAAGCGGTCTGCTGGTATCATCAGTCAATCCGTGTCCGAGCCTGCCATATATATAAGGTACCTCCAATCCTTTTATGCAGTAATGCGTAATATCTGCCACGATATCCACATTCTCCATATCAAACTCTCCCATCTCATTTCCCTCTGCATATACTCTTCTGAATATAGCTATCTCATCAGCATCAAACTTCTTCCTTACCTTCTCCACCATCCAAATATTACGGAAGAACTCTGCCCTCAGATTACCGTTTCTCACCACGGTCTCCCTTATCTGTGACAGATGCGTGTATATCAACTCCACTATCTTCTCCTGAGGGCGCATCTTCATTGCCGCCACCTCATCAAGCTTGTCAGACAAACGCTCCAACTCACTTTCTATAACAGCGGAATACACATCCTCCTTACGGTTGAAGTAAGTATATAGCGTACGCCGTCCCTTTCCTGATGCCGCCGCAATATCATTCATAGTAGTACCCTCCAAACCGTTCTTGGCAAACATTTGTCTGGCTACATCTATCAGTATTTGTCTAGTTTTTGATATTGACATTTTAACGCATCATTTAGTACGGTGTGCACACCCCTGTTCTAATGTGCAAAAGTAAGCAATCTTTTTTGTTTACACAAATGTTTTTAGAATAATTAACGCGGCATTAGCCATTCATTCCCATAAGGAACTCCATGTGATTACGCGAACGTTTCATGACGTTCGTTATCGTCGTCATAGCCTCCTGGGCATTCATGTCTGCTATGTTCACTCGGAGCACACCCATCTTCTCCGCAATAAAGCTGTCGAGCAGCAGGTCATCACGTCGTGTACTTGACTGGATAAGGTTAACAGCAGGGAATATACGTTTATTTGCCAACTGGCGATCCAACTGCAGCTCAGAGTTACCCGTACCCTTGAACTCCTCGAATATCACCTCATCCATCTTTGAACCGGTATCCGTGAGCGCTGTCGCAATGATTGTAAGCGAACCACCGCCCTCTATATTTCTCGCTGCACCGAAGAAACGCTTTGGCTTCTGCAACGCATTAGCGTCAACACCACCTGTCAGCACCTTTCCGCTTGCCGGAGCCACTGTGTTATATGCTCTTGCAAGACGTGTTATAGAGTCGAGGAATATCACAACGTCATGTCCACACTCCACCAGTCTCTTTGCCTTCTCAAGCACCAGTCCGGCAATCTTCACATGTCGGTCTGCCGGCTCATCAAACGTAGAGGCTATCACCTCTGCATTTACGGTGCGTGCCATATCCGTAACCTCCTCCGGACGCTCGTCTATCAGCAACATCATAATATATGCCTCCGGGTGATTGGCTGCGATAGCGTTAGCTATATCCTTCATCAGCATTGTCTTACCCGTCTTAGGCTGTGCCACTATGAGCGAGCGCTGTCCTTTTCCTATAGGCGAGAAAAGGTCCACGATACGAGTTGACAAGTTTGTTGTATTCGGGTCTCCACAAAGGTTAAAACGCTCCTCCGGGAATAACGGTGTAAGGTTCTCAAAAGATATACGGTCACGCACATCCAGAGGATTACGGCCGTTGACCTTCAGGATACTGCTCATCGTGAAATACTTCTCTCCACTATGAGGCGGACGTATCTTACACTCCACCACGTCTCCCGTCTTAAGGGAGTATTGTCTTATCTGCTGCACTGTGAGGTGCACATCATCCGGCGAAGACAGATAATTATAGTCACTTGACCTCAGGAAACCATATCCGTCCGGCATAATCTCCAGCAAACCGTTAGCTGTGATTATATCATTGAAATCAGCAGTGACATCTTCTTCTTCAGTAACTATGCCGTCATCTATCATATTGCTCTGCACCATCTGCGGATTATCGAGCATATCATAATACGGTATCGCTCCGTTATCCTCTACCGGTATGTCCTCAACGATGATGAAGTCGGTGCCGTCACCGGGATCACCCTCCCACACCTTGTCGTTGCTGGAAGAATTCATCTTGCTCTGCAACTGCTCTAACAAGTTGCCTGAGTTTTCCGTGCCTGTCTCTTGCTTGGAATAGACCTCCTCTGGCACACCTCCCTCAAACTCTACTTTTTCTCCCTGCTCTGCCTCTTCAAAGTTTATAGATTGCTGCAGTGCATTATCTTCCGCCTTCTCTTTCTCTGCGGCTGCTTCCTCTGCCTGCGTCTTCTTTGCAAGTGCAGATGCGGCAGCGGCGGCAGCGGCCATTATCTCTTCCTTAGACTTACGGCCACGCTTGCGCTTCACCACAGTAGTTGTCTCTTCTGTCTTCTCTGCCGGAGCCTCCTCTGACACTGTCTCCGCCGGAGTCTCCTCTGCCGGCACAACTGGCTCTGCACCTGTTTCCTCAACAGGTGTAACATCCTCAGCAGCTGCGGCAGCAGCAGCCTCCTCCATTTCTTTCTTTGTCTTGCGTGTACGCTTCTTCTTTGGCTGATCCAGGTTCTCACCTATCTCACCCGATACACTATACACATGATCTGACACTTCTTTCTTTGCTATACGTGTCCTTTTCTTCTGTGGCCCTTCTATTGTCTCTTCAGCCAACAGTACATCCTTATTTTCCATAAAATATAAATTGAAATAACGAGGTTTCCCAATACTACGAGTTAGTCTTAGAATAATTGAGAAACTGCTCTCCCACTTAACGTTCATACAAAGTTACGTATTATTTTCTAACCTTACAACACATTATATCATTTATATGCATAATTTTAATTTTCTTTAACCAAAGAATTATGGTAAGGTTTGCCGTTTCAAGTAAAATTCGTAACTTTGTAGAATAAATACATAACTCACAAATGAGGAAGAAGATTACGAAGAAAAATCAAACATCCAAAGCGGATACCGTAAGTTATAAGAAGGCCATGGGGTTTGACGCCATGTTTGCCAATGAGAAGACTAACTTCACCGCCGGCATCACGGTATTCATCTTTGCCATATATATAATCATCTGTTTCTGCTCTTATTTCAATACGGCAGCTGCAGACCAGAGCCTTGTCATGCACCCCATGGCAGGCGACCTTATCAATAGCGGCAGGGAGTTTCACAATTACTGCGGCTCTTATGGGGCATATCTGTCTCATTTGCTCATTTACTCTCTCTTCGGTCTGGCTGCCTTCATCATCCCCGTGTTACTTATAGCGTGTGCCATGCACCTGATGGGCATCTACAAGCTGAACCTATGGAAATGGTTCTTCTGTCTGATTCTTGTCATGATATGGAGCAGCATAGCCATGGCCAAGTTTATCACTCCGTTCTTCCCCGACCTCGTTTACAACGTGGGGGGCGGACACGGTGCTTTCGTCAGCCAGTCACTGGAGAACATGATAGGTACTCCGGGCCTCACTGCCCTTCTCGGACTTACCGCCATCTTCTTCCTTACATACCTCACATACGATACTATCATCATCATTCGTAAGATGTTCAACCCTATAGGTTACCTGACGCGCAAGGTGAAATTCTCTTTTGCCAATGTAAATGATGATGACACAGTGATGCAGCCTGAACAGTCTGCAAACCTGAAGCCTGAGGACAACCTCGTCCACTCGCCAGTGGTCAGCGCTCCCGTTGTGCAACAGGCTGAAGCAGGCACTCAAGCTGAGGATGTTGACACGTCAGGCACCACGGCTGACAACACCCACATTGGCACTCCAACAGAGGATGGTGCAGATGTAGGATTACAGATTGACCACGGTGTGGTAGAGGAGCGTGCCGGTTCTACGCACATAGCAGAAGACGGTTCCTTTGTGTCTCCATACGACCCTAAGGCTACTCTGTCACGCTACCAATACCCTACCCTGGGACTACTGCGTAAGTCTGCCAACGACGGTGTCTCCATTGACATGGAGGAGCAGACAGCCAACAAGAACCGCATCGTGGAGGTGCTGGGTAACTTCGGTGTACAGGTATCAAGCATAAAAGCCACCGTAGGTCCTACCATAACACTGTATGAGATAACGCTGGCGCCAGGCATTAAGATTAGCAAGGTGCGCTCTCTTGAAGATGACATTGCCCTTTCACTGGCGGCTCTCGGCATACGTATCATAGCACCTATACCAGGCAAGGGCACGATAGGTATCGAGGTACCTAACGCCAACCCGCAGATTGTAAGCATGGAGTCAATTCTGAACTCCAAGAAGTTCATGGAGTCTAAGATGGCACTGCCGCTGGCTCTCGGAAAGACCATCTCTAATGAGATATACATGGTTGACCTGGCAAAGATTCCTCACCTTCTTGTGGCTGGTGCCACCGGTCAGGGTAAGTCCGTAGGTCTTAATGCCATCATCACCTCCTTATTATATAAGAAGCACCCGGCAGAACTGAAGTTCGTCCTTGTTGACCCTAAGATGGTGGAGTTCTCCATATACAAGCCGCTGCTCAACCACTTCCTGGCGCAGATACCACCAGAGAGCGACGCTGACGAGCCTATCATCACTGATGTAACGAAGGTGGTAAAAACTCTTAACTCCGTATGTCAGGAGATGGATGACCGTTACAGTCTGTTGAAGTTTGCCAACGTACGTAAGCTTGAGGAATACAACGAGAAATTCATCAACCGCCAGCTGAACCCTGAGAATGGTCACCGCTACCTGCCATACATCGTGGTAATCATAGACGAGTACGGCGACCTTATCATGACCGCCGGCAAGGAGATAGAGTTGCCTATAGCGCGTATAGCCCAAAAGGCGCGTGCGGTCGGCATTCACATGATTATCGCCACACAGCGTCCTACGGCCAACATCATCACAGGTACCATCAAGGCTAACTTCCCTGGACGTATGGCTTTCAAGGTTATGTCAGCCATTGACTCCAAGACCATCCTTGATACCACTGGTGCCAACCAGCTTGTGGGCAAGGGCGACATGCTGATACTTGACAAGGGTACACCGGTGCGTGTGCAGTGTGCTTTCGTTGATACTCCTGAGGTTATAGCCATCAATGAGTTCATAGCCAAGCAGCAGGGATATGACGGACCGTTTGAGTTGCCTGAGCCGATAGCCGAGGATGGCGGAGGCGCCGGAAACGCCGAGGAGCTGTCTAACCTCGACTCTCTGTTTGCCGAGGCTTCACGTCTTATCGTATCTACCCAGCAAGGCTCCACTTCACTCATACAGCGTAAGTTCTCCATCGGCTACAACCGTGCAGGTCGCCTGATGGACCAACTGGAGAAAGCCGGTGTGGTGGGTGCCGCACACGGTTCCAAACCACGTGAGGTGCTGATACAGGACGAGAACACACTGATATCACTGCTCAATACTCTGGGAGCAGCTTAATAATTAATAATGAAATAATTAATAATTCTTCGCTTCGCTCACGCTCCCTCCCCTTGGGAGGGCCGGGGTGGGGTTTGAATAATTCTTAATCGATATATGAAAAAATACATTCTCATAATAATCGCGGTATTTACCGCCATGACTGTCTCTGCATACAGTGCAGGCGACGCACGTAAGGTTCTTGACAAGGCCGCAGCTAAGGTAAACATTAAGTCTGGCGCTACTGCCAACTTCTCCATCAGCGGAAGCAAGATTGGCAGGCAGAGCGGCACCATACAGATAAAGGGAAACAAATTCTGCGCACACACACCGAGCGGCACAGTGTGGTATAACGGCAAGACGCAGTGGCTCTACAACAAGAAGAGCGACGAGGTACACGTGTCAACACCTTCTGCGGCACAGCAGCAACAGATGAATCCCTACACTTTCCTGTCACTTTACAAGAAGGGCTATACCATGCAGATGACCAATGCCACCGGCGGTTACCAGATACACCTCACAGGCAAAGGCAAGGCCATCAGCGAGATGTATATACTCGTGGATAAGTCATATACCATCAAGCAGGTGAAGATGAAACAGCGCAACGGATGGGTAACCATAGACATATCTAACTTCAAGGCTTCAACTGTAAGCGACGCGGCTTTCACCTTCAACTCAAAGGATTTCCCAAAGGCGGAGGTTATAGACCTTAGATAAATGCAGCCATTCAGAGTTCACATTCTCGGTTGCGGCTCGGCACTGCCCACCGCACACCATCACCCCTCATCACAAGTTGTCGAGATAAGGGGCAAGTATTTTATGATTGACTGCGGCGAAGGCACACAGGCACAGGTGCGCCGCTCACACATCAACTTCTCAAAGTTACAGGCAGTGTTCATCAGTCATATACACGGCGACCATGTATTCGGTCTGATGGGCATGATAAGCACCTTCGGTCTCCAGGGACGCACCGCCCCCCTGCATGTTTATGCGCCTGAGGGCTACGAGTCTCTCTTTCACGCAGAGATGCAGATGTTCTGCTCCACCATAGACTATGAGGTCTTCTTCCATCCCGTTGACACCTCCGTGCGCCAAGTGATATTCGAGGATCGCTCGCTTACCGTCGAGACCATCCCGTTGAAACACCGTATGCCATGCGCCGGCTTCCTATTTAAGGAGAAGCAGGGCGAGCGACACATCAACCCCAAGGCTCTGGAGTTCTATAACGTGCCACGCTCACAGATAAACAACCTGCGCGCCGGACTGGACTGGACTTCTCCCGAGGGTGAAGTTATCCCTAATGACAAACTTACCACGCCGCCTGACCCTGTACGCTCATACGCTTACTGCTCTGACACACGCTATATGCAGTCATTGGGTAAGGACCTTAGCGGTGTCACCATGCTGTATCATGAGGCCACATACGGTGAGGACATGAAAGACAATGCTGTGAAATATATGCACTCCACAGCCCGCGAGGCCGCACTGACGGCAAAAGCCGCCGGAGCCGGCAAACTGCTTCTGGGCCATTACAGCCAGCGCTATTCTGACGAGAAGCCTCTGCTTAACGAGGCAAAGCAAGTGTTTGAGAATACCCTTCTATCTAACGAAGGAATGACTATAGACGTGTTGTAATATTATATCATTGAAGTTTCGCTTATGCTCCGCTCGGCTTTGCCGCTTCGCTCTGCGAAGAACTTCTTAGGTTATAAGGTGGTAAGGTTTTAAGGTGAAATATGATTTTATAATCCATTAGCAATACATACATCACCTTGAACCTATAAGCGAAGCGACCTTACCGCTCGGCACGCAGTGACGCTTGCCTAAGCAAGAACCTCAACGAAACTGATGCTTGCGAAAATCATAAATGACTTAAGGACATAAAAAAAGGG
>DFLE01000047.1 GCA_002373375.1 Prevotellaceae bacterium UBA3627
TTTGGAGTTCTCCAGCCACATGTCATACCCCTTGCCGTAGAGATGGTTGCACAATGGCTTGCTGTAGTCACCAGTGTTCTCTCCACAGAAGAGCCACAACGACGAATCTATGCCGTTTGCATTCTTCTCAACCCACTTGACAAACTGCTTGTAACCAGACACGGAGTTCTTGAACTCATTGAAAACCCTCACCGATGTTTCGACCAGTCCTTCTGCAAAAATGATAGCCACATCAACTTTTTCTTTTGAGAAATCGATTCCAATAAATAAATTTTTCATACCTTTGTACTGTTAATTTATTATTTTGAGAATTGGTCAATAGTTGTATGGACTAACACTCTAAAAAGGCTCCAGGCCGATAACTTTCTATCTGGTCTCTGCAACTATGTCGGGGAGGTCCTAAACGAATTGTAGCCTCAGCGCTTGTGTAATTCCTGGTTTACCTCCTCGACAGACCGATTCTTCCTTCATACAACAAAGGTAAGAAACTGTCTTGAGTTGTCTGTCATTTTTCTTATTTTTTTTTGTTTTTATGCGACTTCGTCGCAATCCTCCGCAAAGTTAGAGTGTTTTCCTTTTAACATGAATTGCCATGAATTTTCCATGAATTATCAGAAATTTTAATGTTAATAAATTAATGTTCAATTCGTGGGCAATTATATGATAATTATATGTTCAAGACATATCATAAATTTTTATATTCTATATTTCTGGCTCTTAAGAGCCCTTGATTGTTAAAAAGATTATCTCTGATTTCTGCTCCGCAGGAGCAAAACCAAAATCCCTCGGTCTGTTTTCTCTACGGATATTAGGATTTTAGGATTGTTATTCTTTCCCCTTTCTGTAACTTAAAATCCTTAAATCCTTGAATCCTTAGAGTTTTCTGCTTGCCTGCCATACTATCTGCGGCCACCTCCATGGGAACCCTTGGAAATGAGCTTAAAGTGGATGGTTACAGGTCTGCCTCCTACTTCGTCCTCTGCCGGCTGTCGAAATAGATACATATCGCCTGTTGTCCAATTGACAGAGGTAATGGTGTACCAGTACATTCTGTTATTTCTTTCAAGTAATTTGACGAGATATTTTCCTGTATAATTTTTACCTACACAATTGTGGACAAATACAGAAGGAAAAGAACTAGAAATGTAATAAGGAAATACATTTATTATTTCTTCATTATAAGGAATGAAATATATTGTTTCTTTAATTTCCTTATTTGTGAATTCCCATGTAGTCTTGACAATATCCTCTCCTGAAGGACTTATCATTTTCCACTTGGTTCCTATTAATTGCGATGTAGAAACTTGTGCCTTGCATGACAACATGCTAATTAATGTAATTATAATTAATAAAATCTGTTTCATCTGTTTAGTCTTTCGATGTTTGGGCATCAACACTGTAGTCTTCACGTATGTATATCACGCTCTGCACTATGCCACGGAAAAGCAGGTAGGCGTTGAACGCCAGCCATAGGGAATGGTTGTGCAGGGTGGGGTAGAGCAGGAAATATATAAGGAAGAAAGCGATGGCACCGCCCATCGTTCCCCATAGCATCCCCATCGTCTTGGTGATGCCCACGAACACACCGTCCCACACGAAGGCCGCCACGCCGCATACGGGGATGGCGATGGCCCAGGGCAGGTAGTCGATGGCAGCCGAGCGCACCGCAGCGTCATCAGTAAGCAGGCGCAGGAAGGCCTCGCCGCCAACGGCGTAGAGCAAGGTGTAGGCCAGTGTGAGCATGGCCGACCAAAGCCACACGCCACGCAGGGCGGCGGAGAAATTCTGCTTGTCGGCGGCGCCATGGTAACGGCCGCAGAGAGCCTCGGCGGCAAAGGCGAAGCCGTCCATCACATAGGTGTAGAGAATGAACATCTGCATCAATACGGAGTTGACGGCCAGTATCACGCTGCCGCCCTTTGCACCGGCCTCGATGAAGTAGAGGTTCACGGCAATGAGAAACAGCGTGCGTATGAAGATGGTGATGTTTACGTTGCCGGCTCCCTGCAGCGGCACCTTGTGCCTGATGCAGTGGAGGAAGTCAAGGCGGCGCAGCACGTCCCTGTACTTAGTGGCTATGATTACGCAGGCTATGAGCGCTCCGCTCCACTGCGCTATGAGGGTGCCCAGTGCCACACCCTCAATCTTCATGCCGAGGGCATAAACGAAGAAGCATGACAGACAGATGTTTACTATGTTCTGCGTGATGGAGATGAGCATGGGCAGCCGCGTGTTCTGCATACCCACGAACCAGCCCGTGAAGACGTATAGCAGCAGCGAGGGGACGGTGCCCCACACACATATATTATAATATGTGTGAATGGTGCTGATGATGTCTGGCTCAGGGGCTATGAACCACATGGCGAGACGGAACAGCGGCACCTGCAGCAGCAGTATGGTGGCAGCCACCGTGAGGGCTGTGGCGGAGGAACGCACCAAGGTGTGGCCCACCTCGCCGCCGGCACCGTAGAGCTGCGCCGTCATGCCGCCCGTGCCGAAGCGCAGGAAAGAGAACATCCAGTAGGTAATGTTGAACAGCATTGAGCCGACAGCAATGGCGGCCATGTAGCGTGACTCGCCCATGTGGCCGGTGATGGTCACGTCAACCAGTCCCAGCAGCGGTACGGTGATGTTGGATATGATGGAGGGCAGCGCCAGTTTCAGTATTCTCTTGTTCATCGGTGGAAGAGATGATAAATTTTACAGTTTGCAAAGTTACAGTTTTTTTTCCAAACAAACAGAGAATACACGGCGAAATATAAAAACAGAATTTTGTTTTGTCAGTTCGGAAAAAAATAGTAACTTTGCAATTTGAAATTAAAACAATTATCTTAGAACAAACGAAATGATCAGAAAAATTCTGGTAGCCAACCGTGGCGAGATAGCCATCCGCGTTATGCGCAGTTGCTATGAGATGGGCATCCGCTCGGTGGCAGTTTACAGTACGGCCGACCGTCTGTCGCGTCATGTGCTGTTTGCCGATGAGGCCGAGTGCATAGGCGGAGCGGCGAGCATGGACAGTTATCTAAACATAGACCATATCATTGAGGCGGCCCACAAACACAAGGTGGACGCCATACACCCGGGTTACGGTTTCCTGTCAGAGAACGCGGAGTTTGCGCGTCGCTGCACGCAGGAGGGCTTCATCTTCATTGGTCCGCGTCCTGAGACGATGGAGGAGATGGGCGACAAGATTAGCGCCCGAAAGAAGATGATAGAGGCCGGGGTGCCTGTGGTGCCTGGAACAGAGCAGCCGCTGCAGTCAGCAGAGGAGGCAGTGAGGGTGGCCAAGGAGATAGGCTTCCCCGTGATGCTGAAAGCGTCGATGGGCGGCGGCGGTAAGGGTATGCGTCTCATTACTCGTGAGGAGGATGTAGTGGAGATGTATAACGCTGCCAGGAGCGAGGCCATGTCTGGCTTCGGCGATGATACAGTATATATAGAGAAGTTCGTGGAGGAACCACACCATATAGAGTTCCAGATACTGGGCGACACGCTTGGAAACGTGGTACACCTGTATGACCGTGAGTGCAGCGTGCAGCGCCGCCACCAGAAGATAGTGGAGGAGACCCCGTCACCGTTTATTGACGACGAGCTGAGGCATGAGATGGGCTCAAAGGCTGTGGCTGCCGCCAAGGCTGTGGGATATGTGGGCGCCGGTACTATTGAGTTCCTGGTGGACAAGTATCACCACTTCTACTTCCTTGAGATGAATACCCGTCTGCAGGTGGAGCATCCTATCACCGAGGAGGTGGTAGGCGTGGACCTGGTGAAGGAGCAGATACGCATAGCCAACGGTGAGCCGCTGCGTTACAAGCAGGAGGATCTGTCACAGTATGGACACGCCATAGAGTGCCGTATATGCGCGGAGGACACCGAGCACAACTTCATGCCCTCGCCGGGCATGATATGTCAGCTGCAGGAGCCTCACGGCATAGGCACGCGCATAGACTCATACGTATATGAGGGCTATGAGATACCTGTGCACTATGACCCTATGATAGGTAAGCTCATAGTATGGGCCACCACGCGTGAGTATGCCATAGAGCGTATGCGCCGTGTGCTCTACGAGTATAAGATAACGGGACTGACTACAAACATTCGTTACCTGCGCCGCATCATCGACGCGCCCGACTTCAAGAACGGTGACTACAACACCTACTTCATAGAGCGTAACGAGGAGCGTCTGCGTTCACGCTCAGGTTTCAAGAATGACTCTGAGCCTATGGCGGTGATTGCCGCTTACATGGACTATCTGATGAACATGGAGGAGAACGCCGGCGTGCAGCCTGACGCTGACCATAAGCCTAACGGCGCACTGAGCCGCTGGAGGGCCTTTGGACTGCAGAAGGGTGTGCTGAGAGTGTAGTATATAATAAAACAACAAGCTCATAATTCATAATTGTGGAAATACAAGTAGGAAATAAGATATTGGAGGTTACGCTCATCAACAAGGAGGGTAACAAGGTGAGCATAGACATAGACGGTGAGGTGTATGACGTGGACGTGGCAATGCTGCAGAACGGCACCTGCTCTCTGCTCTATAACGGCAACTCGTATAACGCCGAGTTTGTGCGCGGGGAGGGACGCAAGCATTACAGTGTGAACCTGAATTACTCCACGTACCAGATAGATATGCTTGACTCGCAGGCCAAGTATATGAAGATGCGCAAGCACAAGGGTGGCGGCGCACAGGCTGATGTCATCACCGCGCCCATGCCTTGTAAGATTGTGAAGATGTACTGCAAGCCGGGCGATGAGTTCAAGGCCGGTGACACGCTCTTCACCATGGAGGCCATGAAGATGCAGTCAAACTACAAGGTTACGGCTGACTGCAAGGTGGCTGACGTGCTCGTGGGCGACGGCGACACCGTGGCTGCGGAGCAGGTACTCATAAAACTGAAATTAGGGGAGTAATTAAAACTCATAACTCAAAACGTATAACTTTGTACTAAGTACAACAATGGCAAATAAACTGACAGCAAGAGAGAGAATAGAGACACTGCTTGACGCAGGCACGTTTGTTGAGATGGACAAGCACGTGGTACACCGTTGCACTGACTTCGGTATGGAGAAGAAACAGTTTGAGGGTGACGGTGTCATCTCTGGCTACGGCAAGATAGACGGCAGGGTGGTCTTTGTATATGCCTTTGACTTCAGCGTGCTCGGCGGCTCGCTGAGCGCGGCCAACGCACAGAAGATAGCGAAGATACAGGACTTGGCACTGAAGAACGGTGCGCCTATCATAGGTCTTAATGACTCTGGCGGCGCACGTATACAGGAGGGCGTGGAGTCACTCACAGGCTTCGCGCATATCTTCCGCCGCAACGTGATGGCGAGCGGTGTGATTCCGCAGATTAGCGCCATCATGGGACCATGCGCGGGTGGCTCTTGCTACTCGCCGGCGCTTACCGACTTCATCCTGATGGTGAAGGGGCAGAGCCAGATGTTCGTAACCGGACCTAACGTGGTGAAGGCCGTGACCAACGAGGATGTGGACAAGGAAACGCTGGGCGGTGCCATGACACATAACTCGGTGAGCGGCGTGAGCCACTTCATCTGTGATGATGACGAGGAGACGCTGATGACCATACGCGAGTTGATAGGTTTCATACCGTCAAACAATATGGAGGACGCACCTGTGTTGCCTGTCACCGACGAGGTGAACCGCGTGTGTCACGAACTTGACAACGTAGTGCCGGTAGATCCTAACGTGCCTTATGACATACATGACATCATAGAGCCTATATGCGACCAGCAGTATTTCTTTGAGGTACAGTCTGAGTGGGCTAAGAACATCGTGGTAGGCTTCGGTCGTATGGCTGGACGCACGGTGGGCTTTGTGGCTAACCAGCCTAACTACCTCGCCGGTGCGCTTGACATTGACGCGTCTGACAAGGCCGCTCGCTTCATTCGTTTCTGCGACTGCTTCAATATTCCTCTTGTAGCGATAGAGGATGTGCCGGGATTCCTGCCAGGCGTAAAGCAGGAGCACAACGGTATCATTCGCCACGGCGCGAAGATAGTATATGCCTTTGCTGAGGCTACTGTGCCAAAGATTACGCTGATAACACGTAAGGCATACGGTGGTGCGTATATCGTGATGAACTCTAAGTGTATTGGCGCTGACGTGAACCTCGCTTATCCTACTGCTGAGATTGCTGTGATGGGAGCTGAGGGTGCTTGCAACATACTTTACCGTAAGGCTACACCAGAGGAGAGGGCTGAGCGTACACGTGAGTACAGGGAGAAGTTCGCTAATCCGTTGCCTGCGGCAAGACTGGGATATATAGACGAGATTATATCTCCGTGTGACACCCGCATACGCCTCATACAGGCACTGGAGATGTCACGTAACAAGAACCAGAGTAATCCGCCGAAGAAGCACGGCAATATGCCTGTGTAAGCAGGGACGGCTCGCGCGGGGAAGCATGAGAACACTCCTTCGGGGGGGGGAGACACTCCCTCGCGAGATAAGATATAAAAAGAATAAGGTGAGTATCACGATGATACTCACCTTATTTTGTTTCACTTTGTCTGAATAACAAGACCGTGTGTCCCTATTGTGGAAGGCTGATAGCCTCGTTAGGACAAACACTTGCGCATGTGCCGCACTCTGTGCAAGCGTCTGCGTCAATCTTGTAGATATCACCCTCAGATATAGCCTCTACTGGGCACTCGCTGATACATGTTCCACATGCAATGCAGTCATCGCTAATTACGTAAGCCATAATGTTTCCTTTCTTTTTAGTTTATAATGTTTTTGTGTTAATGTTATTCTCTGCGTCAATACCTCTTTTAGTCATTTTTAGGTATCCTTCCCCCTCTTTTCTTGTTGCAAAGATAGGAAAAAGATTTTATACTACCTAATTTTGGGTAGATTTTTTTTCAAAAAAAAGATATTTTGAGAAAAAAGACAGTTTTTGCCTTGTTAGTGAGCAATTTTTTTATAATAATGCCGTTTATAATGTATAAAGCAAGATGAAGAACCTGCGTATATATATATATATCATAATGTGTATGCTGCTGCCGTCGGCCGCCGTAGCCCAGGAGCGTACGGTGCAGAACCGTCCGTACACAGACTTGCGTCCACTGCATTTCGGTATTGTTGTGGGCACTAATATGATGGACATGAAGATGCGTCAGGTGGGTGACCAGATTCTGACGTTGAAGGACGAAACGCAGATGCCGTCCATGGTTACAGTAGATCAGGCAAACTGGGACCCTGGGTTTAATGTGGGTGTTACGGCGGAGGCAAGAATAAACGAGTTCTTTGCGTTCCGCGTGGCTCCGCAACTGTATTTCGGCACGAGGCAGCTGGTATTCCAGAACATCAGGCAGTCGGCAGAACTGGGTTACAAGGTAGAGGAAAGGCAGTCGTTGAAAACCGTCTATGTAGGTGCAGACTGTGACATTATCTTCGCCTCAAAGAGGTTTAACAACCACAGACCGTACGTGATGGCGGGACTGACTCCTGTGTTGAACCTGTCATCAAAGAAAAGTGATTATGTACAGTTGAAGAACTATGACGTGTTCTTCAGCGTAGGTATGGGGTGTGACTTTTATCTGCCCTTCTTCAAACTACGACCGGAACTGAAATTCATGATAGGACTGACCAATGCCCTTTCGACGGAGCACCAGAAGACTATGCGTGAGGCAGAGACAATGCCTTACGCCGCCAGTGTGGACAGGATAAAGAGCAAGATGTTTGTCCTCTCATTCTATTTTGAGTAGCCGGAGAGTGATATTGGATGTGATAATATATTTTATAGTAGTTTTAGGAAATAAAATTTTATATTATGAAGGAAACCAGTGAGGCGCGGTCTTCTATAGACATAAGGGAGATGTTTGGTAAAGTATGGCAAAAGAAAAGGGTGTATTATGTAGTATGGGCACTCACGGTCTTATTGTCATGTATATATATATACAGCGTGCCGCGTTATTATGTGTCAGAGTCAAAACTGTCGCCTGAGGCGGGAGAAGGTGCGGGTAACACTATTGGTGGTTTGGCTTCACAGTTCGGCCTTAACATAGGAGGCGTCGAGAACAGTGATGCTATCTTTCCTATGATATATCCGGACTTGATGGAGGATAATGAGTTTGTTACGGGTATGTTCAATATTAAAGTGAGGGATGTGAAGGGTGAGATAAACACTACTTATTATGAGTATCTCAGCAAGCACCAGAAATTGCCGTGGTGGACATCAGCCACACTTTGGGTGAAGCGCCTGTTCATCAAGAGAAAACCAGTGGTAAAGTCAAAGTTTGACCCTTACGCGCTTTCAGAGTTTGACCATAATCTGGCTATGAAAATAAGAACAGACATTCAACTCAATTACAATGATAAGACCGAGGTCGTGACAGTAAAGACCAAAGCTCAGGATCCGCTGGTGAGTAAGATTTTGGCGGACTCTGTGATGGGGCGTTTGCAGGAGTTCATCATAAAATACCGTACTAATAAGGCTCGCATAGACTATGAGTATTATAAGAAGCTCGTGGCTTCGGCAAAGCAGGATTATGAGAGGGTGCGCAGACAGTATGGCATGACATCAGACGCTAATATGGATGTGAACCTGAAGAGTGTGGAGTTGAGAGTGGCAGATCTGGAGAACGATATGCAGTTGAAGTTCAACGCATACAGTGCGATGTGTGCGCAACTGGAGGCAGCCAAGGCAAAGGTACAGGAGAAAACGCCAGCCTTCACGGTGATAAAGGGCGCAGAGGTGCCGGTTAGGCCTGCGGGTCCTAAAAGGGGTATGTTTATCTTCTTTATGCTGGTACTGGTGACATTGTTTACTACTTGCTACGTACTGCGTCAAGATATTCTGAGAATAGTAGAGATAAAACCAAGGAAGGACTGAGTTTGGACGTGATTTTCTCAAATAGGGTTCGGTTGTCATTTGATGGTAATGTGATGCTCAGACTGCTCTTTTATGCTGTTTGGGTATCAACGTTATATGTATATGTCAGGGGCTTTATAATGAGAATCCCATCCTTGCAGAACAGTGTAGAGGTTGTTGTGTCGCTTGGTTATGCGGCTTTGGTTGTAATGGCATGGCCGGTGTTGGCTCACAAGTTTAGCATAGGCGATTACTTGTTTTACCTTGTCAGTGTGGCGTGGTTGCTTGCCAATTATGCTTTTTATCCAGATAACGCCGAATATCTAAATGATAATGTGCTGATATGTATCTTTTGTGTATTTCCTTTCTATTTCATAGGAAGACTAATAGATATAGAGAAAGAGTACTCTATGCTGTTGGTGTTATCCTTGATTTGTGTGTTGTGGAATATGTATTATTATTTCGTGTTTGCCCAGACATACCGTAATATAAAGGAGGTGGCGCAGGAGGATAACATGTATGCGGCATATCAGATATTACCACATGTGGTGTTCGTGTTGTGGTCGGCGCTGGAGAAAGTAAGAATATGGAAGATTGCGGCGGTGTTGGGGGGTGTGTTGTTCTTGCTCTCATGCGGTACACGTGGACCTTTGGTGTGCTTGGGATTTTTTGGAGCAGTGTATTTCTTTTTCTTCATGAAGTTTAAGGGAGCGATGTATGTAAGAACGGTGATTGTGATAGTGGGTGTGGTTCTTGCGTTTAATCTGCGTGAAATAGTGCTGTACCTCGCCGAGATGTTTACAGGCTTGCATCTGAGTACCCGTATTCTGGAAAAGTTCATTATGGGAGAGATGGGCAATGACAGTTATCGTAGTGTCTTGCGTGACAAGCTATATGATGTGCTCAATGACGGACACTTCTTTGGTATAGGGGCATTTGGAACCCGTAATTATGATATTATATACCCTCATTATCTGCCGTTGGACTTTGCTTGTACTTACGGCTATTTCATTGGATATGTGCTGTTAGTGCTTCTTTTCGCACTCATCGTATATGCCACGGTGGTTGCAGAAAAAGGACGCGAACAGGTATTCTTGGTATATCTGTTCTCTATAAGTGTGGTGAAATTGTTTCTTAGCAACTCTTTCATACTTGAGCCGTATTTCTATTTCCTTATAGGGGCGTGTGTGAAGGTCGTGATGGATAGCAGACAAAAGAAGACAATGATAGAATGTAGTCATGAGTAGTGGTAACAAAATAGTCAATTCGTTTATATGGAAGTTGCTGGAGCGGTTCAGTTCACAGGC
Source organism: Prevotellaceae bacterium UBA3627 (assembly GCA_002373375.1). Lineage (GTDB taxonomy): Bacteria > Bacteroidota > Bacteroidia > Bacteroidales > Bacteroidaceae > Prevotella. The sequence continues at coordinate 10,148 of DFLE01000047.1, forward strand.
AATTTCCATAGTGGTGACTATTATCCTGGCTCGTCTGTTGTTACCCTCTGAGTTCGGTGTGGTGGTTATCGTCACTGTGTTTATAGAGATTGCTAATGTCATTGTTGACGGAGGTCTTAATACAGCATTGATACAGAAGAGAGGTGCTGACAATAAAGATTTCTCCACGATATTCTACTTCAATCTGTTGGTAGCAGCGGTAATGTATGCGGTTATATTCTTTGCCGCGCCATTAATCGCGGCTTTCTATGGAAATACGTTGTTGGTGCCGATATTGAGGGTGTTAAGTGTAAATCTGTTTCTAAACTCGTTTAATGCTATTCAGCGTGCTTATGTGGCAAAGAATATGTTGTTTGACAGATTGTTCTTGTGCAATTCCGTAGCGGTGATAGCCTCTGGGGGCATAAGTATATATATGGTGTATGCGGGCTATGGATTGTGGTCGTTGATAGGACAACAGATTTCCTATCAGCTTGTGCTGACCCTTACTATGTGGTATAGTGTGAAGTGGCGTCCGCAGTGTGTGTTCTCTATGCAGAGATTGCGAGGCCTGCTGGACTATGGATGGAAAATATTTGTTACAAATATTATTATCAGTATATACGAGAATATTCGCGGACTTATCATTGGTAAGATGTATAAACCGTCTGAGTTGGCGTATTTCGATAGAGGTAGGCAACTGCCAAATCTCGTGATGTCTAATATATGTGTGTCGCTGCAGGCCATTTTGCTGCCGGCTTTCTCTGACATACAAGATGACAGGGCGCATGTAAAGAAACTGATGAGGCAGTCTGTCAAGATTGTTAATAGTATTATTCTTCCGATACTGGTTCTATTGGCGGCTTCTGCAAAGCCGTTAGTCAGGCTTCTTCTTACGGATAAGTGGTTAGAGGCTGTGCCGTTTATTCAGATATTCTGTATAGCGTTCATGATGATGCCCATACAAAGTTCAAATATGAGCGCACTGAAAGCCTTGGGGTATAGCGGAATAATACTCAAGATGGAGATGATAAAGAAGGTTATAGAAACCGTGATTCTGGTTGTTAGCTTCATTATCGGGATTTATGCCGTGGCATGGGGAATAGTCTTGTATAATCTCTTATGTATAGCTATAAACCTTTATCCTTGCAAAAGTCTGCTGAACTATGGGATGAGGGAACAGTTATATGATATTATGCCATATATATTGATATCTGTTATTGCAGGTGGAGTGTCTTATGCTTTAATGCTGCTTGAATGTGAGCCAGGCGTTACTCTTACGTTGCAGGTATTGGTAGGTGGGATAGTGTATGTGGTAATGAACGCATTGTTCAATACATGGAGCTATGGCTATGTAAAGGATTTTATAGGACAGAATATAGGAAAATATAAACATAGAGTAATATGAAAAGTATAATGTTGGTGTTTGGGACACGCCCCGAAGCAATTAAGATGGCACCTTTGGTAAAGGAGTTGCAAAGACATGGTGAGTTTGAGACGAAAGTGTGTGTTACAGGGCAGCATCGCGAGATGTTGGATCAGGTATTGAGGATATTTGATATAGAGCCTGATTTTGATCTTAACATCATGAAGCAGGGGCAGGACTTGTATGATGTCACAATGAGAGTGCTGTCGGGTATGCGAGACGTATTCCAGCAATATACACCTGATATTGTATTGGTGCATGGAGATACCACGACATCAACGGCTGCGGCGTTGGCGGCTTTTTATCAGCACATACCCGTAGGTCATGTGGAGGCGGGACTGCGTACGCATAACATAGATAGTCCGTGGCCTGAGGAAATGAACCGCCAGATAACTGGCCGCATAGCGGAGTATAACTTTAGTCCGACAACGTTAAGCAAGTCAAATCTTGAGAAGGAGAATGTGCATGGACGGATATATGTTACAGGAAACACTGTCATTGACGCACTGCACATAGTAGTTGATAAGTTTAAGAATGACGCCTCTATGGCGGAGGAGCAGGGGAATACTCTGCGTGAGGCTGGTTATGATATAAGCAGACTTGATGACGGCAGGAAACTTGTGTTGATAACAGGACATCGTCGTGAGAATTTTGGTGAGGGATTCATAAATATAATGAAGGCAATAAAAGATCTTACAGAGAAATATCCAGACACAGATTTTGTATATCCGATGCACCTTAATCCAAATGTACGCAAACCTATACATGAGATATTCGGTGAGGACCTGAGCAATCTGGGTAATATCTTCTTCATTGAACCCCTGCAGTATCTTGAGTTTGTGTATATAATGGAGCGTTCTACTATAATATTGACAGACAGCGGTGGAATACAAGAGGAGGCACCAGGACTGGGTAAGCCTGTTCTTGTAATGCGTGATACCACTGAGCGTCCGGAGGCATTGGATGCAGGTACTGTGCATTTGGTAGGAACAAACCGAGACCTTATAGTAAAAGAGGTTAGTACACTTATAGATGATGAACAGGCTTATGAGGCGATGAGCAAGGCTGTCAATCCTTACGGTGATGGCAAGGCATGTAAGAGGATAGTAGAGATTTTAGGAGGTGAGTAATACGAATAAAAACATGTCTATGTTACATTTTATATGTTATAGATATGGTATCTACCCTCATGTGTAATATGGAACAAGAGAGTCTTGTTCGCTGATAAAGTAAATAATATGCGCGCGCACATAATATATTTTAATTTCCTAAAACCTGATGGCGAGGGGTTCTCGTTGGGGGGAATACAGACATACATCCTTAACCTTATTCCTGTGTTGAAGGAGTGTGGCTATGAAGTCACAGTGTACCAACGTTCGCAGATAAGCTTTCATAAGGACTTTGACGGATATGATGTTTATGGATTGAAAAATCTGAAAGAACCAGGAGTTGAGGTTGCAACGGCATTGCTGGATTTCACCTTGTCTCGTGTCAATGTGAAAGATGACTTGATATTATACGGCTGCGAGTCGTGTATAACACGTAAGGTGGACTGCAAAACGATAGCGATACAGCATGGCATATCATGGGATATACAGTCAGAGAAGTGCTCGGGTCTTCGCTATATGCGTAAGTTCTTGGGAAAATATTATACGACATGGAAAACTGTAAGGCGTGTAGAGAAAGCGGACCAACTTATTTGTGTTGACTATAACTTCGTAAATTGGTACAGGGCTGTCACGCCATATGTCAGAACAAATCTTGTGACCATCCCCAACTTTACAGCTATCCCCCAGGAAATGCCCCAAAAGGACTCTGATGTAATAAACATCATATTTGCGCGTCGTTTCTTCCCACACCGTGGAACGCGGTTGTTTACTGATGTGGTGGAAAGGTTGCTTGACAAATGGCCGGTTGTTAGAATAACCATAGCAGGAGACGGTCCCGATGCGTCTTATATGCATGGTAAACTTGACAAATTTAGTAATGTGAGTTTCATCTCATATGAGAGTAAAGACAGTATGAAAATACATGCAGACAAGCATATTGCTGTGGTTCCGACTCTCGGCTCAGAGGGAACGTCGTTGTCGTTGCTTGAAGCCATGGCATCGGGCTGTGCCGTAGTGTGTACTAATGTCGGGGGAATGACCAATATAGTGCTTGATGGCTATAACGGGCTTTGTATAGAGCCGTCGGAGCAACCGCTTTATGATGCCTTGGATAAACTTGTCGCTGATACGGAATACAGAGCGATGATACAGCGGTATGCGTATGATACAGTAAGTAAGTCTTTCTCACGTGACAAATGGAGAAATAACTGGAAGCGAGTGTTGATGTCATGAGTACAGTGTTTTCCATAATAATACCACATCATAACATCCCGGGGCTACTACGTCGATGTCTTGACTCAGTTCCGCGGCGTGATGACACTGAGGTGCTTGTAGTTGATGACGGCAGTGATGCTGCCTGTCAGAGGGAACTGGAGCATGTGGCGGCAGACTATCCTTGGGTGCGTTTCATTATGTGTAAGGAATGTAAGGGTGGGGGAGTCGCAAGGAATGTTGGTATAGAGCAAGCCAAAGGACGGTATCTTGTTTTTGCAGACGCGGATGACTTTTTTAATGTGTGCATGAACGACGTTATGAATGATTATAGGAATAGTAGCTACGATACCATATATTTGAAAGCTAACTCCGTTGATTCTGTAACGTATGAGACCGCAGGCAGGGCAGATCATCTGAACAGGTATATAGAAGCCTTTCTCAGTGGTAAGGATCCTGAGGGAAAGGCACTGCGGTATTTGTTTGGTGAGCCATGGGCGCGCATAGTAAGTTCGCGTCTTGTAAATGACAATCAAATACGGTTTGACGAGATAAAGGTGCACAACGATACCACATTCGCATATCTTACGGGATATTACTCAAAGAACATCCATATTGACACGAGGGAGGCATATTGTGTTACGGTGCGCTCCAAGTCGGTGTCACAGCAAGTAAGTCATGAACGCGCATATATAAGGATGAGAGTGTTTGGCAAGGCGGAGTCTTTTTTAGCGGAGAGAGGCATAGGAGTAAGACCAGTAGAGCATTATCATCAGCTTTTGTCATTGCTGGCGCATGGTGAGTTTAGGGTGTTTGTAAAATGTGTTAGAATATTACGAGGAGAGTCATGCGGGTATTACAGCATACTTACAGGTATGTGTCAGGCGTTAAAGGCTACCGTAATAAATAAATTGTAGTATAGAAGAAAGTTGAAATATGAAGAAACTACTCACTATATCAGTAGCAGCTTACAATGTGGAGAGGTATATAACTCAGACATTGGAGTCATTGTGTTGTAGTAATATAGACAAGATAGAAGTCCTTGTCGTTGATGACGGCGGCAGTGACAAAACTCTGGATATAGTAAATCAATACCATGACCGTTTCCCCGAGAGCATATTCCCTATACATAAAGAGAATGGAGGATGGGGGTCAACCGTGAATTATTCTATAGAGCACGCTTCAGGAAAATACTTCAAGCTTCTTGACGGTGACGATTACTTTAATGTGCGGAACCTTGATCTTCTGATAGAATTGCTTGAGAACACGGAGGCGGATACCATATATACACCTTACGTGCGTTTTGATGACCAGACAGGCAAGGTGTTTGAAACGTTTGATTTGTCCTCCGAATATGAGTCAGGCAAGCCCTTGTCAATAGCAAGCCTTGACACCCTGCCGGCACTAGATATGCATTCAGTGATGTTCAGGACAGATATATTGCAGTCTAAAAAGGTGCGTATCACAGAGAGATGTTTCTACACGGACAATGAGTTCCGTACAAAAGGTCTTGCATACTCTGACACTATACTCATAACATCGCTTTCTCTTTATCACTACCGAATGGGACGCAGCGGACAAAGTGTGGATGTAGCCGGCTTGAGAAAACATTATGAGGATTGCATCAGCGCGGCAAATGCGGTGATAGAGTTCCACAAAACGTATGACGGCAAACTATCGGCTTGTGTTGATGCGTGTGTAAGGAATGGGATAACATTTGTGTATGACAGTTTAATCATACTTGGTATGAAAGACCGTTTGCAGGCTTTTGACCATTCGCTTAAGGCGTATGGCGAGGTATATTATAATATGGTCTCAATGATGGTGAGATTATTGAGGAAGCAAGATTTCGGTCTGCTGCCAGTTGCCAGTATGTTGCTCAAAGCAAGATATAAATACGCGGCAAGAATAAAACGCCTCATTAGAGAATGTAAGGGAGAGAAATAGATTTCGTAGAACAACAAATAACAGGAACATGAAGATTGGAATATTACTGCCGACAAATGTCTATATGGCTCCTTATGTGCGGTTATATACTGACATATTAGACGAGGTGGGATGTGATTATGATGTGATATACTTTGATAAGCGTAACATGGAAGAGAAAGCCGCATACCGTTTCTCGGCTATGGTCAGTACGTCAGATGGCCAGTTGAAACGATTGTGGGGATACCTGAGGTTTTCTATTTTTCTGCGTAAGGTTATTTGCAAGGAAAAATATGATAAATTGATTATATGTGGTCCACAGATAGCCCTCTTTATGTACGGTTTTCTTAAGAAACATTATGCAGGGCGGTTTATAATGGATTATCGTGATTTGTCAATAGAGCAGCGCTTTATGTCTAGGTATAAGAAAATCCTTTCTATCAGCGCGTTTAACGTCATATCCTCACCTGGTTTCAAAAGATGTCTGCCAGCAGGAGACTACATCCTCAGCCATAATATAAGGGAGGAAATGCTGAGGGAGCACCTGTCTGAGCGCAGAGACGAGACTAGGGAGAACTTGACGCTACATAACGGTAAAATCTCTGTTTTAACTATAGGCGGCATAAGAGATTATGAGCAGAATGCCGCGGTAATGGTGGCCTTGGCTAACAAAGATGGGTTTGAGACATCATATATTGGTCGTGGTGAGGAAGGAGCAGATGTAAAACTGAAAGACTTGGCGCAGCGTGAAGGTATAAAGAATGTATATTTCTCAGGATTCTATCAGAAAGAGGAAGAGCCTGATATTATCAGCAGTTGCACGTTCCTTAACATCTTCTATCCACGAAAGATTTCTCATGACACTGCTTTGTCAAACCGTTTCTATAGTTCGCTTATATTCAGAAAACCCATGATAACCACGGCTGATACCACACAAGGTGACTATGCTGTAAAGTATGGAGTGGGTGTGGCACTGACAGACACCTCAAAACTTGATGTGAAGCTGAGGTCATTCATTGATGGTTTTGATGCTGATGCTTATGAGAAGAACCGTAATATGCTTCTAAGCGATATATACAACGATTGTCTGTTGTTCAAAGATAAAGTTTGGAAATTCGCTTGTGGTAGCGACAAGAGCAATACTATGTCATGAAGATATCGCTTATAACCACTACATACAACAGTGCTGGCACACTGCGTGACACGATGGAATCGGTGCTTGGACAAACTTATACGGATGTGGAGTATATAGTTGTTGACGGTGCGTCAAGTGACGGCACTGTTGACATTATAAAGGAGTATGAGCCACGGTTTGGTGGTAGAATACGTTGGATAAGTGAAAAGGATAAGGGACTGTACGATGCTATGAACAAGGGCATAAATATGGCTACGGGTGATATCGTTGGTATATTAAACAGTGATGACTTCTTTACCTCTAACACGGTTCTGCAGAGTGTGGCAGAGGCATTCTTTGATGATATTGATGCAGTGTATGGAGACATTCACTTTGTGCGTCCCGGTAATTTAGACAAATGTGTCAGGTACTATAGTTCTCGTAATTTCCGTCCGTGGGCATTGCGCTTTGGCTATATGCCTGCTCATCCGTCTTTCTATGCTCGCAGGGAGTTGTTTGAGAAGTACGGAGTCTACTCTTTAAACTATAGGTTGGCAGCAGACTATGAGATGATGGTGCGTCTCTTTCGTAAGGCAAAGATTCGTTACAAGTATTTGCCTGTAGATATGGTGACGATGCGCACCGGCGGAGTGTCGACAAAAAGTGTGAGAAACCGGTTGCAGCTTACCGTAGAGGATGCTAAAGCATGTCGGGAAAATGGGATGTATTCTAATTTCTTGATGTGTTCTTGTAAATATATTACAAAGTTCTTTGAGTTTATATAAAACAAGAAGGGTATGTTTTCTGTAAAACATACCCTTCTTGTTTTTTATTTTATTTCATATTCCCTCTGATATTCCTGCATCCCGTTTTCTTTCTTGTAGATGAAATAGTTTATCGTCAGGTGCATTGCTACGAACATGGTGATGTCAACGAATATCATGATTGTCTGGGAGATGTAGGCGGCCATCAGGTAGTTCACCACGATGAACAGCATTGACAGCGCGAGCAGTGTCAGCATGGTGAGGTGTGTGTTCAGCCCTGCTCGCATCAGTTTGTGGTGTATGTGGTTCTTGTCGGGCAGGAACGGGTTGCGGCCGTCTCTTATGCGGCTCATCATCACCCTTATCACGTCAAGACACGGGATGATGATGGTGCTGACGGCTACGATGCCCACGTTGTGGAAATAAGGATTCCATACTGGTGTAAGCTGCCAATAGTGCAGTATAAGGAAAGACAGGGTGAAACCCAGTGTGAGGCTGCCGGTGTCACCCATGAAAGTCTTGTGCTTATGTGCATATACGTTGTAGTAGAAAAACGCTATCAGTACTCCCACGTATGTCAGTGACAGCAGAGCCCATATAGTGTCGCCCGTCGTAATGTTGAGCATAGCAATTACGGCGAGAGCCATGATAGATAGTCCTGACGCCAGTCCGTCAATGCCGTCTATGAGGTTCATGGCATTGGTTACATATACGGAGAACAACACTGTGACGGGCATACCTATCCAGAAAGGTATCTCGTTGATGAAACACACATATTGCAGGTTGCTTATCCACAGTCCGCTTACGCAGAGTAGTGATGCGGCCAGTATCTGCACCAAGAACTTGATGCGGTAGCTCACTCCGTGCAGATCGTCATACAGGCCGATGATATACAGCATCATTACACCGCCCAGATAGGCCACGAAAGTCTGCACCACGGCACCCTGCCACAGCCGTTGGGTATCCACGTCAAGCCTCAGCATCAGCACTATGACTACCGCGATGGCAATGATGACGATGGGCAGAAACACCACACCTCCCAGTCGCGGTATGGGTAGTTTGTGTACCTTTCGGCTGTCGGGTAAATCAAAGATGTGGAGCTCGTGTGAGAGCTCCACAATCTTTGGTATCAGTTTGATGCCTAATACTAAGGCTATCAAAAATGCTATTATAAGAAAATAATATACCACCTTGCTGTGCTTATTTCACCATTACTACAAGATACTTGCTTGTTGACCAGAACTTCTCTGGGTTTGTAATGCGGAGCACATACTGTTTCTGTGCATCCTGCTGCAAGGTGTATGTACCAGCAGGGTGTGTGGTAAGAATCTTCGCAGACTTAGAGCAGAGCTTGATCTCCTTGTCCACGCGCATGTCAGCCTTGGTGAAATAGTTCTTGTTGAAGTTGTCCTTCTTCAGCACGTCGCCGCTCTGGTAGATGTTGTTAGCCTTCAACTCCTTCTTTGTTCCGAATACATAGTACACGGTGTGGAGCTCCTTGTCCTGGTTGCTGATGGTCTCGGCGTTCTTAGCAGCCTCCTCCTTCAGTTCAGTCACGTTAGTGTTCAGCTCAGCAACAGTCTGGTCAAGCTCAGCAATGTGAATGTTCTTCTGCTCCAGTTCGGTGCGCAGCTGCTGCAGCTCGTTGTTCTTGTCCTCCAGTTCCTTGGTGAGGCTCTCCACCATCTTCTTGAACTCGGCAGAGCGTGTGCTGCCCTCGCGTACCTGGCGCTGCAACTTTGCAATCAGCTCCTTGTTGTGCTTCATACGCTCCTGTATGTTCTTCATACTCTCGCGTATCTGTGCAGGCTGACTGGCACCCTCGCCGGCCTTGGCAAGGCTGACCTTCTCCTCATCAGCTTCGATGAGGCGGAAGCCCTCCTGTATCTCGTTGAACGTACCCATCATATCGTTCAACTCATTATCTTTCTGGTCAAGTACGCGTTGCAGAGAGTCAATGCGCTCGTCTGCCTGCTGTACGGTTCCGTTCTTGCCTGTCTGTGTGCAGCTGGCAGTGAGAACTGCGGCTACTGCGAATAGAATAATCTTTTTCATTTCTTTTTTGTTAGGATTAGTTTATTTGCCTTACAAAATTAAGCAAAAAATGTGATATACCAACGTTGGTATATCACATTTTTTGTTGAATATACAAATAAATGTTAAAAATGCCTGCCGTTCATGTGTATCATGTTGAAAAACTCGTTGCGCAGCTGGGTGTTCTCCTTAAAACAACCGGTAAAATATGACACAGTCATGTCGCCGTTGTTTCTCACGCCTCTCATGCTCTTGCACAGGTGTTTTCCCTTCATCACTATGGCGAAGCCCTTCGCTGTGTTGTCAAGGGCATCAGCCAGCATATCTATTATCTCTCGGCACAGACGCTCCTGCAACTGGAGCTTTGCGGCGCAGTATCCCACTACTCTCGCCACCTTTGATATGCCCAGTATGTTACCGTCGGTGCTGGGTATGTAGGCGAAGTAATACTGTCCGAAGAAAGGCAGCATGTGGTGCTCACACATGGAGTAGTACTCACCGCTGTCAAATACCATCTCTGACTGGTGTGCAGTATTCCTGAACGTAGTGATGTGAGGCTTCTTCTCGGCATCATATCCGCGGAATATCTCATCATACATACGTGCTATGCGCTCAGGTGTGCCGAGCACTCCCTCACGCTCAGGGTCATCGCCTATGTAGCGTATTATGGTGCGCAGAGCGTTGAGCAGTTCCTCCCGGCTTACTGTATGTTTATTATCTTGTGTGTTTGCAGTGATAGCTTCCATTTTGGATTGCTTAATATATAGTTAATTGTTTCTTTCAGTGTCTTCTTATTCTTCTCCTCGTCGCCGCTGTCAATGGGCTGCAGGCGCAGTTCCTTTATGCCTGGCATCATGGCAGTGATGGCGGCTTGGTCAGCGTATAGCGGTCTCTCTCCGTCAAACAGGACCTTCAGCTCGTCAATGCGTTGTATCCTTACCGGCAGGCTCTTTGGCGAACACGTTACCCAGTCTATGCAGCATCCCTCGGGCAGCGGTGTGGAACCGTTGGTCTCTATCTGTATGTAGAACCCTGCCTGGTGCAGCAGTGTGGTCAGCAGTGCCGTAATCTGTAGTGTAGGCTCTCCACCTGTTATCACTATGTGTCGGGTGGGGTAGTGTGACACTGCACTTACAATCTCCTCCTCGCTCATCTCCTTACCCTCCTGGTGCTGGGTATCGCAGAAAGCACAGCGGGCATTACATCCGCTGAGACGCAGAAACACTGCCGCGGTGCCTGTGTGCAGGCCCTCGCCTTGCAGCGAATAGAATATCTCGTTTACTTTCATGCTCTTAATGTTGGAATGAAGTCTTGTGAGGAGTCATCAGGTGGTAAACAAAAAAACTGTTTACGTCTTTCCATACGGCGCAGTTGCGTTAACAATAGGGCATCAGCCGTTCAGCCTCAGTCCTGCTCATATATGGCAACATTGCCCACACTCTCCTGTACCTCCACGCGGTAGCATTGAGGTATCTGGTCGGCTATCCATTTTGCAATGTTCTCAGCCGTAGGATTAAAAGGCAGGAGTTCGTTGAAGTTTCCGTGGTCCAGATATCCGTGTATCTGTTCCTTAATCTTAGAGAAGTCTGCCACCATGCCGTCGGCGTTAAGCTGTGCTGACTTACAAAATATGGTCACCACCCAGTTATGGCCGTGCATGCGCTGGCACTTACTCTCGTATGACAGCTTGAGCTGATGACAGCCCGCTATCTCCATTGTTTTCTTTAAGTAATACATGACTGAAGTTTTTTAGTCAGGGTTTTCTTCCACCTGGTTTTCTGGTGCAATGTATCGCACGAAGCAAAAAATGAATGTCTGTTTGACAGGTTCATGGTCGCTGTGCGATTTTGCGAGTGCAATGTATCGCACGAAGCTAAGAATGAGGGTCAGCTTTGCTGGTTCATGGTCGCTATGCGATTTTGCGAGTGCAAAGTTACTACTTTTACTTGAAACGCCAAAACTTTTTCTCTGTTTTCTTTCCCGAATGGAAATAAAGTGTTAATTTTGCAGCTCAAAAAGTAAGACACATCAGGTCATGTTGACCTTTTATTTATTTTATTAATTAACAAAACAACTACAAAAACTTTTAATGAAAAAGACAGTATTAAGGTGTCAGCACCGTCTGCGTTTCAAGAGTTTCTCGAGGAAGGGCTATGCCCTGTTCTCAGTGCTTGGTCGTGAGGTGCTCATCGGTACTCTCAGTGTCTCTACGCTCTCTCATGCCAAGGCAGAGGGCGTAAGCGTGGTGACGGCAGCTGCCGCCGACTCGCTTCAGCGTAGTGAGCTGCGTCTTGATGAAGTGGTGGTGACGGGAACGCGCACGCCGCTGACGCAGGAGGAGAGCGCCAAGATTGTTTCTGTCATCACGCGCGAGGACATTCATCGTGCGGCGGCAGAGAGTATTAACGATGTGTTGAAAATGGCCACGGGCGTAGATGTCCGTCAGCGCGGTGGCTTTGGTGTACAGACGGACATCTCCATCGGCGGAGGCACTTTTGACCAGATTGCTATTCTTCTTAACGGTGTCAATATCAGCAATCCACAGACAGGACACCTCAGTGCCGACTTCCCCGTTTCCCTTGATGACATAGAGCGTATAGAAGTGCTTGAGGGCGCCGCGTCGCGTGTGTATGGCGCACAGGCGTTTAACGGAGCGATAAACATCATCACTTCTCCCGGCGCTTCTTCCCAAGGCATGCGTAACGTCGTCGCCGTGGAGGGCGGCAGCTACGGCACGTTCGGACTGTCGGGCCGCGTGTCGCCGTTCCCTGAAGGCAGCACCACCATGCATGCGCTGTCTGCCGGTTACAAGCAGAGTGACGGCGGTACGGAGAACAGCTATTTCCGTAAGTCGCAGGGATTCTATCAAGGACGTTATGCCTCGTCGTCGCAGCGTTACGTCAGGCTCTCTTCGCTTACATGGCAGCTCGGCGTCAGCACCATGCGCTATGGTGCCAATACGTTCTACTCTGCTGCCTATCCCCGGCAGTATGAGTCTGATATGCGCCTCTTCGCCTCTGCTACGGCCAATGTGGCAATAGGCAACGTGAATGTGCAGGTCACGCCTTACTGGAACCGTAACCATGACCATTTCCAACTCATACGCGGCACCTCCACAGGTGAGAACTTCCACCGCAATGATGTACTGGGCATGGCGGCGCAGGCTTACACCGACTGGCTGCTCGGACGCTCCAGCATAGGTGCCGAACTACGTAAGGAGCGCATCATATCAACCAACCTCGGACAACCGCTCAGCGAGGCTGACTATATAGAGGTGTGGCGCCATCCAGACCATTACTATACAAAGAAATGCGGACGCACTGACTTCAGCATCTATCTGGAGCACAACGTGCTGCTGAGGCGTTTCACCGCCTCGCTCGGTGTGGTGGCAAACCGTAATACAGGCTACTCTGACTCCTTCCGCCTCTATCCGGGCATCGACATCAGTTATCGCCCTTCCAGCCACTGGCGGTTCACTGCTTCGTGGAACATGGCATTCCGTATGCCTACGTTCACCGACCTCTTCTATAAGTCGCCCACGCAGCAGGGTAATATCGGACTGAAACCCGAGAAGGTCAGCTCCGTGCGCATAGCAGCGAAGTACATCCATCCGGCTATAGACTGTCAGCTGTCGGCCTTCTATGACCACGGCACCGACATGATAGACTGGGTGATGTACACTGCGGAGGATATATACCACTCAGCAAACTTCAAGCTCGACAACTGTGGCTTTGAGACCAACGTGACGCTGCGTCCGCAGGCACTCATGCCGCGCTGCCCTGTCACATCGCTAAAGGTAGGCTATGCCTACATATCGCAGACTCGTCATGACGACGTGGAGATATTCAAGTCCAACTATGCCATGGAGTACCTGCGCCATAAGTTCGTGGCAACCCTTGACCACAAGATAGTGTCGCGCCTCACGGCGTCGTGGTCGTTCCGTTGGCAGCAGCGCATGGGCTCATATATTATATATAAGGAGAACAAGTCCACGGGTGTGGCACATGACTATACACCCTTCGGCCTGCTCGACCTGAAACTGCGCTGGCAGGCTCCACGCTATGAACTCTCGTTGTCGATGAACAACCTCACGTCTTACAGATATTATGACATCGGCAATGTCATTCAGCCGGGTTTCTGGCTGATGGCAGGGGCAAAACTGAGATGGTAGAATACAAGAAATGAGACAGCCTCAACAGAGGTAATTCGTTTCTTGTTAAAAACGCCAAATCGCTAAAATGTCCTATTGGCAGCCTTCCGTTAACGCCTCGTGCTTGCGATATTTCAAAATTATTTCCCGCTGGTCGCGTACAGTGAAATCTACGGAGGGTTGTAACTACTTGATAATCAGTGATAGGATATAAAAAGGCATAAAAAAACGGTAGTTTTTGCCCTGTAAAAGCTATGCTTTCAGGGTGTAAAAGCTATCGAATGACACTCTAAAAGCTATGCTTTCATATCGTAAAGTGATAGCTTTCACGAAAAAGGGGGCGCGAAAAGTCGATTTTTCGCGTCCCCTTATTGTTTTTTATGCCTCTTTTTCTCCTATTTTACGTTTTTTCGTTGACATGATTTTTATCAAGCAATGACAAAAATGTCCTATTCTATGTAGTTGCGTCCCTCGGTTCTTTTTATAACAAAAAATTATCATGAATTTTCCATAAATTATCAAAAATTTTAATGTTGAAAAATTAATGTTCAATTCTTGCGTCCCTACGGTAGCAAGCGTCTCCTTACGTCGCCGAGCGCGTGGGAAATTATATGATAATTATATGTTCAAAACATATCATAAATTTATATAGCCTTTATTTCTGTCTCGTTAGAGCCCTAGATTCTTAAAAAGATTTACCTTGATTTCTGCCCGTAAGGGCAAAAAAGAATAAATCAGCATCCGTAGTGTTTCCCCTTTGATGCAAAATCAAAAGAAAATCATTTGTGCTAAAAAACGCTCCAATTCTTTTGCAGAATAAATATATTTAATTATTTTTGCATTAGGGCGTTACTAATTTGAGGTTTTAAGCGCCTGTTATATTGAAGCATGAAAATTTGAAACTTTAAGTCGGTAATTATGGTAGATAAGACAGAGCATGGAATACCGCCAGCAATATTAAAAAAAATACTTGATAAGGCAAAAAAGCTAAATTACGCAGTCGGTGATATTGCATATCGTGATGGTGCATATTATGCTTTTTGCAATATGCAAAACACCAAAGACATACAACAAAATAAAGGAGACTCAAGGGCTGTAATAACATATAAGAATGGGTCATTGGAAAATGCCCCATTCCCTCCATATCCTATAGACTAATTAGATTTAAGCGCCTGCTATATTGAAGCATGAAAAACCTGAAGCGGATTAAAGGATTTTTGGATTTTATCATCCTGATATCCCTGAATCCTTAGAGTTTTAATAAAGAGCCAGAGGAAAGGGAGAGTAAACTTCCCTGAGTCCTTAGGTCGCGAATGAGGTCAATAATCAAACTTAAGACTGATGAAAGACTACCCCGATAAGATGACAAAGGAGCAGGCAAGGAGGTTTGGTGATGATGTGTTAAACATCGTGAGCCAGATTCCCCGCGGAAAGGTGACGACGTACGGGCATATCGCTGCATTGGCGGGATGGCCGAGTCATGCGAGGATGGTGGGCAGGACGCTCAGATATACGCCTGGGGCAGCAGAGTTGCCTTGTCATCGTGTGGTGAACAAAGAGGGACGTACGGCTCCGGGATGGGGACAGCATCGGGCATTATTGGAAGCAGAAGGCATACTGTTTAAGCCTAACGGACATGTGGATATGAGTAGGTTTCTTTGGGAACCTTGATTCACAGATGCCTGTGTCAACACCTCCTAACGCAATAGTATATGCTTCTGGTTACGTACCAATCACAAAGATGATAAAGTCGGGCTTCATCATTGACCTTATAGGAATATCCCTGGTAACGATACCAGTCCTGATGTTGGTCGTAAAGTATGTTATGGGAGTAAATTAAAGGTTGAAGCCAGAAATGAAAAAACATCTTTTGACCCTGTTGGCGTCAAAAGATGTTTTTTTGTATGATGATATCTCACAAAAGAATCTACTATTCTATGCTCTCGGCTATGCTCTGCAATACATAGTCAAGTATCTCAGGAGTGTGTGTCTCGCTGATGAAGTTGCCCTCAAACTGTGACGGACTGACATAGATGCCGCGATGCAGCATGTTACGGAAGTAACGTGCGAAACGCTCTTGGTCGCTGTGCTTAGTGTCCTGGAAGTTGCGTACAGGACCGTCGTTGAAGAAGAGCGTGAACATAGAGCCGCAACGGTTCAAGGTGATTCCCTTGCCATTGATTATCTTTTCCAACTCAGCAATGAAGCGGTCGCTCCTCTGCTCCAGTTCTTCATAGAAGCCAGGGCGTGACAATTGAGTCAGCGTCTCTATGCCGGCAGCCATTGCCACAGGATTGCCGCTCAGCGTGCCAGCCTGATATACCGGACCGTCAGGAGCCAACACCTTCATGATGTCAGCGCGTCCGCCAAAGGCAGCGGCAGGGAATCCGCCACCGACGATTTTTCCTACCGTCGTCATATCTGGAGTGATGCCAAAGCGTTGCTGCGCACCGCCACGTGACAGGCGGAAACCGGTGATGACCTCGTCGAATATCAGCACAGCCCCATGCTGTGAGGTGACCTCGCGTGTGGCCTTCAGGAAATCCTCCGTAGGGGTTACCACACCCATGTTACAGGCTACAGGCTCCAGTATCAGTGCGGCAACCTCGTCGCCGTGCTCGGAGAAGTAGCTGCGCAGGGCATCCACATCATTGTAAGGCAACACAACGGTGTATTGCACGAAACCGTCAGGTACGCCGGCGCTTGATGCGTTGGCTATGTTGGCAACGCCAGAGCCTGCGGAAACCAACAGGTGGTCAGCATGACCGTGGTAGTTACCCTCAAACTTCACAAGAATATTGCGTCCTGTATAGCCACGTGCCACGCGGATGGCAGACATGGTAGCCTCCGTGCCGCTGTTGACGAAGCGCAGACGCTCCATTGACGGTATCGCCTCGCGCACCTTCTCTGCCAATGTTGTCTCTGCCAGAGTAGGTATGCCATAGCTGCTGCCGCGGCTGACGGCATCAATGGCTGCCTGACTTACGCGCTTGTTGTTGTGGCCAAGGATAAACACACCCCATGACATACAAAAGTCTATGAAGCGGTTGTCGTCAATGTCGGTAAAGTATGCGCCTTTGGCCTCCTTTACGAAGAGAGGGGTAGTACCTACACTCTTAAGAGCCCTTACCGGACTGTTTACTCCGCCGGGTATGACCTTCAGGGCCTGCTCAAAGGCGGCAGCTGACTTTATTCTTTCGTTTATGCCCATCGCTGCAAGTATTCTTTAGCGTAATAACTTATGATATATTGTGCTCCGGCGCGCTTGATAGCGATGAGGCTCTCATACACTACCCGCTGCTCATCGAGGTAACCTAACTTGGCAGCGGCTTTCAGCATTGAGTACTCGCCGCTCACCTGGTAAGCCACCATCGGAACCTGTGGGAAACGCTCCACACCACGTGCTATCATATCAAGATAAGGCATGGCAGGCTTCACCATTGTCCAGTCTGCTCCCTCCTCTATGTCGGCGGCAATCTCCTCCAGTCCCTGGTCATGAGTGCGGTAGTCCATCTGGTATGTCTTGCGGTCGCCGAAAGCAGGGGTGGAGTCGGCTGCGTCGCGGAATGGTCCATAGAATGCTGAAGCGTATTTGGCAGAGTATGCCAGAATCTTACACTTGTCACGCAGTCCAGCCTCGCGCAGTCGCTTGTCGAGAGCCTCTATCTGTCCGTCCATCATGGCTGACGGTGCAACGAAGTCGGCACCCGCCTTGGCATGGACGTATGCCATCTCAGCCAACAGTGGCAGCGTGGCGTCATTCTCTACGTCATGGTTGTGTAACAGTCCGCAGTGGCCGTGGCTGGTGTACTCACACAGGCACACATCGGTAATGACGCACACCTCAGGGATGGCAGCCTTGATGGCGCGCACGGCACGACATACCAAAGCGTCCTCGGCGTAAGCCAGTGAACCGCGCTCGTCCTTCAGCGAGTCTTCGATGACGCCGAAGAGAAGCACCTTGTCAATGCCAAGTGCGTAACATTCCTTTACGTCTGCCACAAGTGTGTCAATAGAAAAACGATAAATACCGGGCATGGTGCTGATTTCCTCTTTCACACCCTCACCCTCTACTACGAAATAAGGATAGATAAAGTCCTTTGCACCGAGAGCGACGTCTGCATATTTGTCGCGTGTGGCCTGGTCCTTACGAAATTCTCTGAATCGTTTCATATATCTTGTTGTTTTAATTGTTATTCCCTTCTGTCTCCCTCTATCTTCTTTAATACCTCCTGTAAATGCCTCTCCGTTATACGTCCTCGTGTGAGCAACTGCTTGTCTGTAGGCAGTTTGCCATAAAGGCGGATGAAATTGTCAATGGTGCTGGGCGAGGAGAATACTATGGTATCCACCTGGCTCAGGTCAACCTTCATTGCATTCTCAGGCATACGGTTCTCATAGGCGGTGACCGTTGTGACGTCAAACCCTAAGTTACGCAGTCCCTCGGGTATGATACTCAGTGCGAGGTTGGAGCGTGGTATCAGTACGCGTCCGCGCGGTTGCTCGGCAAACCAGTCGATAACGCCGTAGCTGTCATCTTTCTCTACCTGTTTTATTGTCTCTGCTCCGGCCAGTCGTAAAGCCTCTGTGGTGACGGGACCTATTGCCACGATGACAGGGTGCTGGCAGCGTGGCGGGAAATAGGTTACGGCATGGCGGGAGGTGTAGAGCAGATAGTCATAGGTGTCAACCTCGTCTGCAGCCTCCATCAGTCTGCTGGTGTCAGCCACCGGCTTTATCTCGATTAGCGGTGTGTGCACAAACGAGGTGTCGGGACAACTGATGCCTGTATAGAGAGTCTTCATAATATGCTGCCTTTAGAGAATATGGCTTTCAGGTCCTCACGTCCTTTGCGTGCCGTTACTGCCAACCTGCCCTGCATGGGGTGTGTCTCAAAGGGCAGCACCTCGGCGATGTCCTGCTCCATGCCCAGACGCTTCAATGCACATGTAGCTACGATGGCTGCGTCAACATCGCCACGGCGCACCTGCTCCACGCGGTCCTCTATACATCCTCTTATGCCCACTATCTCAAGGTCGGGACGTAATGCCAGCAGTTCCTTACGTCGTAGTGGAGAGCTGGTGCCTATGCGACTGCCAGCCGGCAGTTCCTGCAGTTTCATGTTGTCACGGCTTACGAGAGAGTCGGACTTGTCAAATGCCTCGTAAAGGGCTATTACCTCCAGACCATCATTCAGGTGCTCGGGCAGGTCCTTGGCAGAGTGGATGGCAATGTCGGCCTCGCCGTTCAACAGAGCAAGGTCCAGTTCGCGGGTGAACATGTCATCAGGAGCCTCGCCGTTCAGTAGTGAAAGGTCTTGGCGCTTGTCGCCAAATGACTCCAGTATCTTCAGCTTGTAGGGCGTGTCGGGTATTTTGCTCATGACCTCCTTCACCTGTATCTGTGACAAGCGGCTTCCACGAGCTACGATACGTATGGTGTGATGAGCACGGCGACGCGCCATCAGGTCGCGCAGCAGGCCAATCTCTTCCTCTATCATGAGTTCGGCTTTCTGTACCTCCTCACGACGCACGGCGATGTTGCTCTGAACCTGTTGCTCTATATCCTGCAGGTTATACAGCTTTACACCTTTTATATCTGTGACCTCAGGGTCAATGTCACGTGGGAAGGCAAGGTCGATGGCAAGCATCGGATGTGTAGTGTCAAGGTCATCTTTGAAGACTATGGCATGTGGACTTGATGTAGCGCTGATAAGAATGTCTGCCTTGCGCAGAAAGTCACGCTTCTCGTCAAGACGATAGACCTCAATGCCGTAGGGGTCTGCCAACTTGTGTGCCTTCTCCTCTGTTCTGTTGGCAAGGAACATCAGCTCTGCTCCTTTGTTCTTCAAGAACTTAATGATGTCCTCCGTCAGTTTGTTGACACCTATGATGGTGATATTGGCATTCTTCAGGTTGACGTGCTCTCTCTCTATAATCTCTATGGCAGCCAGACTGTGACTCACGGCACCCTGACTGATTTGTGTCTCGGTGCGCACCTTCTTTCCAATCTGCAGTGCACACTCAAAGAGCTTGTGCAGTCCGGCAGACAGCTTATTGCCGCTGTCCCTGGCAGTCATGTAGGCTTCCTTCACCTGCCCCTGTATGGCGCGTTCGCCTATGATGGCGCTCTCCAGTCCGCACACTACGCGGAAGAGGTGACGTGCTACGGCGTCGGGTACATCTCCGTCGCCATAATACAACTCAACTCTGTTGCAGGTCTGCAGTAAGACAGAGGGTCCTACAGCGTCAAGGTCAAGTTGTTTGAAATAATCCTCACGGTCGGTGAGCGAGGTGTTTTGATGATTTATTGATTTATATTGAATCATTACCAATTAGTGGTCTTTATCCAGTTTACAAGAAATTTCACATTGTCGAAAGGCGTGTCTGCCAACACTCCGTGGCCTAAGTTGACTATCCAGCGCCTGTGCTCATGGAAGAGAGGCTTATATTCTTCCAACTTACGGGCTATTACCTCCTGTGGAGCAAAAAGCAGATGGGGGTCGATATTACCTTGAAGTCCCACTTCTGGATGTACCATCCTGTTTGCGTCAGTAAGAGACGTCTGCCAGTCAATGCTTACGAAGTCGCATACATCAGGCGTGATGAGGTTTAGTCCGCAGCCCAATCCCTTGGGGAAGAATATCATGGGGATGCCGGCGGAGCGTATAGCGTCAGCAATGCGGCACACCGCAGGCAGGAATACCTCCTTATAGACATCTGTGGGCACTATCCCGGCATGGCTCTCAAACAGTTGGAAAGCGTTGATGCCGTGCTCTATCTGGCGTGTGGCATATTCTATAGAAAGGTCTGTGACCGCAGCAATCAGTTTCTTAGTCTCCTCCGGGTTCTGGTAGAAGAACTTCTTGGCCTCGGGGAATGTTGACTTGGTACTGATGCCCTGCAGCATATAGCAGAGCGTAGTGAGAGGTGCGCCGCAGAAACCGATGAGCGGAACGCTGCTCTGTTGCACTGTGCAGTCTATAGCTTGATATACATGGTCTAAGCGTTCAGGCCTTGCACTGATATGTTTCAGAGGATGCTGGTATTGGCTCAAGGGAGTAGGAAAGCGTGGTCCACGCTCAGTCCACTCAAGGTCCATGCCCATAGCCGTAGGGATGGTGAGTATGTCATTGAACATTATAGCAGCGTCCACGCCTAAGTCTTCCACAGGCATGAGTGTAACGCGGGCTGCCAACTCTGGTGTCTGCATCAGTTCGGAGAAAGAGTGATGTTCCCGTAGTTGACGATACCTCGGGAGTACGCGCCCGGCTTGTCGCATCAGCCAAACCGGCGGACGCTGACAACTTTCTCCTTTTATCGTTTTTAGAAATATGCTATCCATGAAAGCGTGTTATATCTGATTGGCTATGTCGGTTGCCTGCTTGATGCGATGTGCCATGCCTATACCGTCGCGCAGGTTGCCGGCAATGGTCAGTCCGGGATATTGCTTCTGTATCTGCTCTATAGCCTCAAAGCGTTCTCCTGAGGTTATTTGATATTGTGGTATGGCATGGTGATGACGGAAGATGCGGATGAGGTCGGGCTTGACATGCTCAGGGAATTTCAGTATAGAGTGGAAATGCTCCTCCACAAGTGCTGTCAGTTCGGCGTCGCTCTTGTCAAGTAACTCGGCATGGCGTACGCCGCCAATGAAATAAGTGAAGAGCGCACCGCCTTCAGGGGCACGACCAGTAAAACAGGCAGAAGGGAATAGTATGCCGAGCACTCGCTTGTTCTCGCAAGTGGGCACCAGTCCACCGAAAGCCTTGTAGTCACCTCCGAGTGTGTCGTTTACGCCGACGCCGACTTCTACCACAGGGGCATACTGCAGGTTGTTCAGCTTACGCATGGCATCATCGCCGATAAATGGTAACATCCCAGGTAACTCATAAGCACCACAGGTGGTCACTACCTGTTTGCAATCTATCTGCTCTTCCTCTCCCACCTTATTTATATATGTAACACGCCAACCGTCTTCAGTAGGTGTTACCTTTGTCTCTTTTACTCCGAGGGCAAACCGCTGCGGACCTAAGTATTCAGCTATGGACTGTGTTATCATGCTCAGTCCGCCGACAGCAGAGAATACTTTCTTCGTTGCCAGACGGTCACGGTCGGACTTGGGTTCGCGCATCTTGGTGATGGCACCACGAACGAAGCTGCCGTAGTTCTGCTCCAGGTTATAGAGCTTTGGCAGTGCGTAGCGTGTGATAAGAGTGTCGGGATTACCTGCATATACGCCAGATAGGAAAGGGTCAACGGCATAGTCAACGAAGGACTTTCCTAATCGACGACGTGCCAAAGATCCGACTGATTCATCGGGGTTGTCGCCTTTCTTCCTCCATGGTTCACCAAGGATACGCAGCTTGTCGCTTAACGTAAACAATGGGGTGGTGACTGCGCTTATAAGTCCGGATGGAAGGTCGTGAAAACGATTTCCCTTCCATATCAATCGACGCTTGGAGGCATCAGGCGCTGTCTCTAAACGACACTTGCCGCCAGAGGTCTGCTCAAGGTCTGCCATCAGTTCTGCCACCTCTGGATTGGATATTGTTCCGGTGTTTGGACCGCTCTCAAATACAAATCCACCCTCACGGTGTGTCTGTATCTGTCCGCCGACCTTGTCCATCTGCTCCACAACCATGAGCTCACGTCCTTTTCGTGCAAGCAGGTAGGCTGTGGTAAGACCGGTAAGACCGGCGCCAATAATTACTATATCTGTTTTCATTAAGTTTTTTATATCGGTTTTGAAAATGATTTCGTGGTGTGTTGCATCAGCGGGTCAAGCAGGGCTGCCACATTGCGTACAAATGGCGAACTCTCATGAGTCATGCGTATGGTGTTGCCGCTGATGGTGACGATGCCGTCGGACTGCATCTCTGCTAAACGTGACTCGTCAAAGTTTACTGCTGCGCGTTGCTCGTCACTCAGTGTTACATGGTAGTTACACATCAGTGCGTCAATGACCTCGCGCACTAACTGCTGCTCATGGCTGAGGGTATATCCTTTTTTGATGGGCAGGTGACCGCTGTTCACGATTTCTATGTACTCTTTGATGTCTTTTGTGTTCTGTGCGTATGCCGTCTCTAACTGGCTGATGCCTGTCACGCCGATGGCATATACTTGTGCTGTGGTGCGTCGGGTGCAATAGCCTTGGAAGTTACGGTGCAGCTGTCCGTTCTGTAGTGCAGTGTATAGTTCGTCGTCAGGTCGTACGAAGTGGTCCAGTCCTACCCGTACATAACCGGCTGACTGCAGCATCTGGGCTGCCTCGTTAAACATACGTTCCTTCTCCTCACTTGCCGGCAGACCTGCTTTCTCAAGTATTAGCTGCTGTTTCTTCAGCCATGGTACATGGGCGTAGCTGAACATTACCAGGCGGTCAGGCTGCAGTGCTATGGCACGCTCGATAGAACGACAGAAGGATTCTGCTGTCTGGTGAGGCAAGCCGAAGAGGAAGTCTAAGTTTATCTTTGCTCCTGCATCGCGCAATACTGCAAAGATATCTTCCATACGCTCCTGTGACGGGCGGCGGTTGACAGTCTTCAATACCTGTTCGTTGAAATCCTGAATGCCGATGCTGAAACGTGAGAAACCTGCGTCTGTCAGTCCTTTCCAGTCTTGTAGCGACAAGTAGCCGGGATGGCACTCTATTGCCACCTCAGGCTGAGCAATCTTAGGAAATGCTGTCAGCAAGTGTTGGTTGAGAGCCTGAATGATGGTAGGCTGCAATGTGGTGGGGCTTCCGCCTCCGTAGTGTATCTGTGATATCTGTCTGCCATTATCAAGTAGTGGTATCAGCTGGTCTATCTCCTTGTGCAGTGCCTCTACATAGGCATTGACAACCGTCTCGTTTTGCATGGCGTAAGAGTTGCATGCACAATAGTGGCATAGATGCCTGCAGAAAGGTATGTGCAGATAGAATGACAGGTTGGGTTCCTTGGCTGCGTTTGATTTCTGTACGGCAGTAAGGTATTCTTCCTCTGAATACTCCTTGAAGAAATTGGCTGGCGGGTAACTCGTGTATCGAGGTACGGGTACATTATATTTCTCTATAATGGATTGTTGTATCACGTATGTCTTGCTCTTTTTTGTTGTTTTGCGTATGCAAAAGTATGTCTTTTTTTCTTTTTGCGCAATCCTTATTTATGTGGATAAAGGATGCTTGTGAATGGTGTAATACTTACTATTGTGTATTTGTATAATACACGGAAGGCCTCCTCTCTCTGGGTAGGAGAGGGGAGGCCTTAGGGTTTAAGTGTATAGTCCGCCGTTGATAGACACCACCTCGCCGGTGATGTATTTTGCCTTGTCAGAGAGAAGGAAGCAGACGAGGTCAGCTACTTCCTCTGGCTTGCCGAAACGTTTGCATGGCACCTGCTGCTTAAGGGTGTCAACGTCAAGGTCTTTTGTCATGTCAGACTCAATGAAGCCCGGTGCAACGGCATTTACCGTTACTGCACGTGCAGCAACCTCTTGTGCCAAGGCCTTTGTGGCTCCGATGATGCCGGCCTTTGTGGCGCTATAGTTAGTCTGGCCCGGCAGACCTTTCAGTCCGCTGAGAGAAGCCATATTGACGATGCTGCCGCCGTGCTTGCGCATCATCATCTTAGGCAACACCTTACGTGTTACATAGTAGAGGGCGTCAAGTGATGTGTTGAGCACAGCATGCCAGTCCTCTGCCGGCATCATGAACATCATATTGTCACGTCTGATGCCTGCATTGTTTACGAGGTATGCAATGTAGTCGTCAGGGTGGTCCTGCTCCCACTTGTCGATGGCTGCGTCAACAGCTTCCATGTTACTTACGTCACACTTCATCAGTTCGGCAGCAACGCCTTGCTCCTCGCAAAGAGCCTTTACTTCTTCTGCTGCTGCGTCACTTGACTGGTAGTTGATGATGACAGGTATGCCTTCGCCTGCCAGTTTCAAACAGATGGCGCGTCCTAATCCGCGCGAACCGCCTGTTACTAATGCGTATTTCATATATGTTTATGTTTTATAGTTGCTTGCCTGCGGCATTATATGTCTTGCCGTCTTTCTCTATCACCACAACACCGTTCTTGATGCGCTTGACAGTGCTTGATGTAGAAGCATTGTATGTGTTGACAGTCTGTATTCCGTCAGGAGTCACACAATAGAGTGTGATGATGAAACAGCACTGGGTGCCCTTTAATGTGAAAGGTAACGTACCACTGACAGGAGAAGCAAGGTCTATTATGTGTGAGACATATTGTGGGTTTCCGCTTGAGTCTTTGCCTGGGAATGCATATTTATCCTCAGAGAATGTGCTGCTGCCGAGTTTCTGTATATATCCGTTTACATCGTAGTTTGAATATCCTGAGAATGAAATCTTGACAGCCTGCATACCTTCAGGAATGTTGATAGTATATGTCGTAGTACCATATTTAATGGTGTTGTTCTTACCTGTAGCATAGCCCTTGCTTGCGGTGTTGCTTATGCTGAAGCCGTTGCTGAAATTATACAGGGCATTGGTGTTCGTGCCAGTGTTTGTTGGGGCAGACAACTCATACAGGGTGGCGTCACCTGCAGCATTAGCCATGTCTATCTTCGTTTTCCATGCAGGGTATTCTGTGTGTATGGTGTTGTAGCACCAAGAGCCGAGGAACTGATAGCTTGTGCGACGTACGGCGCAGAGAGATGTAGGAACCTTCAATGAACTGGCGATAGTTATAGAGTCCGCATCCTCGTAGTTATACAGGAAACGATAGTACAGATGTGGGTAGTTACTGTCATATATGGCGTAGATAGGCTGGTATTCTTTCGTTGCGTCGTATGATGATGTAGCTATCTGGTATTCCGTGAAAGTATATGTTTTACCGTTGTATGTGTAACTGCGTGACCTGTTATATTTCTGCAGCTTCTGGAAGAATTTGTTGTATATCTTCTCGCCGCTCTCGCCGCCTATCTGTATGAAACGTGCCCAGACATCGCTGTTTGTAGCGTCAACGATGTGACGGTCGGCCTCACCTTGTGTATTGGTGTAGTCCTCTATCTTTGCATTCTTTCTGTAAACATGTTTGCTGAGCCAGTCGATGGCTGTTGTTATGGTGTTCTGCAGTTCCTCAGAAGGGTTCTCCACGGACATCAGGAAAGATAACAGTGAGGCAGACTCGTAACCACTTATTGAAGGCAGCTCATGCGGACGTCCCTCTGTAGGTAAGTAGTCGATAGTATCATGCTGCGCACACCATGCGGCAGGTGTACCGTTGTCGTCCACTTGGCACTTGATGATACACTCCAGACCTTTGTCGAAAGCCTCTTTACATTTGTTGCGCAGGGTCTCATCTACAATGTCTTTGAAGTCTCCTTCGTTATTGTAAATGTCACGCAATATCTTCATGATGTTGGTCATGAGGTCATCGTTGAACGTTATGTAGTCCTGATAGCTTCCGCCTCCGCTAAGAGGATAGTACTGTGACCATCCGCCTACCTGCTTCTGTGCCTTGAGAATGAGTAACAGGGCGTCTTCAAAAGACTCACGGTATTTATCTACCTTGCAACCTTGCCAAACCTTGGCGAGGAAACGCATCTCCTGTGTAGTAGCATAGTTGTCAAAGCAAGAATGCTCATCCCTGGCATTTATCAGTTTGTTGTATTCTGATGTGCTCAGGTTATGTAATTGGTCGTTTTTCATCCATCCTCCAGTGTTTTTCTGCACGGCAAGGACAATGTCTGCCACATCCTGGGATTCTGTAGTACCATACCAGTCGGCTCCCATGCCTCCCGAGCATACATTTGCCCATTTCATGTCTGACAGGTTGGCTGCGCTCAGACTAATGCATGCGACCGCAAGCATGATGATTGATAAAAAAGTTCTTTTCATGTTTCAGAATTAGTTTTAGTTCTTTTGTTTCTTTGTTAGTTTTGATTTTTCTATTCTCTCAGGTCTTTCTCTTCTGTCTTTTGTGACTTTATGATATTAATCTGATTTTCCTCTATGTATCTCTTTTCACAGTCTATGGCTATCAGAACGTTCTCTGGCGGACATTGTGTGGTGAGCTTGCCGTTGCGGCGTACCCCAATGAATGTGAGTTTGCCGTTTCTGGTGTCCATTAACCATAGCTTTTTATTCTCGCCGCTTATGCGTGTGAGGTCTATATGTATCTCTCCTCCAATGTAGTTATATATAAGGAGATAGTCAGTGCCGCGTGTGCAGGCTATACGGTGGTATTTCTCTCCGTTCCCTTTGTATATGATGCTCTGGTCGGGCTGACGTTCAAAGTAAGGCAGGGAGAGAATCAATGCCTTCAGGTATTTCATTGATGTGTAGCCACTGTCACGTTGTGCCTCATACCAAGTCTTACTTGTGGAGGAGTATGCCACGCTTTGCCCTTCCTTGTGCATCTGCATAATGGCGTTATGGCCGTAGGTGTGACCGAAACATCCTGCGAATACATCCCAATAGGCATAACGACGTACATCGCTTGCCGTCCAACGTCGTCCGTCGGGGAAGTGTAGTCCTACAGGAATGTCCTCGTAGGATGGCTCCCCGTCGACAACCGGTTTGACGGGGTTGTATGCCCATGTGGAGTCCACATACATCCAACAATCCTCTTCTGTGTTGTCGGGGATGGGGTAGTCTTTGTTACCCATTCGCTGCCCATAAGCACGGTGACCAGACTGGTACATGTGGAAGTCTATCCACTTGGCTCCCGCCCACCATTTGGCAGAGGTGTACCTGCCACGGGGATGGTAAGTCATCAGGTGGTTGCTGTCTATAGACTTGATAGTCTTTGCCAACGTCTCCCACACTTTTGGTTTGATGTCGCCTTGAATGTCGCCGCCAATCATCCATATTATATTGGGATGCTTCTTATATCGCTCGGCAAGGAACGTGCCGTAGGCTTCTGCTCCCTCAGTGTCTATCAGTCCCGATTTTACCAACCCGCCCCATATACAGTCCATGGCGATGTATATGCCATGACGTTCAGCCTCGCTGATGATATAGTCCATGTGGTCCCAGTAAGTGTAGGTCATGGAATTGTTGTCAAAGCAAGACATATCCCACGGTTCGTAGCGGTTGTTAGAGTATTGACCATATACGTTTACACAAGGCACGCCGCAGAGTGTCTGCACCTGTACAACATTGTAGCCATTGTTGTGTGCTGTCTGCAGATAGTTCCTTGCCTCGTCGCGGTCAAGCTTTGTGGGTAACAACCAGCCGGTATCGCCGAGCCAGAAGAACGGCGTACCGTCTGTGTGTTGCAGAAACCGTTGGTTGCTTGATACGCACAAGTCCCATCCCGTCTTGGCTGCAGCCGTGAACGGAATCAGTAACAATAATAATGCTATTATGTTATTTCTTGGCATTCTTCTTGACAGAAAGGACTACGGATACAATTACAGCGATGAATAGCGCTATCAAGGCTATGTATGCAATAGTCTCTGTTGTGGCGAGAGACTTTGGTCTGAACTCCATTACGACCTTGTGCTGGCCGGGCTTTACCTGGATAGCACGCAGTACATAGTTCGCCCTGCCTATCTCCACTGGCTGCCCGTCAACGGTACAGCTCCATCCTGGATAGTATATCTCGGAGAACACTATGACACCACCATTCTTCGAGTTGACGTCATAATGTAATTCGTTAGGCTCGTACTTAGTGAGCGTCACGGTAGAGGTGGAGTCTTGTACAGAACTCTTGCCAATTACAGACTCAAAAGACTTGTCTGCAATCGCAACTGTATGCAGGTCGGTCTTGCCCAAGGCCTCTATCTCCTTGTTTGCGTTATCCACATACATCACCTCGTTGACAAACCATGCGTTGCCCATGGCGTATGGGTTCTGTAACGGCATGGTCTTTCCTTCCTGCAGAGGCAGTATGAGATACTTTGTGTTAAGCATGTTTATCACAGGTATGATACTGTCGCCATTTACCTTTGACATATCTCCCTGTGCCTGTGCTATGGCATTAAAGCCTGCTTGCATCTCTGGTGCGATGTGGTTCTCAATGAGTTCTTGGTAACGACGTAGCTTTGCTGCGTGGTAACCGCCGATTGACTTGTGGAAGAAGCTCGTCTCATTCTCGTTGAAGGTGTTAGAGGCGAGGTTGAGTACACGATAGTCAAGAGATTTGTCTTGCAGGATTATCCTGTCTGTTTCAGTAGGCTCTACCGGTGCTGTACGCAGAGTGTTGCTGACAAACATATCGTCATTAAGGTAACGCTTGTTTACCTGCCACATATCAACAAGACATACCACTGCGATGATGCTCACTGCTGTAACGGCATTAATCTTCTTGATGCGATAGACATTGATAACCACTGTACAGAGGAGGATGATGAAGAATGAGCGCCAGCAGTCTGATGTGAATGTGGCGATACGTATCTCACGCAAGTTGGCAAGCAGCGGAGCCAGTTGCTCTTGTGGAATACTGCTGAGCGCACGCATCTCAGCCTGGGATACGAAACTGTCGAAGAACAGGGTAGGTGCAATGGCAAACAATGCAGCTATGCCTCCTGTAAGTACAAAGCTTACCATCAGCCAGTTTACCTTCTTGCCTTTGATTGTCGTCTTCACACAGTCAGGTTCGTCAATCACTTTCTTTAATGCCAGCATACCGAGCAAAGGTATGGTGAACTCAGCTATTACAAGTATTGAAGCCACAGTGCGGAACTTGGCATACATCGGACAGTAGTCTATGAAGAGGTCGGTGAACCACATCATGTTACGTCCCCAAGACAACATAATACTCAGTATGGTAGCACCAAGTAAAGCCCATTTTATGGAGCCCTTCACAATGAATAGTCCGAGGATGAAGAGCATCAGGACAAAGGCCCCTACGTATACAGGACCAGACGTGCCGGGTTGCTCTCCCCAGTACTGTCCCATTTGCTGGTATATCTCCATGTACATCGGGTCAGCTTTCTCCTGAGCAGCCTTACACTGGCTGATAGGAGTCATGGAAGAGCCACCTTTCGTGTTTGGCACGAGCAATGTCCATGTCTCGTCTATGCCATAGCTCCATTGCGTGATATAGTCACGATCCAAGCCGCTTGAAGTCTGGTTTGCGGTGTTTTGTTTTACTAACTCGCTCTTGCCACGCATAGACTCCTTCTGGTATTCCCATGTGTGGTAGAGGTTAGGGATATTTACGAGAACGCCCAATATGCCTGCTAAGATACAAACAGCACTTGCTTTTATGAAATGCATGATTTGTTTGTTCCTGATGGCACTTATGAAGAAGCCGATGACAAGGAATAGAATGATGAAGAGATAGTAATATGTCATCTGCACGTGGTTGGCATTGATTTCAAAGGCAGTGAAGATACCTGTCACTGCTAATCCTGCAAGGTATTTCCCCCTGTATGCCAACAAGATGCCGGCAATCATCGGTGGCAGATATGCCAAGGCTAACACCTTCCATATATGTCCGGCAGCTATGATAATAAAGAAATAGCTGCTGAAAGCCCATACTATAGCTCCGAGGGTAGCCAGGTACCAGCGGAAGTCAAATGAGCGCAGCAGGATGTAGAAGCCGAGAAGATATGCGAATACATACCATACGTTCTCGGGTAGCCATAGGTGATAAGCACTCAATATGTGATTTAGCGTTGTGGAAGATTCGTATGATGGTGCTGTCTGGTATGTAGGCATACCTCCGAACACGGAGTTTGTCCAGCGTGTAATCTCGCCAGTGCGCTCTTTGTACTGGCGTGACTCTTCGCCCATGCCACGTCCGGCTGATGAGTCATGGCGGTATAAAATCCTGCCTTCTATGTCGGCAGGATAGAAATAAGTGAATGAGATTGCTGCAAAAAGCAAAACGACTAATACGTCTGGTAAAAATTTCTTAAAAGTATTCACGTGCGTGTGTATATATAATGTTAATGATGTGCAAAGGTAGTTAAAATTAGGCGACTATCCAAATCAAAATATCGGTTGCTTGATATTTATCAAGAAAAAGTAATTAGTGTGAGTTATATGCAAGAAAACTTTTGTTCATTTCAAACGTTTACTGTAATTTTGCACACGAAAAATCCGCTTTCGGCTATGCTGGAAACAGCTTGGGCGGATATGTATGGCAAAGATAATACTTAACAAAACTTTTTTTTATTATTTAATTAAACAATGAAAAAGATTGCAATGTTTTTCGCGGCAGCTGCTATGGTAGCAACTGCAAGCGCAGAGCCACGTACCGTTGTTACGGCTTCTAAGGCTCAGGACAACATCTACGTTGGTGTTAACGGTGGTGCTATCACAGCTGTTAAGGGTGAGTCTTCTTTCAAGACATTCTCTCCTAACTTCGGCATCCGTGTAGGTAAGAACTTCACAACAGTTCTTGGTCTCGCTGTTGAGGGTACAGCTTACTTCAGCACAAACCGTGTTTATAACGGTAAGACATTCATCCAGGGTGTTGACGTTTACGGTTTGGCAACAGCTAACCTTATGAACCTCTTCGCAGGTTACAAAGGTCAGCCACGTACATTCGAAATCATCGCTCTCGGTGGCTTCGGTTACGAGTGGGCTTTCCGTCCTAAATTCGTTGAGGCTGGTAACGCTTCTCGCTATGTGAGCAAGGTTGGTGCTGACTTCGCTATCAACTTCGGTTCAGACAAGCAGTGGCAGGTTTACCTCGAGCCAACAATGAACTGGGGTCTCGGTAACACAGGTAAGGCTGACTTCATCCAGTATGACATCAACAACGCAGGTCTCGCTCTGAAGGCTGGTGTTAACTACAAGTTCAAGACTTCTAACGGTACTCACAACTTCGCTCTTGAGCAGCTCCGTGACCAGCAGGAGATCGACGATCTCAACGCAAAGATCAACGCTGCTCGTGCAGAGGCTGACGCTGCTAAGGCTGCTGCTGCCGCTAAGGACGCACAGATTTCTCAGCTGAAGAAGGCTCTTGCTGACTGCGAGGCTAAGCCAGCTGTAGTTAAGAAGGAGACTAAGACTGAGGCTTACATGCCACCAGTAGTATTCCAGGTTGGTAAGTCAGTTATCGATAAGAACCAGCAGCAGACTGTTGACCTTATCGCTAAGTACATGAAGAAGAACAAGGATTCTAAGCTCGAGATCTCTGGTTTCGCATCTCCAGAAGGTGACGCAGCTAAGAACCAGGCTCTCTCTGAGGCTCGTGCTAACGCTGTTAAGAACATGCTCGTTAACAAGTACAAGATCGCAGCTGACCGCATCTCTACCGTTGGTAAGGGTGTAATGGTAGGCGAGGGTTCTGACGACATCGAGCCAGAGTTCAAGCGTATCGCTCTCTTCAAGGACCTCAGCAAGTAATAACTGCTTGTCATTGAAGACAAAGACATAACTTAACGGCCCCTCGGAGATAATCTCTGAGGGGCTTTTTGTTATTAAAAGGGTAGGAGAGAGTGTGAATAAAGCGTGGATTAGATGAAAGGTGCACGAAATAAAGGGGAAATGCTAAAGAAATGAGAAAGATAATCGGTTTAGGTGAGACTGTATATGACATAATATTCCGGAACAATCAGCCGCAGAAAGCTGTGCCGGGTGGTTCTGCCTTCAATGCCATAGTGTCGTTGGGACGGTGTGGCGTACCGTGTGTAATGGTAACAGAGGTAGGTGACGACCGTGTGGGTGATATAGTAACTGCTTTCCTGCACGAGAATAACGTGGATACCCAGTATGTGTACCGGCATAAAGGTACGCAGTCGCACGTATCGTTGGCGTTCTTGAACGAGCGTAACGATGCCGAGTATCAGTTCTACAAGATGCATGAGGCTTTGAACATGCCACCTTGCTTTCCTGAGATAAATGAAGGTGATGTCGTCATCTTCGGTTCATACTTCGCTATAAATCCCAAGGTGCGCACTTGTGTATATGAGTTATTGCGCAAGGCTCATGAGGTGGGAGCGATAATATACTATGACGTAAACTTCAGAGCCTCACATTTGAAGGATTTGCCCCAGGTTCTTCCGTCAATAATTGAAAATATGCAGTTGGCTACAGTAGTGCGCGGCTCACATGAGGACTTCTCACTTCTTTTTAACGAGGAGGTTGCAAAAGATGTGTACGAGAAGCATATCCGCACATATTGTGAAACCTTTATATATACTGATGCCGATAAGCCGGTACAGGTGTTTACACCGTTGTACCATACATCGGTGGATGCAGCAAAGATAGAGACAGTAAGTACAATTGGGGCAGGTGATAACTTTAATGCAGGGTTCTGCTACGCTCTTCTGTGCAAGGATATAGACACGCAGACAAAGCTTGCTGAGGTTGAGGAACCGCTTATGAAAGAACTGGTAACGGTAGGACAACGTTTCTCCTCCGCTGTATGTCAGTCTTTTGATAACTATGTCTCGTCGGAGTTCGGCTTACGAGAGAGGAGGCTCAACGGACTATGCGTATAGGATTATTCGGAGGGTCTTTTAACCCGATACATAAAGGCCATGTAGCTTTAGGGCGAGCCATGCTGGAAAAGGCAGGGCTCGATGAGGTTTGGTATATGGTGTCACCAGAAAATCCGTTGAAGCATGGCAGCACAGACTTGGCTCCAGAGCAGATGCGTCTGCGTATGGTCGAGGCTGCGCTGAAAAACGAACGTCGCTTACGGGCGTCAGATTATGAGTTCCGTTTGCCAAAGCCTTCATATACATGGAATACGCTGAGACATCTGAGGATGGATTATCCGGAGCACACCTTCGTTCTTATTATAGGAGGTGATAACTGGGTTCACTTCCATCGCTGGGCCCATTATGTGGAAATACTGCGTGACTATGAGGTAGCGGTCTATCCGCGGCGTGATGACAGTCGGGATACTTCTGTGCCGATACCGATAGAGGAAGAGATAGAAAAAGGAAACATAGAGGTGAAAGGGATTATGCATATAGAGGTTCCGCTCCTTGATGTGTCAAGTACTATGGTGCGTCAGCGCATCCGTTGTGGAGAAGATATTACATCGCTGATACCGGAAACGGTGGTGGCTGAGGTGGAGAAATATTCACTGTATAGGTAAAAAATGTATCATTTAAGCATTTTTTACCTATACTTTTTTTGTGGTTTTGTTGAAATATGTTACCTTTGTTCATGAAGAAACCTAAATAGAGGGTAGGTAAAAGTCAAATATCCCCTTCCTCTCTTTACTAACGAAAAACAACTCTAAACCAAAACAATGGCAAGACAATACTTATTAGGCTTTGACGTGGGTTCGTCAAGCGTAAAGGCATCGCTCGTCGATGCAGAGACAGGCCAGATGGCTGCCACAGCATTCTTTCCAGAGAAAGAAGCTCCTATAAAGGCTGTTAAGGCTGGCTGGGCAGAGCAAGACCCCGAGATGTGGTGGATGAATGCCAAGCTGTCATTAAAAAAGATTATGGCGGATGCCGGGGCTACCGGCGAGGATATCAAGGCCATCGGCATATCATATCAGATGCATGGACTGGTGTGTGTGGACAAAAACCACAACGCCCTGCGTGACAGTATCATCTGGTGTGACTCTCGTGCCGTCCCTTATGGCGATAAAGCCTTTAACGACTTGGGCAGTGAGAAGTGTCTTGGTCATCTGCTCAACTCTCCAGGCAACTTCACAGCTGCCAAACTGGCGTGGGTGAAGGAGAATGAGCCAGAGCTTTTTGACAATATATATAAGGTGATGCTTCCCGGTGACTATATCGCTATGAAGCTAAGCGGTGAGATAAACACCACTATCAGTGGACTCTCCGAGGGTATGATGTGGGACTTCAAGGAAAAGCGTCCTGCTAAATTCCTGTTTGACTACTTCGGTTTCTCTGAGGATGTGATAGCCCCTATAGTACCAACATTCGCTGTACAGAGTGAGGTGAGTGCCGCTGCAGCTGCGGAGACGGGATTGAAAGAGGGAACGCCCATCAGCTACCGTGCCGGCGACCAACCAAACAATGCCTTGTCACTCAATGTGTTCAACCCTGGTGAGATAGCCTCCACTGCAGGAACGTCAGGTGTGGTCTATGGAGTGCTGGGCGAGGTGAACTACGACCCCAAGAGCCGTGTCAATACCTTCGCCCATGTTAACTACACCACGGAGCTTGACCGCCTCGGCGTGCTGCTCTGTATCAACGGTACCGGCATACTCAATGCCTGGGTGCACCGCAATATCACACCCGACCTGTCATACGCAGAGATGAATGACCTTGCTGCTCAGGCGCCTATTGGGGCTGACGGCGTAACTATCTCACCATTCGGCAACGGAGCAGAACGAGTGCTTGAGAACCGTGAGGTGGGTTGCCAGATAAAGGGAGTGAACTTCAATAAGCACAACCGTGCGCATATCGTTCGTGCCGCCCAAGAGGGTATAGTGTTCTCATTCTGCTATGGCATGGAGATAATGCGTCAGATGGGTATGGATATAAAGAAGATACACGCAGGCAAGGCCAATATGTTCCTGTCGCCGCTCTTCCGTGACACCCTTGCCTCCACCTCAGGAGCAACGATAGAGTTGCTTGAGACTGACGGTTCTGTGGGCGCTGCCAAGGGAGCAGGCATAGGATGCGGAATGTATAAGGACAATGTGGAGGCCTTCTCTACCCTGAAGAAGATAGCAGTTATTGAGCCAGATACCGCAAAGGCACAGCAATACAAGGACGCCTACGAGAAGTGGAAGGCGGAACTCGTGTAGTTCTTGATGGTATTTATAGTGCCAATATTTGCTATAAATGCTATAGATACTATAAATACTATAGATACTATAGTCACTATAGGTATTATACTAAATAAAAAAACAAATCAACTTAATAATATAAACTAAACAAAATGGCAAAAGAGTATTTCCCAGAGATTGGACAAATCAAGTATGAGGGTCCAGAGTCAAAGAACCCTATGGCATTCCACTACTATGATGCAGAGCGCGTGGTGGCAGGCAAGAAAATGAAAGACTGGATGCGTTTCGCTATGGCATGGTGGCATACACTGTGCGCAGAGGGTGCGGACCAGTTCGGCGGTGGCACAAAGACATTCCCATGGAATCAGGGTGCTGACGCGGTAGAGATAGCAAAGAACAAGGCTGACGCAGGTTTTGAGATAATGCAGAAGCTCGGTGTGCCATATTTCTGCTTCCATGATGTTGACCTCGTGTCAGAGGGCAGCAGCGTAGAGGAGTATGAGGCAAACCTCAAGGCTATCACAGACTACCTGCAGCAGAAGATGAAGGAGACCGGCATCAAGTTGTTATGGTCAACCGCTAACGTTTTCGGTAATGCACGATATATGAACGGTGCTTCTACCAACCCTGACTTTGACGTGGTAGCTCGTGCTATCGTTCAGATTAAGAACGCCATTGACGCAGGTATCAAGCTCGGTGCTGAGAACTATGTGTTCTGGGGCGGTCGTGAGGGTTACATGAGCCTTCTCAATACAGACCAGAAGCGTGAGAAAGAGCACATGGCTACAATGCTTGGTATGGCTCGCGACTATGCACGTGGTAAGGGCTTCAAGGGTACATTCCTCATTGAGCCAAAGCCAATGGAGCCATCTAAGCACCAGTATGACGTTGATACAGAGACTGTCATCGGATTCCTTAAGACTCATGGTCTTGACAAGGACTTCAAGGTGAACATTGAGGTTAACCACGCTACACTGGCTGGTCACACCTTCGAGCACGAGCTCGCTGTGGCAGTAGATAACGGTATGCTTGGTTCTATTGATGCTAACCGTGGCGACGCTCAGAACGGATGGGATACAGACCAGTTCCCAATCGATAACTTCGAGCTGACACAGGCTTGGATGCAGATTGTACGCAATGGTGGTCTCGGTACCGGCGGTACAAACTTCGACGCTAAGACACGTCGTAACTCTACCGACCTTGAGGACATCTTCATCGCACACATCTCAGGTATGGACGCTTGCGCGCGCGCACTGCTCAATGCTGTTGAGATACTGGAGAAGTCACCAATCCCACAGATGCTGAAAGACCGCTACGCCTCATTCGATTCAGGCATAGGTAAAGACTTCGAGGATGGCAAGCTCACCTTGGAGCAGGTCTATGAGTATGGAAAGAAAGTGGGTGAGCCAAAGCAGACCTCTGGCAAGCAGGAACTTTACGAGGCAATTGTTGCGTTATACGCAAAATAATCTTTTTTTCTAACCTTCTCTAAAGAAATCGAGGGCTTCCTCGATTTCTTTTTTTGTTGCCGTCTGGTTAATCTCTATGCCTCCGATGGCGGAAAGCAGAGTGAAGTTGATGACACCAGCCACATTCTTCTTGTCATGTGTCATCAGCTGCAGCAATTCGGGGTAGTCATTGCATGTTATGGGCAGCACGCCGTAAGTCTCGCGAATGTATGTCACTGCTTGTCTCATCACGTCAGTGGGGAAACCGCATTTGATAACCGACAGATACAGTTCCGCTATGATGCCGTAAGCCACGGCATATCCGTGCAGTATAGGTGTGCGCTTCATTGCCCATGACTCCAGTGCGTGGCCCACGGTGTGTCCCAGGTTCAGAGCCTTGCGTATGCCGTGTTCATGCGGGTCTTCCTCTACGATGCGCTCCTTTACAGCCACAGAGTCTGCAATCATCCTCTGCAACTGTGTGAGGTCAGGTCTCGTGATGTCAAATGCCACGAGCTCCTGCCACATGCTCAGTCCGTTGTCACGTTGTATCAGTCCGTGCTTCAGCATCTCGGCATAGCCGGAGCGCATATTCTGGTCGTCAAGGGACTTCAGGAAGTCAGCGCAGAGAATGACATACTTGGAATCGTTAAACACGCCAATCTCATTCTTCAGACCGCCGAAGTTGAAGCCGGTCTTGCCGCCCACCGAAGCGTCAACCATAGACAGCAGCGTGGTAGGTATGTTGATAAAGTTGATACCCCTCTTGAACGTACTTGCCGCAAAGCCTCCGAGGTCAGTTACCATACCTCCTCCGAGGTTTATCAACAGCGAGTGGCGTGTGGCGCCGCCTTTCTGCAGTTCCTCCCATACATGGCTTACCGACTGTAGAGTCTTCTCCATGTCTGTTGCGCCTATGGTTATGGCCTGTGCGCCGTCCAGACAGCTGAAGTCCTTTATCAGCGGCCAGCAACATACGTTGGTGGTAGTATCGGTAAGTACAAATATGCGGTCGTGACTGCAGTTTGCTATAGCGTTGGTGAGGTCATTCTCCAAGTGCTGTGATATGATTACGCGTTGTGTCATTGTTGGCAAGTTATGAGACCCACCCCAGCCCTCCCTGTGAGGGAGGGAGCGTGAGTTAGGGGGATTAATTATTAGTTATTAATTATTAGTTTAATAATGAATTATGCATTATGCATTAATCTATTACCTGCACATAGCGGCGCAGAGTTTGTCTTGAAGGTTCTTTGCGTATATACCGCGCATTACCCCCTGGTTCATTATTGAGAACGCCAGACGGTGGCCGTTAGGTGCGGTGAGATATCCAGCCAGGCTGCTCACCCCTGACAGTGTACCGGTCTTGGCATGCACGTTGCCGGCGGCAGGCGTACCAGCCATACGGTCCTTTATCGTGCCGTCCACTGCTGCTATAGGCAGCGACCTGTAAAGGGCATCAAACACGGCCTCCCTCTTAAACGCATAGCGTAGGAAAGCCACCTCTATCTCTGCTGACAGGTAGTTATACAGCGACAG
This sequence comes from Prevotellaceae bacterium UBA3627, assembly GCA_002373375.1. GTDB lineage: Bacteria > Bacteroidota > Bacteroidia > Bacteroidales > Bacteroidaceae > Prevotella. The sequence continues at coordinate 48,423 of DFLE01000047.1, forward strand.
TCCTGAACCGTCGGCAAAGCGGTGGATGGCATCGCCCGCTCCCGCCTTCTTCATTATGGCCTCCTCCACGGTCTGTGCCTTCTTTGCTGTGGCAGGGCGTCCCTGTGTCAGTCCTATCTGGTAATACATGCTCTCGGCATACAGGTTGTTGCTCAGCTTCATCATAGGCTGTAACACATCTTCCAGCGGCCTCCTCAACTCATACGCCACCTTTGCGCCCTGCGGACACTTCTTCTCTCCCTTGTTACCGTCAAGAAACACCTTCTCCTTGTTCAGGGCGGTCAGCAGTACGTCAATCATGTTGTCCTTCCTCTTATATACCAAAGGCGACAGAATGGCGTTGTCATCATCCCAGCACCATCCCTCACCATACTGGTCAGAGTCCTTCATGCTGCGGTCGGCATATATATTGCCGCAGATGGTGTCAACGCCGAGGCTCCTGATGCTCTTGGCAAAGGTGCAGATGTCCTCCTCGCTTATCTTGGGGTCCATGCCACCTATTATATATATATCGCCCATAAGCAGTTGTGTGCTGTCTTGCTCAAAAGTGGCGGAAGGCATAACCTTTCCAGTGTAGCACACGCGTGTGGAGTACTCGTAGTCGGTGCCCAACTGGTCAAGCGCCGTGATGGCAGTGATGAGCTTCATCGTAGAGGCAGGGCGTATGGTCTGCCGGTGATCCCTGGCGTAGAGCACGGAGTCGTCGTCAAGGTCATACACCAAGAAACCCATCTGTGATGTCTCCAGCATCTTTGCCCCGCCGATGATGCTGTCAAGGCGTGCCTGCATAGACTGCGGCCAAGGCAACGTATAGGTGGTGTCGGCGACTAAGGTGTCGGCACTTGTCGTGATATCCTGTGCAAGAGATGTTGCCGCACTCAGCAACATACATATATATAGTATAGAGTGTCTAATCATATCTAATATGAAAAATACATACAAAGGTACACATAATTTCGCAAATAACAAAATAAGTATATGTATTTGCCAAAAACTTGTAAAAAACATCTGTAGAGATTTCAAAAAGATATTAAAAATAACATTTTTCTGTCTATTTGTAAAATAAAATGGAAAAAACTTTGTCAGTTTAGTATTTTTGTTTACCTTTGCATAAAATTTCAAAAAATATGAGCAAGTTGATAAAACCAGCAGGATATAAAGCTCTGCTCGACCTTTGGCAGACAGAGCAAGGCATAAAGCTGATAAAGGAATTTTTCCAGCAGAACCTAAGCACGGAGTTGAGGCTTCGCCGTGTCACGGCTCCTTTGTTCGTGTTGAAGGGTCTGGGCATCAATGATGACCTTAACGGTGTAGAGCGCCCTGTGTCGTTCCCTATTAAGGACCTTGGCGACCAGATGGCAGAGGTGGTACACTCTCTTGCCAAGTGGAAGCGTCTCACTCTTGCAGAGTATAATATAGACCCGGGTTACGGCATATATACTGATATGAACGCTATACGCGCCGATGAGGAGCTTGACAATCTTCACTCGCTTTACGTTGACCAGTGGGACTGGGAGATGGTGATAAGCCGTGAGGAGCGTACACTCGACTTCCTCAAGAGCGTGGTGCGTCGCATCTACTCTGCCATATTGCGTACGGAGTTCCTGGCATGTGAGACCTATCCGCAGCTCAAGCCGTTCCTGCCTCGCGAGATACACTTCATTCACTCTGAGGAGTTACTGAAGATGTATCCTGGCATGACCGCCAAGGAGCGTGAGGATGCTATATGTAAGAAATACGGCGCAGTGTTTATCATGGGCATCGGTGGCAAGCTCTCTGACGGTGAGAAGCACGACGGTCGTGCCCCGGACTATGATGACTGGACCACACCTAACTCAGACGGATTCCTCGGACTCAACGGTGATATCCTTATATGGTATCCTGTGCTTGACCGTTCCATAGAACTTTCATCAATGGGCATACGTGTTGACAAGGAGGCATTGCTCCGCCAGTTGGCATTGGAGGGACAGGAGCAGCGTGCCGAATTGTTCTTCCATAAGCAATTGCTTGAGGGCAAACTGCCACTCTCTATCGGTGGTGGTATAGGTCAGAGCCGTCTCTGTATGATAATGTTGCAGAAGGCGCACATCGGTGAGATACAGGCAAGCATCTGGCCTGAGGAGCAACGCCGCGAGTGCAAGGAGAACGGTATGAACCTGATATAAAAAATCTGACGATATATAAAGACAAAAGCAGTCGTGTCACATTGTGGTGCGACTGCTTTTTATTTGCAGAAATAATCATTATATGCAATAAGTTCTTTTTTACACCTTATGCTCCTTCGGAGCAGAAATCATGGAAAATCATCAGGACAATCTTTGGAGCCTGTCGGCTCAGAAATATTTCTGGCTCAAAGAGCCTGAGATTATAAAAAAGATTCTTATTGGATTTCTGCCCGTAAGGGCAAATAGAAATTCCATCAGACTCCATGTCATAGGTGGACTTCTAAAACGGCTTTATTCAGTTTGCGTATGCAATTTACATCTTGCAGCCCTTCACATTGACGAAGAAGTCTCTTACGTCAGCTATGAAGCGTTCACGGTCAAACTGCTTGCGTATCTTAACAGGCACGTTCTGCGTTTCAAGATGTTCCAAGAGAATTTTGCCGATGTATGTCGGTAAATCATTTTCTGAAATCTTGACGAAATCGCTTTCAGGTAATGGAATTTCATAGACTAAAGCCATAAGTGAATATGGACCATATGGGTCATCTTTCTCCATATCACGCACTGCCATACAATATGGGCGCACACGACTTCCGATTGCTTCAGGATTCCCAAAACTGAATAAAATCTCGTCCAATTGAAGGTCTGTGGTATATACCTTATTAGCAAGACAATCGTTTAATTCTTCCAAAAGTTTTCTCGTCCGATTAAAATTATCATTAGTGAAATAATGCCAAAAGCCATGAAATGCATTATCAGTTATCATAAAGCTAATTTATTATTTAAATAATTTATTACCAGGAGGCAAACTACCATACTTTGACGCGTATTTTATCAACTGCCGTTTTTCCTCAATCCATAGTGTTGCACATCATTCAGGAAACCAATCTGAAGTCCTGTCATCGCTCCGTCAAGGAAGTCACCGCCAAAAACTGCGGAACCTATGCCACCGAACAATGTCGTTGCACCGAGCGCTCCATACTCTCCTAGTCCAGCCCACTGTGCTCCTGAGCCTGCGAAAGAGGCAAAGCACCAAAAGCGATGTGTTATAATTAACGTTTGTCCTGCGAGAAAATTGTGCACTAGGACAAACAAATCACCCTCACTGCTGATTTACAGCAGTGAGGGTGATTTGTTGAAACACTTAATAGAAGTATTTTACTATATTATAGGCTATAAAAAGAATTCCTAGGCTTATAATGTCCGCAAGGATCGGCACAGCCAGCATCCACTTCTGTTTCTTGTCACTCCATGAATTATATATTGCATCTATATCCTTCATTCTTGCATCCCAACGGTTCCAATAATACCAATCAAGCATTACAATAACGAGCAGCCCTATAATAACTGCATTTAACGGAGTAAAATACAATTCTCTATATTCTGGATGATTTATACATATTACAAGAACTAAAACTCCAATTAAAATAAATCCAACAAAAACTCCTGTAAATAGCTTCGCCGTGTGTCTTGCATCCCAGTCTTCTTTTCCGCATGTAAGGAAAAATTTGTAAAATAGGTATGCTATCCAATTTATCATTTTCATAATTTTCATTAATTTATGGCATTGAACCTGAAGACCAAGACCTATCTAATCCTGTTCCGAAATTCTAAGGCTTCAATAGCCCAAATATCCTGAAGGATTAGACACAACACCGTCTTTGTATTTGAAATGCCAACAAAGGGGTTCGTACATAGTACCATGTTCCCAGGTTGATTTGTCATATAACGAGTTGGAATATTTAAGTTTACAGAAAGACTTCTTTTTTGATGTGGGACTTATAATCTTAGACAAGAATTCTCTTAGCTCGTTAAAATCATTTATGTTGGATAAGAGGATAATATCTATACCTCCTATATTTGTGAATCCCAAAACACGTTTGTTATTAATTGGAATAAACTCATTGCTCAGTTCGTTATTTTTCTTGTCATGAAAAGAATACATAAGTTCAATCGTATCGTTTTCTATACGATTTATACCAAGAACCATATCTTCTGTAGTTTGTCGGCTTGGAGGATACACATCATGTATAACCATTCTCGTAACAGAATCCACCTTGGAATCTATTATAGAAAATTGTTGCAATATTGATTCTGTACCCTCTTTTATATTTCTATTATTCTGATTCCCGCAAGAACATAATAATTGTATTACCATTGTGCAAGAAATAATGACTCGTAAACGTCTAAAATCGAACTTGCCTGTATACACCTGTGCCATTGTAGTATTGAATCATTTTTTTGTAAAAGTCACACTCAGTTATAATCAAAATCAAAGACATCAATATCAAACAATGGATTATTGACTGCATCAGACATTTTCTTAACAAATCCGATTGCCTCATCACAGCTACGTTTGACATACATTCGCATAGTTTCTTTAGGCTCTAAGATACATTCCCAAAAGCCTTCAAATTCAAATGTTCCGTTTTTGTCCTCGATTCCTACTTCCATACAACGAACGGGAAAACATTCTTCTCGTATTTTTTCGATTAATTTAATAGCATTTGCTTCTGTAAATAATATGTAATCAGGACAGTCCTCATACAACACGAGATAACCTATGTTATAAATATCTGCAATTTTCTTAGCATCCATATTTTTATTCATTGAGGTCTAAAAAATCTATGTGTAATATTACCATTAGAGTCTTTTATGTATTCAAACACTCCATCTTTACCTCTGTACGAGCCCTTAATATGAAGGTGTTCATATATTTTACCATCACCTCCTTTTTTAAAGAAACGAATCCCATCTTTTTCAAAAGCGTCAACACTTCTTGGAAATGAATGCATTTCTCCAGCAACGGTGCCAAAGCCTCACTATATAATAAACGTCATTGTCGAGAAAATAGTATTTACACTGAAGAAAACAAGCCAGCCGCACCGTTTGATGGCGTGACTGGCTTTTATTCTTTTATTATGTTCCTATGGAGCCGAGCGTATGTTAAGGATATAACATGTAATTTCCGTGAATTTTCCATAAATTTCTCATTAATTTTTTTCATATATATAATTTCTGAATAATTTATGGGCAATTTATGATAATTTATGTTCAAAAAAATATTCGTACCATTCGTGCTGTTCTTGCGTCCCTACGGTAGCAAGCGTCTCCTTACGTCGCTGAGCGCGTGTTCAAAAAACAGTCTGAATACGTCATTAAATTAGACTTGATTTATGTCACCCGATGACAAAAATGTCCTATTTTGGACCTTCCGTTAACGCCTCATACGTGAGATATTTCAAAATATTTTCCAGACGGTTTGCTCTGCGCGAATTATGCGGAGGTTGTAACTCGTTGATAATCAGTGATGGGTTATAAAAAAGCATGAAAAAACGATAGCTTTTGCGTCGTAAAAGCTATCGTTCTATGGTATAAAAGCTATCGTTTCTCGTCGTGAAAGCTATCGTTTTACACCCTGAAAGCTATGCTTTGATGATGAAGAGGGCGTAAAATGGTGAAAAAACATTGTGTTTTCCGCTTTTTTACCTTCAATTTTATTCTAGTTTGCGTTTTTTCGTTGACAAAAATAAAAAGGCGAAATCACCAAAATGTCCTATTCTATGTATCAATAGTTTAACCCGAAAGCCCAGAGCGGTATCACGTTGCCGTATCCATACTCTATGTCGTCTTTCACAACGTAGCTGTCTGGTAGGTCGGCTATCTGCTTCTTGCCTTTGCCCTTTCCTCCAACCTCAAAGGTGTGGCCGTTGATTAGAAAATCGGAGACGGGTGAGCATATCACTTCATTGTTCACGCGCATCTGGTTGTAGAAGAATGTCTCGCGCACATTGCCAGTCTCAGCTTTCTCCGGTACAAGGGTGTAGATAAGGTTCGGGTTGTCAAGATAAACTTTGTTCACTTTGCCCAGACCGCGTATTCCGCTCGTGGAGTCTCTCAGTTGTCCTATCATGCCGGCCTCTTCCATGAACAACAGGTAGTCGGCTACGTTGTTACGGCTGACACCCAGCACTTGTGCCAGTGAGGTCATGTTAGGCTTGAAGGGTACGCTCTCGGCAATAACGGCAAGCAGATGTCTCAGTTTCCTTGACATTGACGCGCTGAGGTTGGCATATTGTGGGATGTCAACTTCCAGCGTCTTGGTAATCACGGCGAAGAGCCGTTTCTCGTAGTTACCTTCTCCTGCGAAGGGGTAATATCCTTTGCGAAGGTATTCGCGGAAGAGTGTGAGGGGTCTGAAGCCTTGTGGCAGTGACACCTTCTGTTGCAATATGTCGTCAAGTGTGTATTGTGGTATCTCAATGTTGTGGAACATTTTGAGATACTCTCGCCAAGACAATCCCTGCATGTGGTAGGTTATGGCGCGGCGTGACAGGTCGGCGGTGGCACCTTTGGTGATGTCAAGCACAGACGAGCCGGTGAAGACCACCTGCAACTCTTTGTGATAGTCATATATCAGTTTTAACTCTCTCGACCAGTCCTCATGCTTGTGTATCTCGTCAATGAAGAGGTGGCGGCCTCCCATCTTAGTGAACTCATCCGCAAGTTCTGTCAGTCTGTGGTTTGAGAAATAAAAGTCTTCTGCCGTCACATACAGTGTGTCGTCAGTGTTCAGCTTCTCCTTTATATATTGCAGCAGCAGGGTTGTCTTGCCCACGCCGCGCGGACCGGTGATGCCCACCATGCGGTCAGACCAGTTCACCTTGTCGTATATGTAGCGGTGAAAGTCTGTAGGAGTCTCGCTCAGCAGTTTTCTGTAATTGTCTGTCAGATGTTCCATAAACGATGGATTATTTATGATTCTATGCTGCAAAGTTACAAAAAATGCACTGAACGAGTGCAACTTTTTACGAAAAATGCACTGGACGAGTGCAATTTTTACGTAAAAACGCACTGGGCGAGTGCGATTTTGGCATATAAACGCGCTGGGCGAAAGTGAAAATGGTATAGTGCGAAAGCAAATTTCGTAAATTCCGTGGTGATATTAATAATAAATAGGTTGGGAGAGCGTTATTTCATAGATGAGAAAGTGTTTATTCACAATACTGCTGACAGCGATGGCTGTGGGGACGCGCGCGCAGGAGAGCCAGACGGCGTATAATTTCCTGCGGTTGCCAGAGAGCGCACATGCAGCGGCGCTGGGTGGCGACAATATCTCGATAATAGAGGATGACGCCACGCTGGCGTTGTCAAACCCCGCGTTGCTGGCATCGGTGGGCGGCAGAACGGTGACGGTGGGCTATATGAACTATATGGACGGTGTGGGGATGTACACCGCCAACTATGCCGACATCATAAACGACAAGGCCACGGTGGGAGGTGCCATACACTACATAAACTACGGCAAGATGAAGGAGGTGGACCAGAATGACGTGCAGACGGGCACGTTCTCTGCTGCCGACATGGCCTTTGAGGGACTCTTCTCCTACACGCTGGCAAAGAACCTCGTGGGTGGCATAGGCGCGAAGTTCATATATTCAAAGATTGGCGGCTATACCAGTACGGCGGCCGCCATTGACCTGGGACTGAACTACTACAGCGCCGACAAGGATTTCTCGGCCTCTCTCTCCGTGCGTAACCTCGGCGGACAGCTCTCCACATACGAGGACGAGTTTGAGTCGTTGCCAACAGATGTGTCGGTGGGTGTGACATACGGTCTGCCTAACTCGCCGTTGCGGTTGTCGCTGACCTTCGCCGACCTCAACCACTGGGACTATGCCTTCCTGCGCCATGCCTGCGTGGGAGTGGACCTGAAGTTGACGGAGCAGTTCTATGTGGCGGGGGGCTATAACGCGCGGCGCGCGTATAACATGAAAACGCGTAACCTGACTGACAACAGCGAGAGCAGTCACGGGGCGGGATTTACCGTGGGAGCCGGACTGCTGCTTGAGCGTTTCAAGCTCAACGTGTCATACGGCAAATATCATGTCAACTCATCAAGCATAATGTTTAACGCCGCGATAAACCTGTAGTTAATTAATAATTCATAATTCATAATGCATAATTCATCGCTCGGCACGTAGTGACGCTTTTACAAAGGCGACAAGCCGACTAAAAGAATGCATAATTGTGCGGACACTCATAACTCATAACTCAAAACTCATAACTTAGAATTATCATAACTTAGAATACGATGAAATACGAAGATATTATCAATGATTATATTTCGCAGCTTCCACTTGACGTGGAGCCGCGCGGACTGTATGAACCAATACGCTATGTGCTGTCGCTGGGCGGCAAGCGCATACGTCCGGTGCTGATGATGAAGGCATACGAGATGTGGCGTGAGGACGGTCGTGACGTGCTGCCGCAAGCGGTGGCGCTGGAAACCTATCATAACTTCACACTGCTGCATGACGACGTGATGGACCATGCCGACGTGCGCCGTGGTATGCCAACGGTGCACCGCAAGTGGAACGAGAACACTGCCATCCTCTCTGGCGACAATATGCTGCTGTTGGCGGTGAAGTGGATGGGAGAGAAGTGTATGTCAACGTTTATCGATACCGCCATAGACATAAACCACGGACAGCAGTATGACGTGGACTTCGAGACACGCAATGACGTTACGGAACAGGAGTACATTGAGATGATACGCCTGAAGACGAGTGTGCTGCTGGGCTGTGCGGTGAGGATAGGAGCCATGATGGCAGGTGCACCGGCGGAGGATGTGGAGAGCCTCTACCGCTTCGGCGAGGCCATGGGACTGGCGTTCCAGCTGCAGGATGACTATCTTGACGTGTATGGCGACAGTGCTGTGTTTGGCAAGGAGATAGGCGGCGACATCATGTGTAATAAGAAGACGTATATGCTCATCAACGCACTTGCCAAGGCAGAGGGCGACGACAAGGCTGAGTTGCAGCGGTGGATAGACACCGTAGATGCTGACCGCAAGGAGAAGGTGGCGGCGGTGACTGCTATATATAACAAACTCGGCATAGACCGTATGGCGAAGGCAAAGATGGAGGAGTACTACCAGGTGGCGCTCGAAGCACTGGACCAGGTCAATGTGCCGGAGGAGAAGAAGCAGCCTCTGCGTGAGTATGCGGCAAAGATGATGAAAAGGAATAAGTAATTCATAATTCATAATTCATAATGCATAATTGTGCGGACACTCATAACTCATAACTCAAAACTCATAACTTACAATTCATAACTTAGAATTACCATAACTTGTTATTCATAGATACACATACTCATATTGACGGCGAGGAGTTTCGCGAAGACTTGGAACAGGTGATACAGCGTGCCAAGGAGAGTGGTGCGGAGTGCCTTTTGGTGCCGGGCATCAACATGGAGTCTGTTGATACTATTAGCGAGGTGTGTCGCCGTTATCCCGGATATTGCCACGGCATGATAGGTCTGCACCCGGAGGATGTAAAGGCTGACTATGCGGAGGTGATAGAGAAGATGAAGAAACGTATGGGCCAGCTTACGTTCAAGCCCGTAGCCATAGGAGAGGTGGGACTGGACTTCTACTGGTCGCGCGAGTATGAGCAGGAGCAGCTCGACGCCTTTGAGAGACAGGTGGCGTGGTCGGTGGAGGCCGGTCTGCCGCTGATGATACACTGCCGTAAGGCGCAGAACGAGATGGTGAAGATAATGCGCCGCTATGAGGGACGGCTGCACGGAGGGGTGTTCCACTGCTTTACGGGTAATGAGCATGAGGCACAGGAACTGTTGCAGTTTAAGGGCTTTGCCCTTGGCATAGGCGGAGTGCTGACATTCAAGAAAAGCAACCTGCCGCAGACGCTGCCTGCCGCAGTGCCGCTCACACGCGTGGTGCTGGAGACCGACGCACCGTACATGGCGCCGGTGCCTCACAGGGGCGAGAGAAATGAGAGCAGTTTTATACCGCATATTATAGAGAAGATGGCGGAGGCCTATCAGGTGACACCTGATGAAGTGGCACGCATAACAACGGATAATGCGAAGAGTATATTCCATATATAAGATATTGTTAGCCGTGAGCCTGCTTGTGTCGTGCAGTGCGGAGACGCTGGTGAAGAAAGGTGATAAGGCTGAGGCGCTGGGAGAGTATTTCCTGGCGGCAGACTATTACCGTAAGGCGTATGCCAAGACTGCGGCGTCAGAGAAACGCTTGCGTGGAGAGCGTGCACTGAAGATGGCGCATTGCTATGAGCATATCAACTATACGGCGAAGGCTGTGGCGGCATACCGCAACGCCGCACGATACAATACCGCGACGCTTGACGACAGCCTGCGCTATGCGCGACAGCTTCTGAAGAACGGCGACTACAAGACGGCGCTGGGTATCTTTGAGACGCTGCGCGACTCTATGCCTGATAACCAACTGGTGGAGAACGGCATTACATCGGCACGACATGCGCTGGAATGGAAGAAAGAGGGCTCGCAGTATAAGGTGAAGAAGATGGACGTGTTTAACTCGCGCCGCGATGACTATTCGCCGGTGCTGGGAGGCGATGACAATGACAAACTGTATTTCACCTCTACGCGCAATGATGCAGAGGGAGACGAACTGAATGCCGTGACAGGTATGAAGTCGGCGGATATATTCTATTCAGAGAAAGACGACAAAGGCAAGTGGAGCAAGCCGGAGGCTATAGCCACCGGACTGAATACGGAGTATGACGAGGGAGCGTGCTCTCTCTCGCCCGACGGACAGGAGATGTACCTTACACAGTGCACCTATAATGCCTCGGGGCCACGTTATGCTAAGATAATGGTGTCGAAGAGGGCAGATGCCTCGTGGGGTAAGGCTTCGGATTTTGTGGTATCACGCGACACACTGTCGTGTTTCGCGCACCCGGCGCTGTCGCCTGATGGCGAGTGGCTGTATTTCGTGAGTGATATGCCGGGCGGAAAGGGCGGTCTTGATATATGGCGCTCACATATAGTGGGCGGCGTGGCGATGGGTGTAGAGAACCTTGGAGAGCCTGTCAATACGCCGGGCAATGAGATGTTCCCGACGTTCAGGCCTAACGGCGACCTCTACTTCTCGTCTGACGGACACCCGGGCATGGGCGGCCTTGACATATTTATAGCGAGGATAGGTGACGACATGCAGTTCCATATTACCCATCCGGGCTATCCGCTCAACTCTATGGGCGATGACTTCGGCATGACATTTGAGGGTAGTCATAACCGCGGCTTTTTCTCTACCAACAGGGGCGACGCACGAGGATATGACAATATATATTGGTTTGAGAACCCTGAGGTGGTGCAGACCATCAAGGGATGGATATATGAACAGGATGGCTATGAACTTCTCAAGGGAGAGGCGCGCATAGTGGGCACCGACGGTACCAATGAGCGGTTGGGCGTGAAGAGCGACGGCTCGTTTGAGGTAACGGTGCACCCGGGAGTGGAGTATATAGTGCTGGGCAGCTGTCCGGGATATCTTAACCATAAGGAGGAGCTCACCATACCGAAAGTGAAGGAGAGTGAGACCTATACCCTGCAGTTTGCCTTGGCAAGCATTAATGCCCCGGTGCTGATAGACAATATATTCTATGAGTTTGACAAGGCCACGCTGCTGCCGTCGAGCACCCAGGCGCTTGACTCGCTTGTGATGCTGCTCAATGAGAATCCCAATATCACGATAGAACTTGGGGCGCACACTGACTATAAGGGTTCGGCTGAATATAATAAACACCTCTCACAGCTGAGGGCTGAGGAGGTGGTGAAGTATTTGATAAGTAAGGGTATTGCCGCTGACCGCCTCACGCCTGTGGGATATGGCAAGGAACGCCCGAAGAGGATACGCCGCCGTGTGGCTGAGCGTTACTCATGGCTGAAGGAGGGCGATGTGCTGACCGAGGAGTTCATTCAGAAGCTTAAGAAAGATGAGCAGGAAACTGCCAATGCCTTGAACAGACGTACGGAGTTCACAGTGCTGCGTACCACTTATAATATGTTTGACGAGAACGGAAACCTGAAGAATCCGCCTGTGCAGCGTAAGCGCGAGAAAGAGTCTGAGGGTGACGAAGACCTGATACTTGATGACGGAAACACCGGTGCAGGTGAGATAGAGTATTTCGACTTCTGATAAAGGGAAACGGAACAGTTGTGTGAAACAGGAAGAAAGCCTGTTTCCCTTTACCTTCTATAGTGGGTCAACGTCAAAGGAAATCATTATGTTTTTATATTGGGGACAAGAGACAATAGCATCGGTGCACAACCTGATGTTGTGACGCAACGGCGTTATGCCCCATGACGGTTCTGCCTTGAGTACAATCTTGCGTATGAAAAGTTGTTTTATGCGTGCTACGGCAGGTTTGTCGGGACCCAGCACATTGTCGGCGAAACACTGTCTGAGACGGCTGCCCAGTTCTATGGCAGCAGTGTTGACGGTGTTGTTGTCGCGGTGTTTCAGGTAGATGTATATAAGACGGCAGAACGGCGGATAGCGGAACAGCTGGCGCTCTGTCATCAGAGCCTTGAAGAAACCTTCGTAGTCGTTGTTGGTTATCTGCTTGATGACCGGCAGCTCAGGGTGCGCCGTTTGTAGGAACACTTGTCCCTGCTGACCTTGTCTGCCGGCTCTGCCTGCCACCTGTGTTATCATTGTGAAAGCCTGCTCGTGTGCACGGAAGTCGGCTTTGTTGAGCATCGTCTCGGCTGAGATGATACCCACTACGCTCACATGGGCGAAGTCGAGTCCCTTTGTCACCATCTGCGTACCGATGAGCAGGTTCTTCTTCCCGTTAGAGAAGTCGTTGATGATACGCTCGTAGGCATTACGAGTGCGGGTGGTGTCAAGGTCCATGCGTGATATATGGAGCATGCCGTCGTCACATCCGCCCTCTCTCAGTTCGTCAACTATCATGTCCTCTATCTTCTCTGTGCCTACGCCACGGTCGCTGAGCGCAGTGTTGTCGCAGTCGGGACATTGGCGTGGCATAGGGTAGGTGTGTCCGCAGTAGTGGCAGGTAAGGGAGCCTGTCGTCTTATGGTATGTGAGAGACACATCGCAGTTAGGGCACTTGGGACTCCAACCGCACTGATGACACTCTATAACAGGTGAGAAGCCTCTGCGGTTGTGGAATATTATGGCTTGCTCTCCTTTGCGCAGTGCGTCGATGACGGCTGTTTTCAGTGCTGGCGAGAGCATACCACGCATCAGTTTGCGGCGTCGCAGGTCTTTGGTGTTGACTACCTCTATGTGTGGCAGTTTTATGTCTTTGTATCGTGTCTTTAGTTCTACCAGACGGTATTTGCCTTGCAATGCCTTGTAGTATGTCTCGGCCGATGGGGTGGCGGTGCCCAGTATGACGTTGGCGCCGGTCTTCTTTGCCATCATCAGGGCTACTGAGCGCGCATGGTAGCGTGGGGATGGGTCTTGCTGCTTGAACGAGGTCTCATGCTCCTCGTCAACAATGATTAGTCCCAGGCGCTGGAAAGGCAGGAATACCGACGAACGGACACCGAGGATGATGTCATAGGGGGTGTCAGAGAGTTGGCGTTGCCATACCTCCACACGCTCGGCATCGGAGTACTTGGAATGATATATGCCCATGCGGTTGCCGAAGATGCTTTTCAGCCTGCTGGTTATCTGTACCGTCAGGGCTATCTCGGGTAGCAGGTATAACACCTGCAAGCCCTTGTCTATCGCCTCTTGTATCAAATGGATATATACCTCGGTCTTGCCGGATGAAGTGACGCCGTGAAAGAGTATGGGGGCAGATGATGGTGCCCCGTTATCCTTGCGCAGTTTGTCCAGCGCCTCTTGCTGGGCTGCGCTCAAGGTCTTTATGTTCTCAGGATGTGGTTCCTCGTTGCTGTTGAGTCTGCCTATCTCCTTGTCATATATTTGGAGGAAGCCACTGTTGACGAGTGCCTTTACATGGGCGGTGGTGCAGTGTGCCACGTTTATCAGCTCCTCACGGCTCACGCTGTGCTTCTCTTTCAGTTCTGCCCATCCGCTGATGTCAAGATAGGCGGTGAATACCTCCATTTGCTTTGGAGAGCGTGAGAGCATATTCATGGCATTATGGAGCGACTGCTCGTTCTTGTAGTCATCTGCCAGTCTGATATAGACCTCGGTCTTAGGTCTGTAGGTTTCCTCTTTCTTAATGCCGTGGGGCAGTGCAGCCTGCATTACATCGCCCATAGGCGACATGTAGTACTTGCTTATCCATTGCCACATATCATATTGCTGAGGCAGCAGGATGGGCTCGTCATCAATGATGGATATGATACTCTTTACTTCAAAGTCGCCTTGCGGAGGGTCATTGTGGCTGCGTACTATCAATGCTGTGTGAGTCTTTGTTATGCCGAACGGCACCTTCGCCCTTACGTATGGACACACCTTTGCTTCCCATTCCTGTGGTACGGAATAGGTAAACAGACCATCAAGTGGCAAGGGGAGTATGACATCAACGTAGAGCATTGTTCTGCATCCTTTGCATATAGCTTTGTATTATGGCTTTGAGTTCTTTGGTCATTGCGGTAAGCACGGTCTCCTTAGACTTGTCGTTGACAAGGTTGGTAGTCATCATCCAGTCTTTCTTGTAGTTGTATGCGGCTTTCAGTCTTGAGCCGTCAAACTGGATGAAGTAATCGCCTTTCACATATTGGTATATGCCGCCGTTATAGCTCACGGCCCAAGTCTTGTCGGCAGGGGTGTTAAGCAGGTCAATACCGAAGGCGACGTATGGCTTGTTGTATCCTAAGTAGTTAAGTATGGTGGGCATGATGTCTATCTGTTGCGCTATGCCCTGACGCTGTCCTCGTGGCATCTCGCCTGACGGGTCGAAGAAAAGTATCGGTGCCACATATACACCGAGGTCGGTGGCATACTCCTTGTGGTCTATGGCGTTGGTATGGTCAGAGGTCATGACAAAGATGGTGTTCTTATACCATGGCTGCTTCTTTGCAGTCTCAAAGAACTCGCGGAGTGCCATGTCGGTGTATCTTATGCACTTGTGTATTGGGTTCTTCCCGTCATCAGGGAAACGTGACTTGTATTTCTCTGGTATGTTATACGGGTGATGGCTTGACGCAGTGAACACAGATGTTATGAAAGGTTCTTTCATCTCGGTCATCTTCAAGGCATAGTACTGCAGGAAAGGCTCGTCCCATATAGCCCATGTGCCGTCAAAGTCCTTGTCTCCATTAAAGCGCTTGTCATTGTTGTATTCTGTTCTGCCATAATACTTCTGATAACCTGTGGTACGGGAGAATGCCTCAAACCCCATGCTGCCGTTCTGTGCGCCGTGGAAGAAGGCGCTGCTGTAACCACATTCTCCCAGTCGGTCTGCCAGTCCGCTGACGTCATTGAGCGAGGCGGGAGTAAGGAAGAACGGCTCTACAAAATGAGGAATGCTTGAGAGTATTGACGGCATACCGTCTATACTCTTACGACCGTTGGCAAAGGTATAGTCGAACGTGAGCGACTGCTTCAGCAACTCGTCTATAAAGGGAGCGTAGCCCTTGTATTTGCCGCCGTCCAACTGCTTGTTGTACTCCCCTATATACTCTCTGCCGAAGCTCTCGACGATGAGTACCACCACGTTCTTGCGCTTTGCCACGCTGGATGTGGCTGTGGTGTCGGCTGTGGCATTGTGTACGGGTGAGTATATTTTGTCAAGCTCAGACTGAGAGAAATACTTCGGGTCTGAGAACACATCCTTGCCTATCGTGCGGATGAAGGAGAAGGGAGTATTGAGAACTATGGCCGCCTCTGTGGGGTGGTTAACGTATTGGTTGGCGTTGCTTATCGTTATAGGTCGCACCGCAGTGGTAAATCCGCCTCGCATACCTGCAATGCAGAGAGGAGTGAACAAGGCGAGGGCTATCACTTGTATAATGTAGTATTTGCCAAGAGAAGTCTTGCCGTGACTGTAGAAACGTAGTTCCTCGGCCTTGAGAGTGAACTTGAACAGGCAGAATATCAGCAGCAGGCCCGCAAGCACCAGATACCAGTGGTTGAGTAGTTCTGTTGAGGCTATGCTTATAATGTTGTTCTCGTTGGAGAACTCCCTGAATACACTTGTGGTGGAACGTCTGCCCGTATATTGGAAATACACGGAGTCGGCAAGGTTCAAGATGACTGCTATGCTGTTGACGAGGATGAACAGACCTCGTGCACATGACTGCCAAGAGTTGCGTTCTTTAAGATGTAGCGGCAGTAGCATCATCAAGGCATAAAGAGCGTTAGTGTATAGTATGGCGGAAGTGTCAAACAACAGTCCGCCTTTTATTATGTCACCAAAAGACAGTTGCTGCCATGACTCCTTGTACAGATGGTAATTCTCCAGAAAGAAGATGCCCCTGCATACCATGTAAATGACGTATGCCAGCAATAGGTTGAGTAAGAAAGCATGTATGCATGAAATATATGAGGCTCTTATGCTGTGTGAAGTGTTTGATCTATTTTGTCTCATGATGTTTTGGTAAGTAAGTTCTTATTTCTGTGAGTATCCGGCTTTCACCATTATGTATATAATGACCGGGGCGCCAAAGACAGGCGTTACGGCATTAATAGGTATAACGGTGTTTTCGGGCATTACGCAAATCAGGTTGCACAACATACATATTACAGCTCCGGTGAGCATCGTAGTAGGCAATAGTATGGTGTGGTCTGATGTATTTGTAAGCATTCGCGCTATGTGTGGCACTGCCAGTCCGACGAACGCTATCGGTCCGCAGAAGGCGGTGCTTGCGGCGGTGAGTATGCCCGTGGCGGTAAGCAGTAGCAGGCGGGTGCGTTTGATGTCCACTCCCAAGTTCGCTGCATAATAGTCTCCGAGCAGTATGGCATTGAGAGGCTTCATCAGCAGCAGGGATAGTATGAGCCCCACGGCACATGTGGCTGTAAAGTATGGCATTGCATCCATGCCTACGTCACTGAAACTGCCCATGCCCCACATCACATAGCTGTGAATATTGTCTGACGTGGCGAAGAAGTTTAGCAGCATCACCATGCTTGACACCAGGAAACTTATCATGATGCCCACTATGAGCAGCATGATGTTGTTACGCACCACAGTGGCGAAGGCAAGCAATAGCATTATAACGGCAGTGGCTCCGATAAGCGCTCCTGTGATGACTGCCATGAAACCGGCAATCATGCTTCCGCCTATGCTTATTATGCCGCCGGTGATGAGCATCACGATACCTACGCCAAGTCCGGCTCCGTTTGTTATTCCAAGTATAGACGGTCCAGCCAGGGGGTTGCGGAAAGTGGTCTGGAGCAACAGACCGGCAGTGGCGAGTGATGCACCGCACAGTGCTGCTGTCAGTATCTGTGGTATGCGACTTTCCCATACGATATAAGCCCAACTGCTTTGCTCATCCTCGCCGAGCAGGATGCGCAGCAGACGGCTCACGGGAATGTTGACCGAACCAAATACAAGGTTGAGAACGACCAGCAATACCAGCAACACTGTCAGTAGTATATTTGTCTTTATGCCTCGCTCAAAGCTTTTCATTCCTTCACCTGTTTGTAGTATTTCAGAGTTAGCTCGCCCTCCCGTAGTTCAGGATGAAATATGTTGACATACTCCCTCAGCAATACATCGGGATGAAACGGTGTCTCCTCAAAGAAATGGGTGGATGATAGGTTGCAGCAATATATGCTTTTCGTGGAGTAAGCCTTCATTCGTGCGTTCATACTCCACATGGAGCGCAGGTCAGCCAGTGTCATGTCTGTACCCTGGTTGTATTTTATCAGCCAGTAGTCGGCCTCCCTTGCTTTCTCATAGACTTTCTCCGGGCTGTAGGGTAATGCGCCGCTCTCTCTTACGTCCTTGAATACGTAGTCACCGCCTGCATCGCTGATGAGTATTCCTACAGTGCTCATACCACCTGCCACATACCATGTGCTGCCAATCTTCATCTCTGTCACGACCGTAGGACGGCTCTTGACGCTGGCAGCCTGACGCTTTGTCTCATTATAGTTACGCTCGATGTCGCTGAACAGGCTGTCGGCTTTCTCCTCGCATCCGAACAACATTCCATAGAAACGCATCCACTCGGCGCGTGCCAGTGGCGATGCCTCCATGTAGTCGGCGCACTCTATGAGCGGTATGCCCATCTTGCCTGTCTTGCCGTATGTGCCGCTGTTCTCAAAAGGTGACAGCAGTATGACGTCAGGTCTCAGTTCCATTATTGCCTCAATGTTAGGTGTCATGGTCTCTCCAAGGTCGCGTATGGTTCCTCTCTTTACGTCATCATGCACTTTCTGCAGGTTAATATACCTGAGGTCGCACACACCTTTGATACATCCGTATGCACCCAGTTCGTCAAGCAGTCCGCAGTGTACTGAGGTATATACGGCAGCCGATGTCACCGGTGTGCGTATCACGTCGCCCTCGGGTAGTGACGCCGGCATGGCCTGGTCCCTTGGTACCAGCACATAGCGGTGCAACACATGTGTGCTGTCCCATGGGTCAGTGATTGACACAGTGACATATCCTTTATGCTCCTTAACTGATAACAGCCGTGCATGACGCATGGCAAGTTCGCTGCCGTCGGCCGTCGTGTCGGCGGCTTTTCTTATGCAAGAGCTGGCAGTAAGCAGTAATAATATAAGTAGTGGAAAAATTCTTTTCATATCAACAATATACAAAATTACAAGATTTTATTCATACCACAAAATAAGGATAGATAAAAATTTGTGTAATTAAAAATAAAAATGTACCTTTGCAGACATAGAATAACCGAAGAAACGAATATATTTATATGTTAGACGTAAAAGAAATACTCCAAGATGCGGAGGAGCGCATGGAGATGGCAGCCATGTTCTTAGAGGAGCAGCTGTCGCGTATCCGCGCCGGCCGTGCCAATGTAGCCATCCTTGATGGTATAAAAGTAGAGTCTTACGGTATGATGGTACCGCTCAACCAGGTGGCCAATGTGTCAACTCCTGATGCACGCACCATAGCCATAAAGCCATGGGACAAGAAGGCTATCCGCGCCATTGAGAAGGCTATTATGGACTCAGAGGTGGGTATTACGCCCGACAATAACGGCGAAGTTATACGCCTTGCCATTCCTCAGCCTACAGAGGAGCGCCGTAAGGAGCTCGTGAAGCAGTGCGGCAAGATTGCCGAGAAGGCGAAGATAGAGGTGCGCAATGTGCGTGGCGATATCAAGGATAAGCTGAAGAAGGCTATAAAGGACGGCTTGTCTGAGGACGTGGAGAAGGACGCCGAGAACGACCTTCAGAAGGTACACGACAAGTATATAGCCAAGCTCGACGCTCTGATAGAGGATAAGAACAAGGAAATTATGACTGTGTAAGTGCGCGGACTGGTAATAAAGAATACAGGTTTCTGGTACACGGTACTTACCGACGATGGTGCTACGTATGACTGTAAGGTGAAGGGTAACTTTCGCTTGAAGGGCATACGTAGCACCAATCCTATTGCCGTGGGCGACAGGGTGACGCTGAGTGGCGATGATACGGGCAACTCTGACGGTAAGGCCAACTTGTGGATTACCAATATAGAGGACCGTAGGAACTATGTCATACGCAAGTCAATCAACCTGTCAAAGCAAAGTCATATCATAGCTGCCAACGTGGACCAGGCTATGCTCATCGTTACGGTGAAGAACCCTGAGACCAACACTACGTTCATTGACCGTTTCCTTGCCTCAGCCGAGGCTTACAGAATACCCGTTACGTTGGTGTTCAACAAGATTGACATACTCGATGCTGATGAGCAGCATTATCTTGAGATGTTGCGCACGCTGTATGACACCGTGGGGTATGACAGCATAGCTGTGTCGGCTCTCACTGGTGAAGGTATGGACCAGTTGCGTAAGAGTGTTGAGGGGAAGATAACATTGTTCAGTGGAAACAGTGGAGTGGGGAAGAGTACCATCATCAATGCGCTCGTGCCCGATGCTAACCTGCGTACAGCCGACATAAGCGAGGCGCACGGTCAGGGCACACACACCACCACGTTCAGTGAGATGATTCCCCTTGACGATGCATTAAGTCGTGGTGACATGCCAAGTGGATGGATAATCGACACGCCCGGCATACGCGGCTTCGGCACTTTTGATATAGACCGCACAGAACTGACATCTTATTTCAAGGAGATATTCCACTTCTCAAAGGGCTGCCGTTTCTCTGACTGTACGCATACCCATGAGCCGGGATGCGCCGTGATAAAGGCAGTGGAGGAACATTACATATCTGAGTCAAGATACCACAGCTATTTGTCGATGCTCGAAGATAAGGACGACGGCAAGTACAGGGCGGCATATTGAATGTTGCTAAGGAGTTAGGGGGTAAGGAACTAAGGAGTAAGGAGTTAAGGAGTTAGGGGGGGGTAAGGAGTTAAGGAGTTAAGAAGTAAAGGAGTTAAGACAAATGCCATAGACTATATGCAGTCTGATTGTAATGTCTTAACTCCTTTACTTCTTAACTCCTTAACTCCTTTTATTCTTTACTCCTTTTATTCTTTACACCTTATTCTTTATATAGTGTGTGCCGAACTGCCGTCAAAGCAGTGTGTGCATACCTTGCACTTTGGCAGTCCTATGGTCTCGATGATTGTCTCAAGCTTAGTGAACTTCAGAGAGTCGAGGTTCAGGCGCTTGGCTATCTCAGCCACCATGGCCTTGTACTCTGGTGAGTCGGTGGTGGCATATGCCTTCAGGCGCTCCTCAGGTATGGCATGTGTCTCTGTGGTGTCAGCGTCAGCCAGCATCGTAGCCTCCTTGTTGCCAGTCTCAAAGTCTTGTATTATACGGCGTGTGATGAGCTCCAACTCACTCTTAGATGCAGAGAAGTTGATAAACGGACAGCCCCAGATAAGCGGTGGACAAGCTATGCGCATATGTACCTCCTTGGCTCCCAGCTCCTTCAGTATCTTCGTGTTCTCCCTCAGCTGCGTGCCGCGCACTATGGAGTCATCGCAGAAGAGGCAGCGCTTGCCTGCCAGCATAGCCTTGTTAGGTATCAGCTTCATTTTCGCCACAAAGTTACGTGTGTTCTGGTTTGTAGGCATGAACGAGCGTGACCATGTAGGGGTGTACTTTGATATGCAGCGCTGGTAAGGCACCTTGTGGCCTGCGGCGTAACCTGTTGCCATACCCAGACCAGAGTCTGGTATGCCACCGGCGTTGTCCACCTCGGTATCATCCTCCTGTCCCATGATGTAACCGGTGTTGTAACGCACCTCCTCTACGTTCTTGCCCTCATAGAAAGAAGTTGGGAAACCGTAGTATATCCACAGGAACGAGCATACCTGCATCTGTTCCTCGGCCTTGCGCAGCGTAGTCATGCCGTCGGCTGTGAGCTCAACAATCTCGCCCGGACCCACGTAGTGTTCTATCTCGTAACCCAGGTTAGGGAAGGCAGATGTCTCAGAGGTGGCAGCCATGGCACCGTCTTTCTTGCCTATCACGATAGGGGTGCGTCCCCACAGGTCGCGCGCGGCTATCACGCTGTGGTCTGTCAGTATGAGCATTGAGCACGAGCCTTTCACGGAGCGGTACACGTTCTCTATGCCCTCCACAAAATTCTTGCCCTTGATGATGAGCAGTCCTATAAGCTCCGTAGGGTTGATGCGGCCGGAAGAGAACTCTGACAGCACCATGTTCTGGCTCAGCAGTGTCTCGGCTATCTCCTCAGCGTTGTTTATCTTGCCCACGGTCACTATGGCAAACCTCCC
Source organism: Prevotellaceae bacterium UBA3627 (assembly GCA_002373375.1). Lineage (GTDB taxonomy): Bacteria > Bacteroidota > Bacteroidia > Bacteroidales > Bacteroidaceae > Prevotella. The sequence continues at coordinate 70,162 of DFLE01000047.1, forward strand.
CAGATGAGAGTTCATCAGCAGTGGCTGTGCGTCGGTGTCAGAGATGACTCCTATGCCCTGCTCGCCGAAGAAGCGTGGCAGCTCCTCCTCAAACTTAGTGCGGAAATAAGAGCTTTGCAGATTGTGTATGGAACGGCGGAAACCTCCGGTCTCCTTGCTGTAAGTAGCCATACCGCCGCGCTTTGTGCCGAGGTGTGACTGATAGTCTATACCATAGAACAGTTCCTCTACGCAGCGTTCCTTTTGTATTGTTCCGAAAAAACCACCCATCGTTTTTACTTTGTAAAAAAGTTAAGAGTTATGAGTTAAGAGTTAAATGTTGTGAGTTAGGCCGTGGGCCTTAAGTATAATGAGTTATGAATATGAGGGGAAACTCATAATTCATAACTCATCACTTTGAATAATTATCCGTAAACAATTTTGCCGTTCTCGTCGGTGTTCTCAGGTATGAACGACTTGTTGTACTGCTCCATGCCTCTGAGAGACATACCCATGTTAGAGAAGCCTCCGTCATGGAAGAGCGTCTGCATCGTCACCTTCTTCGTAAGGTCAGAGAAGAGAGTCATGCAGTAGTCGGCGCAGTCATCGGCAGATGCGTTGCCCAGTGGTGACATACGGTCGGCGAAGTCAAGCATACCGTCGAAGCCCTTGATGCCGCCGCCGGCGGTGGTCAGTGTAGGCGACTGTGATATGCAGTTGATGCGCACGCCCTTCTCTCTGCCGTAGATGTAGCCGAATGAGCGTGTGATAGACTCCAGCAGAGCCTTTGCGTCGGCCATATCGTTATATCCGAAGAATGTACGGTGGCTTGCCACGTAGGTCAGAGCCACGATAGAGCCGCCTTCAGATATAGCGTCGAGCTTCTTTGCCACCTGTATCATCTTGTGGAAAGAGATGGCGGATATGTCGAGAGTCTTGTCAAGGAAACCATAGTCAAGGTCGTCGTATGTGCGTTTCTTACGCATGTTGACCGACATGGCGCATGAGTGGAGCACGAAGTCTATCTTGCCGCCGAGAGCCTTCTGTGCCTCGGTAAACAGGTTCTCCAGGTCTTCTACGCTTGTTGCGTCGGCAGGTATCATAGCCTTGGCGTTGGTCTTCTTCGCCAGTTCGTCAAGTGTACCCATACGTATAGCCACAGCGGTGTTGGTGAGTACTATCTCAGCACCCTCTTCCACAGCGCGCTCTGCTACTTTCCATGCTATTGACTGATTGTTAAGTGCACCGAAAATGATGCCACGTTTTCCTTTAAGTAAGTTATAAGCCATTTTGTTTCGTTTATTGTAAATCGTGGTGCAAAATTACAACTTTCAGTTGACATATACAACTAAATCGCCCAAAAGATTTGTTTGCGGACATAAAAACATACCTTCTGTCGCCTTATCGCCTTTTCTGCAGACATACCTTAAAATAGGACATTTTTGTCATTTCGCCTTTTTATTTTTGTCAACAAAAAAATGCAATCTAGGAGGAAAATGACCTTTTGAAAGGGCGAAAATCATCATTTTTCATCTCTTTTTTCGTGAAAGCATAGCTTTTACATTGTCATTCGATAGCTTTCACGATGAGAAACGATAGCTTTCACACCCTGAAAGCATAGCTTTTACAACGCAAACCCCATAGTTTTTTTCATGCTTTTTCGTAATCCACTACTGATTATCAACGAGTTACAACCCTCTGTAGATTTCGCTGTACGCGGCCAGCAGGAAATAATTTTCAAATATCGCGAGCATGAGGCGTTAACGGAAGGTCCAAAATAGGACATTTTTGTCATCGGTTAACATAAATCAAGTCTAATTCAATGACGAATTTAGGCTGTATTTCCATGGATTTATTATTCTGTCTAAGGATTATAGGATTTAAGGATATTCCTCCAAATATGTCAGAGTTGTTGAAAATAAAATTAATGACAAATTCGCGGATAATTACATGAAAATTACATGTTCTTTCTTTTAACATATAATTGCCATGAATTATCCATACGCTCGGCGACGTAAGGAGACGCTTGCTACCGTAGGGACGCAAGAATTATTCAGAAATTATTATAGAAAAAACCTCTCGCTCAGTGCAAATGTCTCTTTGTTGAATATTCCTTATCTTAACGATAGTAACCGCTTTTTGGGTGACGATATAAACAATAACGGCTGAAGATTTATTTCTTCAGCCGTTTATTGTTTTATGTGCTTTTGTGTAAAACTGTTGCTGTTTATACACTGTTTACCTGTTACTTCACCACAATCTTCTTGCCGTTACGGATGTAAACACCTTTCCTCAGTTGGCTTGTGGTTGCTTTCTTACCCACCAACTGACCGCCTACGGTGTAGATAGAGCCATCGCGACGCTCGTTGTCTGCTGTCACTGTCTCAACACCTGTCTGGTCTAATACCGTCAACGTGCTCTTGATGTTGTCAGCCTCGTATGACTTGCTGATGTCAGTTTCAGTCATCAGGGCGTTCTTCACCACTACGTCATAGTCACCGTTTACTACGTTGTCAGCTATGTTGACCGTCAGTGTTGCTATCTCGCCGTCACCTCCTGCAAAGTTCTCGTCATTCATTGAACTGCAGAGGAAGCGCACCGCACCGTCACTCACTTCGTCCACCATAAGCGTGTGTGCATCGCCGGCGGCAAGCCTGTCTGATGACAGCGAAGCCTTGGCATTGGTAGCCATGCTCACACCCTCCGGCAGATACAAGTCAAACTGGAAGCCGCGTATGTCGCTTGCGTTCCTCATGCGTACAGACAGTTCTACCTGAGAGTTCTTGCTGCCGCTGACATTCTCCACGTATATCACGTTCTCCGCATCGCTCTCGTCGGTCGCAGGCATTGCCGCGCCCTTGCTCATGGCAGCCTTTGCGTTGTTGCTTGTGCCGCCGTATATAGAGCCGGCAGAGATGATATTGGCTATACCGACGTAATCCCTTACGTCTATGTCTCCGTTCTCATCCACGTCGCTGGCCTCTGCGTCAAACGCCTCTGGGGTTTCGCCCATGATATAGCTTGCCACGCCAGAGTAGTCTTTTGCGTTGACCACGTCATCACCGTTACTATCGCCCTGCAGGTTGAATTTCTCTATGAAGAAGAAGTTCTTCCACTGGTCCGCTGCCTGATAGTCGTCTATGCTTTCTGTCGGAACATACAGCGTACACTCCCACTTGTTGATGTCGTCAAGTGCCTGCGCACCGCATGTCGGAGGCACGGCAGCTCTGGTCCTGAACTTCGTCATTGACGTGCAGTCAGAGAAAGCCTCCTTGCCTATGCTCTTCAACTGCCTGCCACAGGTGAAGTGCTCCAGACTGCTGCAACGGCTGAAGGCGTATGCGCCTATTGACTTCACTCCGTCGCCCATGCTCACGTCTGTCAGGTTCGTGCAACCATAAAACTCATAGTCAGAAATCTCCGTCTCTTTGTCTGTAAACTTCACCGAGCGCAGCGTGGTGTTACGATAGAATGGAGAATACCCTGCGCTGCTTGTCTTCGTATAGCTTAGTTTCCTTCCTATATACACCTCGTCAAGCGTACAGTCAGAGAATACCTTATTGTTTTCTAAGACTATAGGAGTGTTATCCTTGCTGTTCTCAAACCTTACAGAGGTAAGACTGCTGCAGCCTGAGAATATAGTAGAGCCGATGCTGGTCACGCTGTTACCGATGGTCACAGATGTCAGTCCGCTGCAGCCAGAGAACGCAGAAGAGCCGATGCTGGTCACGCTGTTGGGAATGGTTACCGATGTCAGGCCGCTGCAGCCTTCGAACGCATAAGAGCCGATGCTGGTCACACCATCTGGTATGACAAGTTTCGTTATCTCCGTATTCTCATCACTATAAAGATGATGTGCATAGTACAGCGGATTGGCAGTTGAATCACCAAATTTAATGCTGCACCAATTCTTTATATCTGGCACAATAACTTTTTTCAAACCGCTGCAGCCATAGAACGCATCATAGCCGATACTGGTCACGCTGTTTGGAATAGTTACCGAGGTCAGTCCGCTGCAGCCATAGAAAGCATAAGAGTTAATGCTGGTAACATCGTTTGGAATGACAAGTTTCGTTATCTCCGTATTCTCATCACTATACAGGTGATGTGCAAAGCTCAGCGGATTGTCAGTAGAACTGGCAAATTTAATATTGCACCAATTCTTTATATCGAAATTCGGAACAATAACTTTTTCCAGGCCGCTGCAGCCAGAGAACGCAGAAGAGCCGATGTTGGTCACACTGTTGGGGATGATTACTGATTTTAAGTTACTCATTTCATAACACATGTATGATGGAATACTTGTCATATCATCACCTATAACAAACTCCGTTATCTGATTCCTTATATTATAGAACGGATTGGATGAATAACTGGAGAACGCAGGATAGTTCTTTGCATTCCATGTTATTGATTTCAGTCCGCTGCAGCCAGAGAACGCAGAAGAGCCGATGCTGGTCACACTGTTGCCGATGGTCACTGAGGTCAGGCCGCTGCAGCCAGAGAACGCAGAAGAGCCGATGCTGGTCACACTGTT
>DFLE01000026.1:0-23178 GCA_002373375.1 Prevotellaceae bacterium UBA3627
AAGTGGCACAGAGGCTGGCGGCGCGGCAACCGTTGAGGCCGGGCAGTTCGTCCGCTTCACTACAGGTGCCTTCATCAAGCCCATGCGCTGCTATCTGTCGTACGTCGGCACGGAGACCCCGGCCCCGGCTAAAGGTTTGACCCGCGCAGCCGCCACCGACGACCTGCCCCAGAGCATCACCGTGCGTCTCGTCAATCGTGACGGTGAGACGACATCCGTCGGTACGCTCGACATGGAGACTGGCGAACTGTCCTTTGACAGCGAGACGTGGTACACACTGGACGGTGTGCGTCTTGATGGCAAGCCAAGCAGCAAGGGCATATATATCCGCTCGACCTCTGGTCGCTTGCAAGGCAAGAACAATGGACGTATGATTGTAATCAAATAAATAGAGTGCATGACAATGAAAAAGAAGATATACGAGCAGCCATCAATGATGGTAATAGATATGGAATACGCGTGCCACCTGTTGGCTGAAAGCGGTGACCCACAAAAGGAGGAAGAACACGAAGACCCCACAAGGGAAGTTCCATGGTGGGATGGCGAGGGCGATTAGCGATTTTATAACCAGCTATCTCTGATAAGTAGAAGAGCAGAAATGGTTTATATAATAATTTATGAAAATTCATGGAATATTTATGGAAATTCATGTCGAATAAATAACACGTTAACTGGTTCTTTTTTAACATGAATTTCCATGAATTGGCCATGAATTAACCATGAATTTTTTATTAATGGGAAAAATAAATTATATGTACAGTTAATTTTGAACAGATACTTATCTTATTTGTAGAAAAAAACGTCACGATAAAAACTCCGATTATAGGACATTTTGGTGATTTAACATTTCATTACAATTCGCAAACCAGAGAAAACGACAAGAAAATAATACCAATAAAAAAGAAGATTGCAACAATCAGCAATCTTCTTTTTTGCGTTTTTGAGGCTAAAAAGCGCCTTTTTTGCTTCTAAAAGCATAACTTTCACATTGTAAAAGCGTAGCTTTCACACCCTAAAAGCTATCACTTTACCTCGTAAAAGCTATCGAATCACGACGAAAAACGCCCTTTTCTCTCTCTTTAATCATTGTGTTGATTTTCAACACCTTGATAATCAAGCCATTGTATTTAACGCAATTTCCTTGCGATATTTCGGACCAAAACCAGAGTTGGTGACTAATATCGCAAGGAAATGAAGTTAAAAATAGGACATTTTAGCGATTGCCCTCATTTTACGTCTGCCATCTCTACGTGTATTGACACGCCTGCGGACTTGCAATCGCCAGTCATCGGCGGATTGAGTTTCTCAATGTCGATGTCAACAGCGGAGCAGAGAGGAAAACGTGAGTGTAAGCTCTGGCAAATGCGGTAAGCCACATTCTCGAGCAGTTTTGAGGGTTTGCGCATCTCTTCCTGGACTATGGCGAGCGCCTCTGCGTAGTTGAGGGTGTCAGCCAGGTCATCAGATATACATGCCTGGGACAGGGGGTAGGCTATGCTCACGTTGACAACATAGTCGTTGCCTACGGTGCGTTCCTGGGGAAGCACACCGTGAAAGGCGTGCATCCTTATCTCCTTTATATATATATATCCCTGCATGGTGTCTGCTTTTTTTTAGTCTAAGTGGAAGACCTCCTTTACCGGGATGGTGACAGGAGAGTTGTCGGGGTTAACCTCCATGATGTCGGCCATCATGTCCCACCACTTCTGAGTGATAGGGTCAACACCGTTAGACGTGTCCTGAGAGTTGGTCTCAGAAGAACACTCCTGGTAACCGAACAGGATATTGGTATCCTTGTCCCAGTAGATACTGTAGTTACTTACTCCGGAGTCCTTAATCATCTTTACCAACTCCGGCCAGATAGCAGCGTGGCGCTTCTGGTACTCAGCCTCGCAGCCAGGCTTCAAAAACATTTTGAATGCAAATCGTGACATGTTAGATTAGTTTGTTAGAGACCCACCCCAACCCTCAATGGTCTTTACACCCCCTCCGCTTCGCTTCTCCCCCGTTTCGCGGGGGAGCGCAACCCTGTGAGGGAGGGAGCGTGAGTTAGGGGAGGGCTTTAATTATTGATTGTTAGTTATTAATTATGAATTATGCATTATTAATTATTAACTCAACTTTCGCAAGCTCCAGTTTCGTTGGGTATCAGGTCTTTAGTTCGCTTCGCTTTCAGGTTTTAAGGTGAAAAAAGCAACCCTATTACTGAAGAAGAAACATATATCACCTTATAACCTCATAACCTAAATCCTTATAACCTAAGAAGTTGAGCACTTGCGAAACTTGAATTATGAGTTAAATCACGCCTCGCCTACGCCGAATGGAGTGGCGGTGCCTGATGGAACGTCAGTAGGAGCCTGTTGAGGCTGTGCCATCTGTATCTTACCGAACTCCTGCTCGTAACGCATGATGTTCTCTTGCAGTGCCATGGCGAGACGCTTGGCATGCTCAGGGGCAAGGATGACGCGGCTTACCACCTGTGCTTTAGGAGTGCCGGGCAATGTGCTTGCCAGGTCAACGATAAACTCTGCGTGGGAGTGAGATATAATGGCGAAGTTGCTGTAAACGCCCTTCGCTACGTCCTGCTGAATGTCAATCTGCAGTTGCTGTGCTTTGTTGTTACTCATAGTAAGTGATATAAATATTATTTAATGTGTTACAAATAAATTCTGGGCAAAGATACAAAAAAACTTTTATAACATTACAGTAAGCAGGGCATAAATGTATCTTGACTGTAAAAAAAAGAAAAAGGAAAAAGAAATATTTGAGGAATGGATTTTTTTTTATAAATTTGCATATTGTTTGGAAAACAAACACCATCTGCCCATGAACTTGAAGAGAAACATATTGATGCTGGCAGTGATGCTCCTCGCGCTGATAACAGAAGTCGGCGCCAAGGAGTTTACGCTCGTTATCGATGCCGGTCACGGTGGTCACGACACCGGAGCACCGGGCAAGTTCTCAAAAGAGAAGGACATAAACCTGAAGACAGCGTTGGCCTTCGGAAAGTATGTGGAGAAGAACTGCCCCGACGTGAAGGTGATATACACCAGGAAGAAAGATGTGTTTGTGGAACTTAAGGATAGGGCAGGGATAGCCAACAAGGCAAAGGCCGACTTGTTTATCAGCATACATACCGACGCTCTGGAGAACAATAGCGTGGCGAGAGGAATGACCACCTATACATTGGGTATGCATAGGGCAAAGGACAACCTTGACGTGGCAAAGCGTGAGAACTCGGTGATATTGATAGAGAAGAACTATAAGGAGACCTATCAGGGCTTTGACCCTAACTCTGCCGAGAGCTATATCATATTTGAGTTCATGCAGGATAAGAATATGCAGCGCTCTGTGGATCTTGCCACCTTTATACAGAACAATACCTGTAAGGCGGCAGACAGACCGAGCAGGGGTGTGAAGCAGGCGGGCTTCCTGGTGCTGAGAGAGACATCGATGCCGAGCTGTCTTGTGGAACTGGGATTTATCACTACTCCGGCGGAGGAGAAGCTGCTGAACGAGGATGTCACGATAGACAATATAGCAAAAGGTATATACAACGCTTTTGTGGAGTATAAGAAAAAGTATGACAACAATATAACCGTTCCGTATAAGGCAGAGGAGCCTACCATCAATATCGTTGACGTGGTGCCCGGTCAGGAAAAGAAAGAGGAGGTGAGGGCAGAGAAGCCTGACAAGACTGTAAAGGCAGAGGAGAAGGAAGAGAAGAAAGAGGGGAAGAAGAAAAAAGATAAAGAGAAAGAGAAAGAGGAAAAGGAAAAGACCTTGTATGTGGCATCGGGAGACAACGCCGGGGTACCAGTGTTCAAGGTGCAGATACTTGCAACCGACAAGCCCTTCAAGAAAGGTGACGCACATTTCAAGGGACGCACGGACTATAATCAGTATACCGAGAACGGTATGACGAAATATACAATAGGTGAGACTACTGACTATAACGAGATACTAAGGCTGAAGAGCGAACTGCAGGCTACATTCGGTGACTGCTTCGTCGTCGCTTTCAAGGAAGGACAGAAGATGAACATCTCTGAGGCAATCAAAGAATATAAGAGAAATAAGAAATGAACAAGATATTTACAAAAGAGGTAAAGATTGCGCTGGTTGCCATAGTGGCGCTGGTGTTGCTGTTTTTCGGACTGAACTTCCTTAAGGGACTGACGCTGTTCAGTTCCTCTGCCACATATAATATGTCATTCAAGGACCTGAAAGGGTTGTCAGAGTCAACCGCCATATATGCTGACGGATATAAGGTGGGAACAGTGACTTCTATAGAGTATGACTATGAGAATGCCGGCAACGTGCTGGTGAAGTGTGATATTGACCCGCAACTGCGTATTCCTAAGGGCTCGCAGGCAGAGATAGAGAGCGACCTGATGGGTAACATCAAGGTAAACCTGCTGCTGGCTAACAACCCCAAGGAGAAGATAGAGCCGGGAGGCCTGATTATGGGTATTGACGAGAAGGGCATGATGGCACAGTTCCAGGAGGTGCTGCCAACAGTGATGGCAATAGTGCCAAAGCTTGACAGCATCGTGACGTCGGTAAACACCATACTTGCCAATCCGTCAATAGTCAACATCCTGAGAAATGCGGAGGATATGACGGCGAACCTGAAGGTGACGACGTCAGAGCTCAATTCGCTCGCTATGCAGCTGAACAGAAGTGTGCCCGGAATGATGCAGCACGCCAATGCTACGCTGCAGAACACCGAGACGCTGACAGGAAACCTGGCGAAGGTTGATGTTGACGCAACAATGAAGAAGATAGACAACACGCTCGACAACCTGGAGCAGATGTCAAAGGCCCTCAACAACCGCGAGGGTACACTGGGACTGCTGATGTATGACAAGGGCGTATATAATAATCTTAACTCTACGATGAGGCATGCTGACTCTTTGATGATTGACCTGAAGGCACATCCGAAGAGGTATGTACACTTCTCTGTGTTTGGTAAGAAAGATAAAGCGGAGGAGAAACAGTAATGCAGATGAAAGATAGTAAGGCACTCTGGTTGTCGTGCTTGAAATATATCAGGGAGAATGTGCCGGCGGAGGACTATGACTCGCTCTTCGCCCATGTGTCATTCGAGAAGTATATAGTGGCTGAGAGGCGCTTGATATTACAGTCGCCCAGTGACTATATATGTGACCAGATAGAAAAGAATTTCCTTGACGTTTTCAGGACTGCGATATATAACACCTTCGGCAAGATAAACCTTGGGTGGGATATCGTGGTGGTGGAACCACAGGAGGGCAAGAAAGGCACCAGCGTCTTGGTGGAGAGTCCTGACAGTTCCACACCTTATGATATAAAGCAGCCGGCGTTGCAGCCAAAGGCAGCGAAACTGCCGCCTATTGACTCGCAGCTGAATACCTCACAGACTTTCCGTACTTTTATTGAGGGAGACAGCAACAAGCTGTCACGCTCCATCGGGCTGTCGGTGGCAGAGCATCCCAACACGTCACAGTTCAACCCGATGTTTATCTTCGGTCCGTCTGGCTGTGGAAAGACACACCTGGTAAACGCCATAGGCAACAGGTGTAAGGAGCTCTATCCTGACAAACGTGTGCTGTATGTGAGTGCCAGAACCTTCACAACACAGTATTCGCAGTCAACGCTGAAGGGAAAGGTGAATGACTTCATTGCTTTCTACCAGACGATAGACATGCTGATAGTCGATGACGTGCAGGAGTGGGTGAAGGCAACGGGCACACAAGATACCTTCTTCCATATCTTCAACCACCTGCATAGAAACGGCAGGCGCATCATACTCGTCAGTGACCGTGCGCTGTCGGAGATGGAGGGTATAAGCAAGAGACTGATAACACGTTTCGGATGTGGCATGACGGCAGAGATGGACAAGCCAAACTACCAGCTCTGCGTAGATATATTGAAGAAGAAGGCCGTGCGCGACGGTATCTCCATACCTGACGACGTCGTTGACTTTATAGCAAGTACCGCCAACGGTTCTGTGCGTTATCTCGAGGGAATACTCAACTCGCTGATGGCCTATAGTATAGTCTATCACAGTAACCTGAATATGTCGCTTGTGGAACGCGTCGTGAAGAGAGCCGTAAAGGTTGACAACTCGCCGCTGACGGTGGATGACATAATGGACAAGGTATGTAATGAGTATGAGGTTACGTATAACCTTGTCAAAGGACGCTCAAGGAAAAAGGAAGTGGTTGTTCCTCGGCAGATAGTGATGTATCTGGCAGAGAAATACACTAAGATACCGGTGTCGCGTATAGGCAGTATGATAGGTTCGCGTGACCATAGCACGGTGCTGCACAGCATAGCGAAGGTAAAGGAACAGATACAGACTGACGGGCTCTTTCGTCAGCGTGTGGAGAGGATAGAGAAGCAACTGCAAGTAAAAGATAAAAAAAGTTAAAAAACAAGTTTTGGCTCTTAAAACTTGTTTTTCTTTGTTTTCAGACTTGTATAAAAAACTTTTTTTTATTAACTTTGCAATTAACCGTATAATTTGAAATAATTATTTAGGGCGGTTCAAACAATCTTGCCGCCTGATAAATATAGGAGATACTAACCAATGGGTTTGAAAAAAATTTGTTCAATTTTTATTGTAACAGCTTTAACGTCAACAGTGTCTATGGCACAGGATTTCATTGTGCGCCAGGCTCCGATTGACAAACATATGAGAAAAATAGATACTCTCGCGCTTAAATCAGTGATTGAGCGTGAGGAGGCTCAGTCTCCAGCGTCAAAGTTGTATGAGGACTGGGATAACAAGTATGCTCATAAGGCTACGGAGTTGCCTGATTCTTTTAGGATTAACCTTCGTGGTTTCCACATGCCTACAGAGAGCCGCGTGGTGACAAGTAACTTCGGCGCACGCTGGGGACGTCAGCACAAGGGACTGGATATCAAGGTGTATATAGGTGATACTATACGTGCCGCTTTCTCTGGTAAGGTACGCGTAGTGAAGTATGACGGAGGCGGATACGGTAAGTATGTTGTTATACGTCATAACAACGGACTTGAGACCATATACGGTCACATGAGCGCACAGCTGGTAGAGGAGAATCAGGTGGTCAAGGCTGGTCAGCCTATCGGTCTGGGTGGCAACACCGGACGAAGCACTGGTTCGCATCTGCATTTTGAGACCCGTCTGTGTGGCGTGGCACTCAACCCTGCTTTGATGTTTGACTTCCGTAACCAGGATGTAGTGGGAGACTATTATATGTTCCACAAGTCAACATACGAGAATGAAGGCCGGTGGGCTAACGAGGTACGTGGCAAGATTGGCAATGGCGGTTATCAGGCCAGCGACGTGAGAGGCGAGACAATCCCGGGCGGATTGAAGCAGAAAGAGGCTTCTTCTGCTAAGCAGCGTCAGATGGGACATATGTCTCAGAACGCGAATACTGTTGCGCGCTATCATAAGGTTGCTGCGGGTGAGACTCTGTACAGCATAGCCAAGCGTCATGGTTTGACAGTTGATGAGCTGTGTAAGAAGAACCACCTGACTCGTGATGTCAAGGTGCGTGTAGGACAGCTTCTGCGCTATACATAAATAGCTGGCTGCAGGTCATGAGTATCTGCGGACGGGAGAGCAAGGGCAGGAGACTGGGAGAGATGATAGCAAGAAGAAGAAGAAATGAGAAAGGGTAGGTGAGAGAGCCCGTAAGTAAGGGAACAAGAATGAATCTCCTTTCATAAACAAAAAACATAACTTTGCGAGGGCCTGTTTAGATGTGAGTCTCGACAGGCCTTTATTATTTCATGATGTGTTTACACATAACCTGTATAGAAATCAATAAATAAATTAATATAAATGGAGGAGTTTAAGGAGATAAAGGCTTTTGCCGTCAAGATGGCGGCGGCAGTGGGCGAGATACAGATGGATTCGTTTCGTTCGCCACGACTGCAGATAGACACAAAGACTTCACAGTATGATGTGGTAACTGAGGTGGATAAGGCCTGTGAGGCTTACTTGGTGAAAGAAATCAGCAGCCATTATCCTACGCACAGCATCATAGGCGAGGAGACAGGCAAGCACATCCACGAGGGAGCAGACTGGGAATGGGTGGTTGACCCGCTTGACGGTACCAACAGCTATTCACAGGGACTGCCTATATTCTGTGTCAGCATCGGCGTACGCTATAAGGGCGAGCCGGTGGTGGGAGTGGTCTATGCGCCATACCTCGATGAACTCTACACAGCCGTGAAAGGTCAGGGAGCTGAGATGCAGCAAGGGCTCTGCATAGGAGAACTCTTGCCGGGTGACCGCCTGCACGTATCAAGGAAGACTGATCTTGGAGAGTGTGTAGTGGCAACAGGCTTTCCGTATGACAAGGCCACAAATCCCGTGAACAATATAGACAATGCGGCGAAGATACTGCCGCAGGTGCGAGGCTTCCGCCGCATGGGCAGTTGCGCGTATGATATGTGTTGTGTGGCGATGGGCACGATAGACGTCTATTGGGAGCTTGACCTGAAGGAGTATGACTGCTGTGCAGGTATGGTGATAGTAAAGGAAGCCGGAGGAGAGATAAAGCACTTCCGTGACGACCGTAACATCAGCATCATAGCGGGTAACACCACTTTAGTAGAGAAAATAAATAATATAATAAAGTAAAGTTATGAGAAAGAAAAAAAACGAACCACTCAAAAGTGACTCGCTTTTTTTGTTGTAAATAGAATTCACCAATATAGCCAAACTTCCTCCCTCCCCTTGGGAGGGCTGGGGTGGGGTCACTCAATCAACTTCTTACCTGTGTTGTTAAGCATCTTTCGCGCATCCTTGTAAGGTATGGTGAACGATGGCATACCAGCGGCATAAGCTGCTATCTCATACTGCTGATAGATGACCACGATGCCTTTCTCCGTGAATAGCGGGGGGGTGACGGGGAGAGGTATGTAGAAGATACCGTTGAGGGTCAGGCAGTTTTCAAGCTCCTCATCGGTCTTTACCTCAAAATACTCCTTCAGACCATTGCGCAATATGCTCTGCATCTTCACTGTGCTGAACAATTCCCAGCCAATGCGCCTGCCGTCAGTCTTACGGAAAGTCATGCCTGAGCCTACGGAGCCGCCGTGCGCTCCACCGCCATATTCATAGCTTGAGAAGTTGAAGGTCACCACCTTTGAGGTTTCGTAGCCGCGTGTTATCTCCGTCTCTGAGGCCAGTTGCGGCACGTCAGGCATTCCTTCACTCTTCATGGAGTTATACATCTTAGTGAATTCCTTCACCTTGATGTCAAAATAATATTTCGCCATCTGCTCACCGTCAGTCAGGTCGCCGCTGTAAGAGCCTTGTTTCGTTTCCTCCTCGCCACCGCCGTAGGTAGAGCCGAGTGACTCGCTGATATACTCGCGGATGGCATTGGCGAGAATCTCGTTATCACTCTCAGGGAAGTCGATAATAAGCTTATACTCGCCAGAATTATTCTTGATTTTTTTCGTTATTCTCTTTGTTGACAGCTTTATGGCTTCCTCATCCTCGTTCTTCTCCACTTCTTCCACCACTTGTGTGGAATCGGCTTTTGTACCGTCTGTATCCTGTTGCTTATTGCCGCAACCTGTCATCACTGTGGCAGCCAGTATGCTGCCGATAATCAGTAAACCCTTGTTCATATTTCTCATTATTGTTTTATAGTTAGTGTTTATGCAAAGGTAGTAAGATTAATTGAAATGCCAATCACAATAGTGGAAATATTTCTCAATTACTTTTTCTGCCTGTAGCACTGTTCCCCCCGGGAACCGTACTTCGCAAACTGGGTAAAATTACGCTTTCCAGGTATAACAATCATTAAAAGTAGTACCTCGATGAGCGTTTTTACGAAACTTTTGTTTAACTTTGCGGAAGAATCCTTAACAGACTCTTTGCAGATATCCATATATTGGTCAAGTGCAGCTGAAAAAATTATGTTACTCTATAGTATTCAATTAACTACAAAGTTACTGAAAATCAGCGACTTGACCAATTTCATTCAGTTAAGTTTCCATAAGTAATTCTTAATATAAGTTATTGATTTTGAAACGATTAAATATTAAATCAACGCACTATTTTTATAAAAAAAACATAAAAAAGGAAATCTTAAAATGAGAAATGTCAAACTTTCCATTATACTTACAATCAGCATCTTATATGGGGTAGTAGCGAGAGCCGTTTCTCAATCTTTTGACCCCACAACTCCTTATTATCAAAAAATTGTAAGCCAAGGATTTAATCCGGCTACCGTAACCGACCTATCTGCAGAAAACACGATAGCGATAGACGAGCCGAGTTGCGCTTACATCAACATTACCAATGTGACAGAGATGCCGACAACCAAGACAGCAGATATGCATGCCTTGTTTGAATGCTATGATGGTAATGGGCATTATTTCCAAAAGAAAGTGATTATAAATGCACAGGGGAATTCTTCCATGTACTTAGTTAAAAAGAACTTTGCAGCAGACTTTTGCGAAGATGAATGGGTTGGTGATAAAACCACGAATATCAGCATTGGTAACTGGGTTACTCAAGATGCTTTTCATTTCAAGGCTTATTACACAGATTTTTTTCGTGGTGTTGCAACAATAGGCTATAAGCTGTTTGACGATATAATAGCCGATCATGATTCATATCTTGATCGTGCAGGCTTTACAGAATATGATGTAAAAGCCCGCTGCTATCCAGATGGTTTCCCATGCATTGTATATCTTAATGGTGATTATTACGGTATATTTGCATGGCAACTAAAAAAACATAGAAAGAATACCAATCAGACAAAAGACAATGCCAATCATATTCATTTAGACGGAACGTTATCCTATGACTATATTTGGAATGGAACCGTTGATTGGAGTCAGTTTGAAATAAGGAACCCAAAGGGATTGAAGTGTTCAACCCCAATATCGATTTCTGGATATAAATACACAGAGATAACTGATAATGAGGCAGAAATATTAGTTATGGGTGATTCATGGGTTGATGCTCCAAACAATCCGAAGGACATGACGAGTGAAGAATTGTCAGCTTCATCACCGTTATACTATAAGTATGTGACGAGCAAAGGAAAAATCAAATTTTATAAATTGACAGAACTAAGCGGATATGATTATGCGGATTATGATGGCGATAAGCCTTCAGAACTGATTGATGAAAACTCAGAATACTTCAATGCATCCAATCCTGATCATGTAAGAACTGCAACTGTCAAAAGCAACATTTTACGTCTCAACGGATATTGGGCAGAACTTAGTGCCCTTAGATACAGCAATGCTGATGACGCAACCATACGTGCCGCTATTGCTGAGAGATTTGACGTTACTGGATTAATTGATTATTATGTTTTCAGCTTAGTAACCGCAAATTATGATGGGTTTATTAAAAACTGGCAATGGCTTACATACGATGGTGTAAAATGGTTTGTCACCCCATATGACTTAGATGGCATTTTTGGAAATGTATCGTCTGGAATTATGATATTACCACCTAATTGGTCATATGTATTCCAGGATTATCGTATGCAGGATTTGACTAGTGCAGGTCCTGTCTTTTGGATAAGAACCTATTTCTGGAATGACATTAAAAGCAGATATGAGGATTTACGTTCAAGAGGCATACTAACTCCAAAACACATAATGCAATACATATACGACTGGTATAATAGAGTTGGTGGAGAAGAAACATATAATAGTGAAAAACAAAAATGGCCAGATAGTTATTGCTATAACGAGCTAATATGTAATCCGAATTGGACGACCACGGAAGATTGGACTGGATATAATGCTATTGCAGATTATGATGCGTCTGCAACATATAACGAAGGTGATACATGTAAGTTGTTATACAGAATATGGATTGCTACAGGAACCACTACTGGTGTAAAGCCATATTCAAAACTGGGATATTCTACCCCAGACAATGCAAGTCGTATGCAAATGTGGATTTCAGACCGTCTGGCTCTTGAAGACAGCTACTTGAGTTATACAAGTGTTCTTGAAGATACATCTACTCCTGTTGATGGTATTGTTTTATCAGAAAGCAATATGGAGATTGAAAGTATCTATAATGCTTCCGGCATTCCTACCAAGAACATGAATAATGGTTTGAATATAGTCCGTTATAAGAACGGAGAAACAAAGAAAGTTTTCAACAAATAACATAGTTCAATGAAAAAAGGAAGCGGATTTATGATTTATCTGAAATTACGGTGTCTGGCGGCAGTGTGCGTAAGCCGTTAATTAACTTTCTTGTTACATAGATATACAGAAAGACCGCATTCTCCAAGAGGAAAATGCGGTTGTAGCATGAATGTGTAGCATTTGGAAAGATTTTCGTTGTCAGCTTTCTTTCGTATGCGACGGGAAGTGTCTTTTAAGCAATTCCGATATCTGAAATTCTATTTCGCTGGAAACCTTGTCATAGTGTCCGCCACGCAGGTTTGGATGGTTGAATAGTATGTCAAAGTGTTTCCAACTCAGAGACTTGTCAACAGCCTTTATGCGCATTCCCAGATATGATATTGCTATAACGTTAGATATGCTTAGGTCGTGACCGTCAAAGCGCAGGAAACCCTTCTCAAGGCAGCGCTTTATTACATACGCCAGTTTCTCCTGTGTGGCAGGAGGTATGCTGTCGCCGAGCTTCTGCCTGATAATAATGTCTTCCAGTTGCTCGTTGGTAATCTTGACACCAGGTATGGTATTGTAGAAGAACAGGTGCACGCGCTTAGCCTGCATGTCGGTGGCACCGTAATAGTCAAGTCCCTTGATACTATGATTGTTCAAACACTCACACAACTCATCGCTCCACACGTACAAGCGCTGTGGGTTCTGTTCACGCAATACGGCCTTGAAGGCAGGCAGACAGTTGTCATAAAGCTCTTGGTGGTCGCTATACGACGGAGTGTTGCTGTCAGGGCGGAAGCACTGCAGGAAGTTGCAGAAGGCAAGGTGGTCCCATAATTTCTTCTTACGTTCTGGCGACACATAGCCCGGTTCCTTCAGCAGATACTTAGTGAAGGCAGAGAAACTTGGCGACTTGCCGTCATTATATATGTAGGTCTCCAGTTCAATGGCATTGCAGTTGCTCAGCCGGTAGTAGTCAGCGAGTGGTCCCTTGCGGTGCTGCTCGTAGCAAGGACATTCGTTGTCCATCTTGACGACGAATATTGGCGACTGGCATAGTTTCTTATAGATACACTCTTCCTCTTCACACATCAGGTGTACGCCCACCACGAGAGTGCGGTAGCCGTTGAAGCCATCAGCATAGTGTTCGCCTATGCGCGGCTTGAAGAAATATTTTGGAGTGTTGCTCAAAGGTTTGATGGCTGGTTAATAAGTGAGAGTAAAGAAATGATAGGAGAGTTATAAAGGCTCCAACAATATAAAAGTGTTGGAGCCTTGTCTTTTTCTTTATGATAGTTCAAACTCTTCCTTGCCTACTCCGCAGACAGGACAAACCCAGTCTTCGGGCAAATCCTCAAAAGCAGTGCCTGCTGGAATGTTGTTCTCAGGATCGCCCACAGCGGGGTCATACTCATAGCCGCAAGGGCCACATACATACTTTCTCATAGTAGATACAGTGTTTTTTGGTAGTTAGTAAATATATTTTATCGGTGTAAAGGTAGTAAAAAGTTATGTTATAACAACGAAAAGTACTTTTTATTTATGACTTTTTAAGAAATGGGAGACATCCTTTCGTTGTGGAAGTATATAGAAAAGTGTAATTTTGTGTAACGAAAAATCAATTATGTGTTATGTTGAGAAGAAGAACAAATGCAGTAGCGTTGTTACTGTTGTTATTCAGTGTGGTAATGCGTGCGCAGCAGGTGACGATGATGGTGCTGAGTGACCCGCATGTTATGGACACGTCGTTGTTTGATGTGCCGTATGGCGAGGCGTTCATGCAAGCCATGCAGCGTGACCTGAAGGTTAATGAGTCAAGTGCACAGTTGTTTGACAAGTTTGTAGGCATAGTGCTTAAGGAGCGTCCGCAACTGCTGCTCGTGCCGGGAGACCTGACGAAAGACGGCGAGAAGGCGTCGCACATGTATGTGGCGAAGAGACTGGCGGAGATAGAGGCTGCAGGGGTACAGGTGCTCGTAGTGCCCGGTAACCACGATATGGAGAACCCCTTGGCTTACGGTTACCATGGTAACAAGGCTGAGCGTGTGCCCTCTGTCAGTGAGAAGGAGTTCCGTGAGATATATAAGAACTTCGGCTATGCGGAGGCTGTGTCTGTTGATTCCCTTTCAGGCTCATATATCTGCTATCCGCTGCCGGGACTGGCAGTGGTGGGGCTGAACACAAACATCCCTAACCGTATGAAGTCGCGTTATGTCCACGGTCGTCTGTGGCAACAGACGCTTAACTGGATGGAGAGAGTGTCAGGAGAGGCCCGCTCTGCCGGACGCATAGTCATAGCCATGTCCCACCATCAGGTGATGCAACACCATAACCAGGAGGACTACTTTGCTCCTACGGCAATGACAAACATGGAGCAGAAGGTAAAGGGACTGCCTTCGCTGCGTGATGTTCAGGAGACGTTTACGCGTTCTGGCATACGCCTGGTATTGACGGGACACTATCATATACAGTCAGTGTCAGACGTGGAGACGCTGCACGGCAAGCTTACCGATGTGTCAACAGGAGCCCTCTCGGGTTTCCCCAGTCCTTACCGTCGTATGACGCTGAATATGCAGACGGGCCGGTTGCGTATCACGTCGGCGACAATGTTTGGCAACAAACCGTCGCAATGGCCAACCACAGACCTTGCCAACCGTGAGATGGACAGGCTGCGCTATATGGTGCAGCTGTATGTGCCTCGCCTGACGGGAGTGAAGACAGATATGTCTGACGCTTACCAGTATCTTGCCACGTCATACAACAAGGCACTGTGTGCGCTTGCTGCCGGTGACGAGACGGGACATAAGCCGAAAGCTGTGTACGAGGAGTGTATGACGGCTACTGACAAGTACATAAAACACGTGCTGATGTATAACGCAGTGAAGGTAAATGCCTTGAAACAGCAGAAAGACGGTGCTTACCGCCGCGCATCAGACCTCATCTCAAGTATTATGTATAATTATGTGGGTGATAAAAAGCATGTTAATGCCGACAACAGTGTGACTATACAACTGAAATAACACGTGGACGCGGGGTAGGGTGGGCTATGCCCATATAAGGTCGCTCATTACCTCGTTATTGACAAACATACCCTTGCGGGTGAGCCTCATGTGCCGGTCTGTTATCTGTAGCAGTCCGGCACTGATGTTTCTGCGGGCATTGGCTATGGCATAGTCACGAAAGCGAGGCTCCAGGGTGTCAAGGTCAATGCCTACGGCTGTCCTCAGTGCGGTGGTTACCATGTCATTATATCTGGTTATGTCGTCAAGCAGTTCGCGCTCCATGGGTACTACACCCCTTTCTATGCTCTCGATATATTGCCTTACATCGTTGACGTTCCATTGGCGTGATACGGTATTGTAAGAGTGTGCTGCAGCTCCGATGCCTATATATTCTGTTCCGTTCCAGTAGGAAGAGTTGTGCTGCGAATGATAGCCCGGCCTTGCGAAGTTGCTTATCTCATAATGCTCATATCCAGCTATGGTCAGTTTGTTGACAAGTGTGTCATACATCTTGCAGCAGGTGTCATCGTCAAGCCTGACAATCTCGCCGGAGTTTGCCATGCGTGTTAGCTGTGTACCCTCCTCATACATCAGAGAGTAGGCAGACAGATGTTCTGTGTTGAGGGCCAGTGCCTCGTCTATGTCATGTTCCCATTCCTCTACGGTCTCCCCGGGGAAACCGTAAATCAGGTCAATGCTGATATTAGTGAAGCCGTGTTGGCGTAATATCCGTACAGCGTCGCGTATCTGTTGGGAGTTGTGCCGCCGCTTGAGCATACTCAGTCGGGCATCAGAGAATGTCTGTGCCCCCATGGAGATGCGATTCACGCCAATGTCCTGTAAAGTGCGTGCCATGTCGCTGGTTACATCGTCGGGGTTACACTCCACAGTGAACTCTCTTACCGTAGGCGGTACAAGTGCCGCCAGTTGCATCAGGTGATGTGGTGACAGGGTAGAGGGCGTGCCACCGCCGATGTATGCAGTGCCTATTACGTCATCGTGCAGGAAGTCCTTGCGCATCTCGAGTTCCTTGCGCAGCGCTTCAGTGTATCTGTCATGCAGACTCTCGTTGCCTGTGGTGGAATAGAAGTCGCAATATATGCAGCGGCTTTTGCAGAAAGGTATGTGTATGTATAGTCCTGCCATGTATAATGCAGAAAATCGCTGTCAGGTTATTCGTTATAGCCTTACAGCGATTTTCTCCTTATTTATATATATAATAATCTTACTTAATTACAACCGGCTTGTACTTAGGTACGAGCAGCTTCATTACAGACCAACCGATGAGGTAAGCCACGGCGCATACGCAGAAGATAATCATATAGCCTGCAGGCTTGCCCTCAAAGCCCATGAAGGTGAAGGCGCTACCTTGTGCTTCTGCGTAAGTGAAGAGGTTACCAGAAATCTTGTTGATGAGGAATGAGCCCAAACCACCAGCCATAGAACCTATACCTGTGATGGTAGCCACGGCGCTCTTAGGGAACATATCGCCTGTAGTAGAGAATATGTTGGCAGACCATGCCTGGTGACCTGCGCCTACCAGACCGATGATGATTGCCGGCCACCATACGCTGTACTGTCCGAGTGGCTGTGCGAAAAGTGCGAGCACAGGGAAGAATGCGAAGATAAGCATAGCGAGCATACGGCCCTGATAAGGGTTCATGCCCTTCTTCTCTACGAAGAGCTTTGGCAGGTAGCCGCCGAACATTGACAGTACGGTAACGATAGCATAAAGGGTAAATATAAGAGCGATACCCATGTTTGAGTCAGAAGAGTAGCCATACTGGTCAGAGAAGTATGCTGGAGCCCAGAAGAGGAAGAACCACCATACACCGTCGGTCATGAACTTACCGAAAGCGAATGACCATGTCTGACGGTGAGAGAAAGCCTCAATATAGCTCATCTGCTTCTCCTCAACCTCTACGTCGGCAGCCTTCTCGTTCTCGTCGTCCTGGTTTACGTAGTTCAGCTCAGCCTCGTTGACGAACTTAGACTGTGCTGGTTTGTCGTAAACGAAGAGCCATACGCCTGCCCAGATGAAGCCGAGAGCACCGATGATGATGAAAGCCATCTCCCATCCCCATGCCTTAGCGAGCAAAGGAATAGTGGCAGGTGCAGCCAGTGCGCCTACAGAAGCGCCTGAGTTGAATATTGAAGTGGCGAAAGCACGGTCTTTCTTTGGGAAATACTCAGCTGTCACCTTGATAGCTGCTGGGAAGTTACCAGCCTCACCGAGAGCGAGGATACAGCGGCATGCAAGGAAAGCATACATGCTGACAGTGGCAATAGCGACTGCTGCTGTAGAGCCTGCCTGTACTGCCTTCAGTGCAGCAACACTGTCAAGGCCCTCATACTGCATGGTGAACCATCCGCATCCTGCGTGCAGCACAGCACCCAGTGACCATACGGTGATAGCCCAGAAGTAACCTTTCTTAGTACCCATCCAGTCAACGAACTTACCTGCGAAGAGGTTAGCTATCGCATAGAGGATAGAGAATACAGCTGTGATGTTACCGTAAATCTCATCATTCCAGTGGAACTCAGGAGAGATAAAGTCTTTCCATGTGAGAGACAGTACCTGACGGTCCATGTAGTTTACTGTTGTGGCGAAGAATAACATCGCACACATGACCCAACGCCAGTTGGTCATCTTGTTTGTTGTTACCGAACTCATTGTTTAGTTGTTATGTATTTTTGTGTGTTTATTTTGTTTCATTCAAGGCATCTGCAAAGATACAAATTTATATTGGATTTGTGGGGTAAAGAAAAGGGATAAAACCCTGTTTTAACTTTTTTTTGCACAAAAAAGCTCCACACCGTTCAGGTGTGGAGCAAATATTATAAACCCTAAGCCTTTAGAACCGATGTTCGCGGGCTTTATTTCTATGCATTACTTTATGCGACGGTAGCCATAAACTGCCTGCTCGCCCAGCTGCTCCTCGATGCGGATGAGCTGGTTGTACTTAGCCATACGGTCAGTACGTGAGAGAGAACCAGTCTTAATCTGGCCGCTGTTAGTAGCAACAGCGATGTCAGCGATAGTAGTGTCCTCAGTCTCGCCAGAACGGTGGCTGGTTACAGTGGTGTAGCCGTGACGGTGAGCCATCTCGATAGCGTCGAGAGTCTCGCTGAGTGAACCAATCTGGTTAACCTTGATGAGGATAGAGTTAGCAGCACCCATGCTGATACCCTTCTCGAGGAACTTAACGTTGGTAACGAAGAGGTCGTCGCCTACGAGCTGACAACGGTCGCCGATGCGCTGTGTCAGTTTTACCCAGTTCTCCCAGTCGTTCTCGTCGAGACCGTCCTCGATAGAGTCGATAGGATACTTTGTGATGAGTTCCTCAAGGTAAGCGATCTGCTCGTCAGCGCTGAGCTTCTTACCGTTAGGATCCTTCTGCTTGCCGTTCTTGAGCTGACGGTAGTCATAGAACCAGTTGCCGTTCTCCTGTACTGCGAACTCAGAAGCAGCGCAGTCCATAGCAATCTTAACGTCCTTACCTGGCTCGTAACCGGCAGCCTTGATAGCCTCCATGATAGTGTCGAGTGCGTCCTCGATACCGTTGAAGTTAGGAGCGAAACCACCCTCGTCACCTACAGCTGTAGAGAGGCCGCGAGCCTTCAGCAGCTTAGCGAGGTTGTGGAATACCTCAGCACCCATGCGGATACCTTCCTTCTCGCTCTTAGCACCAACTGGACGAATCATGAACTCCTGGAATGCGATAGGAGCGTCAGAGTGTGCACCGCCGTTTACGATGTTCATCATAGGAACAGGCAGAGTATAAGTGTTGGTACCACCGAGGTAACGGTACAGAGGCATGTTCAGAGCGTTAGCAGCAGTGTGAGCCACAGCGAGAGAAACACCGAGGATGGCGTTTGCACCGAGGTTCTTCTTTGTAGGTGTGCCGTCGAGCTTCAACATAGCGTCGTCAATCTTACGCTGCTCGAATACGCACATACCGCAAACTACAGGAGCAATCTTGGTGTTAACGTTCTCTACGGCTTTCAGTGTTCCCTTACCGAGATAACGCTGCTTGTCACCGTCGCGAAGCTCCAAAGCCTCGTTCTCACCTGTGCTGGCGCCACTTGGCACTGAGGCACGGCCCATTACACCATTCTCCAATACTACCTCAACCTCTACGGTTGGGTTACCTCTTGAGTCGAGAATCTCTCTCGCATGTACTTTCTGTATTTTCATTGTCTTATATATAAGTTAAATTAATTTTCAAGCGTTACTTATAGAGTAATAGTGAACCCTTTTCACAAATTGCCCACAAAGTTACGATTTTTTTTTCAAATATGCAATATTTTCATATTTAATTACTTAAACTGTGTGAAAAAATCATTTCCTTTGTCATCTACAAGTATAAATGCAGGGAAATTCTCCACACGTATCTTCCATATTGCCTCCATGCCGAGCTCAGGGTATTCTACGCACTCTATGCTCTTGATGTTGCTTGAAGAGAGGAAGGCTGCAGGTCCGCCGATAGAACCGAGGTAGAAGCCGCCGTGCTTCTTGCAGGCGTCGGTCACCACTTGTGTGCGGTTGCCCTTTGCTATCATTATCAGCGAGCCGCCGTTGTCCTGGAACTCATCGGTGTATGGGTCCATACGGTTAGCTGTGGTCGGTCCCATAGAGCCGCATGGCATACCCTGTGGAGTCTTTGCCGGTCCGGCATAGAGCACAGGATGGTCCTTGAAGTACTGTGGCATTCCCTCGCCTGCATCAAGGCGTGCTTTAATCTTTGCGTGTGCAATGTCGCGTGCCACGATGATGGTGCCGTTGAGGCTTACTCGGGTTGATACAGGGTACTTAGAGAGTTCCTTGCATACCTCGCTGATAGGCTGGTCAAGGTTTATCTGTATGGCATCGCCTTCGCCTGCCTGGCGCAGTGCCTCAGGAATCAGCTCGTATGGTTTGTCGTCCATCTTCTCTATCCAGATGCCGTCCTTGTTTATCTTAGCCTTGATGTTGCGGTCGGCAGAGCATGATACGCCCAGACCGATAGGACAAGAAGCACCGTGGCGTGGCAGACGGATGACGCGCACGTCATGGGCGAAGGCTGTACCTCCGAACTGTGCACCGAATCCAATCTTCTTAGCCTCTTCGAGCAGCTGCTTCTCCAGCTCTATGTCGCGGAAGGCGCGTCCGGTCTCGTCGCCGGTTGTTGGCAGAGAGTCATAGTATTTTGTTGAGGCGAGCTTCACTGTCAGCAGGTTCTTCTCTGCTGATGTGCCGCCGATGACAAACGCAATGTGGTAAGGAGGGCAGGCTGCTGTGCCGAGGCTCTTCATCTTCTCCACGAGGAATGGAACGAGTGTGCCTGGGTTCTGTATGCGTGCCTTCGTCTCCTGGTAGAGATATGTCTTGTTGGCAGAGCCGCCACCTTTCACTACGCAGAGGAAACGGTACTCCATGCCGTGAGTGACCTCGATGTCAATCTGTGCAGGCAGGTTGCAGCGTGTGTTCACCTCATTGTACATATCGAGCGGCGCGTTCTGTGAGTAACGCAGGTTATCGGTGGTGTAAGTGTTATATACACCCTTGGCAAGCGGTTCCTCGTCCTCGAAGCCCGTCCATACCTGTTGTCCCTTCTCACCGTGGATGATGGCGGTGCCAGTGTCCTGGCAGAACGGCAGTTGTCCCTTGCATGCCACTTCGGCGTTGCGCAGCATTGTGAGAGCCACATACTTGTCGTTATCAGACGCCTTTGGGTCATTGAGGATGGCTGCCACTTTCTCGTTATGCTCGCGACGCAACATGAAGTTTACATCGTGAAAAGCCTGTGTGGTGAGCAACTCCAGGGCCTCGCGTGACACCTTCAGTATAGGTGTGCCCTCAAACTCGCCCATGCTCACTCCCTCTTTGGATATGAGACGGTACTCAGTCTTGTCTTCGCCAAGTTGGAACATTGGCGCATACTTAAATTCTACGTTTGCCATATATATGTTTTTGTATGTTGTTTATTTCTTCTCTATCAGTGCCACGGCGTATGCGGAGATGCCCTCCTTCCTGCCGGTGAAGCCCAGCTTCTCCGTAGTTGTGGCCTTGATGCTGATTTGGTCGATGTCTGCCTGCATCACCTTTGCCATGCAAAGCTTCATGTCCTCTATGTGAGGATTGAGCTTAGGCTGTTCGGCACACACGGTGCAGTCGATGTTGCCCAGCGTGTAGCCCTTTGACTTTATCAGTTCCATTGTCTTGGCGAGCAGTATCTTGGAGTCTATGCCGTCGGTCTCGTCAGCCGTGTCGGGAAAGTGGTAGCCTATGTCGCGCATATTGGCGGCTCCGAGCAACGCGTCGCATACGGCGTGTATCAGCACGTCGGCATCGCTGTGTCCCAGCAGTCCGTGCGTGTGCTCTATCTTTATGCCTCCAAGCCAGAGGTCTCTGCCCTCCACAAGTTGGTGGACGTCATATCCCATCCCGATTCTTATCATCTGAACAAAAAAGTTATGTGTTTGTAAATTGTAGTCAGCAGTCCGTAATGTCGCCTCATGATGTTGAAGCGCTCAAGAAGTGAAGTGCGGTGGTTCTGTACGCTCATGCCTCCCTCGAGGTAGTTGCACAGTATCTCTCCCGTGTTATGCAGCGGCAGGTGCTCGCGCTCAGCCTCCTTCATTACTCGTATGCACCAGTCCACGTCGGCAGACAGACGGTACTTCAGGTCGTACGGCGTGCGCTTGGCGATGTCAGTGTTGGCAAAGAAAGCCTGGTGGCATACCAGCATACCGTCGGCAAACGACTTCCATGAAAGTTCCTTTGGCGGGCGCAGTCGGCGCAGTCCCACGCTGTTTCCCTCACTGTCTATTATTGTGGTGTCGCCGTATATCACTCCACACTTGCGGTGGCCTGTCTGTGCGGCTATGTCGGCAAGGGTATGGTCGGAGTGCAGTCCGTCTCCGGCATTGATAAATACCAGGTAGTCGCCGGTGGCAAGAGACAGTCCCTTGTTCATGGCGTCATACAGGCCGCGGTCGGGTTCGCATATCACTGTCACCTTGTGCCGCTGCTCCTCCTGCTGATAGCGGGCAATCATGTCGGTGGTCTCGTCTGACGATACTCCGTCGATGATTATGTGTTCCACATCATCCCACGTTTGGCGGCGTACGCTCTCCAGTGTGTATGCCAGGGTTGATGCGGCATTGTATGTACAGGTTATAATGCTGAAAGTCATTCTGTGTGCAAAGGTAGTTATTTTTTTTCGGCTTACAAAGAGAAAGCGCTTTTTTCTTGTAGTATGTCAAATGACAAAATGAAAGCTATCACTTCACGTTGTAAAGTGATAGCTTTTACATCCTCATTCGATAGCTTTTACACTGTGAAGTGATAGCTTTCAGGAAGCCCCCGGCGGTTTAACAAAAGTTAAGATTTCGCGTCACAAAATGGCATGTATAAATGACAATTTGCTAAAAAATCAAACGGTTTGCTTACATATTGTATTTTGTGGGGTAGGGGTAAATTTGTATGTTTGAAAATTTATTATTAATTTTGCACTTTGTATAAGTACGACATAAGAATGGCAGATACTAACAAGCAATTCAGGGAGGCATTGCAGCTCTGTAGGGATATATTTTCAAAGAAGCTCTATGACTATAAACCGTCGTGGAGGATGCTGCGTCCGTCATCGCTGACAGATCAGCTGTTTATCAAGGCAAAACGCATAAGGACGCTTGAGACCACGGGCGAGTCGCTGGTGGGCGAGGGCGTGTTGACGGAGTTTATGGCATTGATAAACTACGGTATAGTAGGGCTGATACAGTTAGACCGTGGATATGCCGACAAGGTTGATATGTCGAACGATGAAGCCATGGCGCTGTATGACAAGTATGCGGAAGAGTGCCTGACGCTTATGCAGAAGAAAAACCACGACTATGGAGAGGCGTGGAGAGATATGCGGGTGTCGTCATATACAGACCTTATACTCACCAAGTTGGAGAGAGTGAAGGAGATAGAGGATAAGAACGGCGTTACTACCGTGAGCGAGGGCATAGACTCCAACTATATGGACATTATAAACTACTCGGTGTTTGCCGTTATAAAATTGAAATTGGAATAAGGGTGAAGGGAAGA
>DFLE01000026.1:23334-24777 GCA_002373375.1 Prevotellaceae bacterium UBA3627
TTGGAATAAGGGTGAAGGGAAGAAGAAATAAGGTTTGATTGGAATAAGGGTGAAGAAGGGAGTGGGGAATATCCATTAAAAACTTTAATCCTTAATTCATCAACCTTGATTATATAATAGAATAAAGAATAATGTTTCGCAGCGTCATAGTTAACATAGCAAGGCTCGTGGTGGGGCTGACACTCGTGTTCTCGGGCTTCGTAAAGGCTGTTGACCCGCTTGGCACTGTGTATAAGCTGCAAGACTATGCTGAGGCGACAGGCCTGGCTGGTGTCTTCCCGGAGTGGCTGCTTATAATGGCTGCGGTGGCGCTGTCGCTGTTTGAGTTTGCATTGGGCGTGTCTGTGCTCTTTGCTATCGGACGTAAGACTACATCACGGCTGACACTTGCCTTTATGGCGGTGATGACGCTGATAACCGTGTGGATATACATAGCGAATCCGGTGAGCGACTGCGGTTGCTTCGGTGACGCGCTGAAGCTGTCCAACGGTGAGACATTGCTGAAGAATGTGGTGCTGACCGTCATGACGGTGCCCATGGTGTTGTGGCATGAGAGGATGTACCGTCTTATAAGTCACAGCAACAGATGGTTAGTATTAAGCTACTCCGTGGTCTTTATACTCGTAGTGTCGGTATGGTCGCTGCATTACTTGCCGTTGTTTGACTTCCGTCCATATCATGTGGGGGCAGACATACGCAAGAGAATGGAGATACCCGAGGGAGCCGAGCAACCGGAGTATGAGACAACGTTCATAATGGAGAAAAACGGCGAGCGTAAAGAGTTCGGGGTGGATAACTACCCTGACTCCACATGGACATTCATTGACTCAAAGACCGTATTGGTAAAGGAAGGATATGAGCCGCCGATACATGATTTCTCCATTGAGCGCCAGAGTGACGGCGAGGACCTTACAGACAGCATACTGACCGCCAAGGGATACACCTTCCTGCTTGTGTCGCCGCATCTGGAGAATGCTGATGACTCAAACTTCGGACACTTTAATGAGGTATATGACTTTGCCGAGGATAACGGTTATGGTTTCTTCTGTCTCACGGCAAGCGGCGAGAAGGCGGTGTCACGCTGGATAGACTTGACGGGTGCGGAGTACACATTCTGCAATACAGACGAGACTACGCTGAAAACCATGGTGCGCAGCAACCCCGGACTGTTACTGCTGCATGGCGGCAAGGTAATAGGCAAATGGAGCCATAACGACATACCGGCAGATATGATTAAGGAGGGCGGCAAGATAACCAAGACCTCGGCATTCCTGCCGCGTACAGACGTGGTGGCTGTGAAGGTAGGCTATATAATAATGTGGTATGTATTGCCGCTGCTGCTGATAGCATTGATAGACAGACTATTTAACATATTCAGTTATTTTATAAAAGGAAAAAAGAACAATGGCAAAGAAAATTGTTGCAGGCAACTGGAAAATGAAC
>DFLE01000026.1:24823-25325 GCA_002373375.1 Prevotellaceae bacterium UBA3627
GGAAAATGAACAAGAACCTGCAGGAGGGCGTAGCTCTCGCTAAGGAACTCACAGAGGTAGTAAAGAACCCTAACTGCGGTGTTATCATCTGCACACCGTTCATCCACCTTGCAAGCGTGGCTGAGATTGTTAAGGGCTCTGCCATAGAGCTGGGTGCTGAGAACTGTGCCGACAAGGCTTCAGGTGCATTCACTGGTGAGGTTTCTGCAGAGATGGTAAAGTCAACAGGTGCACAGTATGTCATCCTCGGTCACTCTGAGCGTCGTGAGTATTACAACGAGACACCAGAAATTCTCAAGGAGAAGGTACAGCTGGCATTGGCTAACGGTCTGAAGGTTATCTTCTGTATCGGTGAGTCACTGGCTGAGCGTGAGGCTAACAAGCAGAATGAGGTAGTTAAGGCAGAGCTGCAGGGCTCAGTGTTCAACCTCACAGCAGAGGAGTGGAAGAATATCGTTATCGCTTACGAGCCAATCTGGGCTATCGGTACAGGCGAGACAGC
>DFLE01000053.1 GCA_002373375.1 Prevotellaceae bacterium UBA3627
GCCGCCGCCGTGGATGTCAAACTCGTCGCCGAGGTACTTCCTGCCCATGGCGGTGCACTCGCAGTGCCAGCCCGGGAAACCGTCAGACCACGGACTTGGCCAACGCATGATATGCTCAGGCTGCGCCTTCTTCCACAGAGCGAAGTCTGCCTGGTTCTTCTTCTCGCCTACACCGGCGAGGGTGTCGCGCGATGCGTCCTTGATATTCTCCAGCGTGCGGCCTGAGAGTATGCCGTACTTATAGTCCTTGTTATACTTCTCTATGTCGAAATACACAGAGCCGTTGCTGACGTAAGCATAGCCGTTGTCGAGTATCTGCTGCACCAGCTGCTGCTGCTCTATGATGTGTCCCGTAGCGTGTGGCTCTATTGACGGTGGCAACACGTTGAGTTTCTCCATGGCAGAGTTGAAGCGGCGTGTGTAGTACTGCGCTATCTCCATAGGCTCCAACTGCTCCAGCCTGGCCTTCTTGGCTATCTTGTCCTCTCCCTCGTCGGCATCGTGCTCCAAGTGGCCCACGTCGGTGATGTTCCTGACGTAGCGCACCTTGTAGCCCAGGTGCTGCAGGTAACGGAAGAGTATGTCGAAAGTGATTGCCGGGCGAGCGTGTCCCAAGTGTGCGTCGCCATACACAGTAGGGCCGCACACATACATGCCTACGTGTCCCGGGTTAATAGGTTTGAATGCCTCTTTCTGCCTTGTCAGCGTATTGTATATAAGTAATGTCTGTTCCATTATTGTTTTTATGATGTTAAATATCTAATCAGTTTGTCTGGAGCGCGGCGTGTGTCCCAAATGCTGGTAAAAACCACAGTATCCCCCTCAACTATATATATCAGTTTGAAATAAGGCTTTATAATGATGCGTCTGAACAAAACACCATCTATCTCCTTTTCTACCATGCCCATCAAGGGATTATCGGCAAGTATCCGATTGTACTTCAATATTCCTTTTCTTAATTTTCTGAGAACATCCCTTGAATATATTATTTCATATTGCATGAAATAATCATCCGTGGATTTAAGGAATTTTTCAGACCAGATTATTCTTGCAGCCATGGGTGTTTCTCTTCTAATTGTTTCATCCCCTCCTCTGCCGTACAACACCTACCCTGCCTATAGTCTTCCAAGCCTTCTTTCATCATCTGACTCAGTTCTGCCTCAGTATATGGCTCAAGCACATCATCCTCCTCCATGTCATAGAGTGAGTCACGCAGCCGCAATCTGTCATCTGGTGACAGTTGCATCACCATGCCATACACCTGCTGATATGTCGGTTTTGTTGTTTGCATATCCCTACAACATTTGTTATTCAACTGCACTGGTGCGTGCGAAGTAAATAGT
The DNA here is from genome assembly GCA_002373375.1 of Prevotellaceae bacterium UBA3627. Taxonomy (GTDB): domain Bacteria; phylum Bacteroidota; class Bacteroidia; order Bacteroidales; family Bacteroidaceae; genus Prevotella. The sequence continues at coordinate 1,344 of DFLE01000053.1, forward strand.
GCGTGTCAGTCAAAGATTGGCGCACGTCTCTGATTTACGAGTACAAAGTTAGCAATTATTTTGCATACGGACAAAATTTATGGTTGCTTTTATCATCTAAGCACATCAAAACCAAAAGACGGAACAGCTTTGTCACTTCAGGCTGTCAAGCAGACGGACGAGGGAGTCGAGCTGACGTGCACTCACATCCACATTAAGCAACTCACCCTTGCGGTTGAAGAGTTTATAGGTAGGGAAGGCGTGCACGTCAAGGTAACGCTCTATGGCTGACTGCTGCACCTCCGGCAGGTTGTAGTGCGCCACGTTGTCACCGGTCACGTTATATTCCTTGATGACGTTCTCCCATGACTCCTGCGGACTCCTGTTGGCAAGGTAGAGGAACACTATGTCGTAGTCCTTCAAACGGGCATATTCCTCTGTGGAGTGTGACAGGGCATTCTTACACGGAGTGCACCATGTGCCCCAGATGTCGAGCAATACAAACTTGCCCTTGTAAGGCTCCAGTATCTTCTTCAGCAACGCCTCGCCCTCAGTCATATCCTTAAGACCTACCGCCGACTTCAAGACAAGTTTGTCAAACTCACGATTCTCTATGGCGAGATAGCGGTCGCTCTCCTCCTTCACCTTCTCCATAAAGTCGGCATTGGCTATCATAGTGCCCAGAGTGTCAAGGACATCAGGCGACATGGAGATGCGGCTGTTCTCAATCTCCCCAAGAGCCTTTTGCGTGAGGTGCAAATCCTTGATGGTCTGGTCGGCACCCAGTGAGTCGAGCATCTGAGTACCTTTCTTTATCTTGTCTATAAGCATCTGTCCACGCATCAGTCTGACCACCTTCGGACTCTGTTGTATCTTTTCCACCGCCTTTATCATATCATCGTTCTTGGCATTCACCTCATCCGCTATTTTCTGTTTCTCCTCATCAGTAGGGGCGGCAGTTATCCTTGCATGGGCCTCGTCAACAACATTCTTCCAGCGTGTAAGCAATGCCAGTTCCTCATCGTTTGAGGCACACTCAGCGATATGGTCCTGTAATCTCCATATACTGTTTGACAAACCACGGACGTATGACTCACCATAGAGATAGCTGTTAAGGAAATACCCTGTCTCACGGTGCAGTGTGTATGGCTTACATATCTTCGTCCAGAAGGTGTCATAGGCATATTTCCTGGCTTCCAATGTCAGTACTTTCTGACCATTGCTGTTGTACTCCGGAGAATACCTCCGTGACTTACAAAAATCATTAGCCTGCTGCCATAGTGTATTGTCCTTTCTGTATATGCTGAAGCGTGCAGACAGCGTAGGGTGCTGCTGACAGAGGCTGTCAACATAGGCATAGCGTGACTTTATCAGACTGTCGCAGGAGGCTATGTAATGAGCATAGTCCTCACCTTCCTTCATACTTACACTGTTCCAGTCAAGCGGAAACCTGAACAGCTCATTCTGCAACCTGACGTCGTCGCCCATGAAGTAGCGGCGGCCCTCCTTGAAGTCGTAGAGCATGAAATATGTCTTGCCAGCCTCCAGCATGGTGCGGACGAAACAAGTCTTCCAGTCGCAGAAGAATTCCGTGCTGTTGATTACGGGTATCTTCACCTTGAAGCGTCCCTGTTCGTCAATGTCGGCATGTACTTGTTTTGAGTCGCCTGTAAGGAAATCCATGTAACCGAAATCAAACGAGAGCATATGCTTCTTCACATCCTCAGGCATATCCTTCACCAAGCCTATTACGGTTATGGTATCGTTCTTATAGTGCGTATCGGTGAAGTCGGTGCGCAGGTCCTTCACGGGATAGTCGGGCATGAAGCGTGTGGTAATCATGGAATAGGTAACTTTTTTGTCGCCTATCTGTATCATGCGCTTACCGTTCTTATCTTTTCCTACTTTCACCTTCATCTCGTCGTTGTCACTACGCATAACAATCTCCGCCTCGCCAGTCTTGTCGTTCACGTCGCACTGCTTGTAGTTCCAGAACCTGCACTGGTATATGGCACAATCCTCAAGGAGAGCCAGCTCCCAGTTGCCCGTCTGGTCGTCGCGCCAGTATGACGGGAACAGCTGTTTCCAGCGTTCCTCCACCGGCTTGATGCCTTTTATCTGGAAAGCGTCATAGCCGTCGCCCTCTATGAAGTCGAACGACTTTGTGTCTCGTGGCAGCGGCGGAAAGTGGAACGCCATATCGAGCTTACCGTCCTGGGTATATAGTTTCTCGCCAAGCTTTGCATTGTCGGCAGACACTACAGTGTATCGCTGCTCACCCACCTTGAGATAAGTGTCAGCGGCAAACATAAACCAATTATACTGCGGATATTCCGAACGCCGCAAGGCAGTGATATACACCACCGTCTCGTCATCCGTCATCTCCACCCTCGTCACGTCGAGAGCAAGATTAAAAAATCCGTCGCCATAACTGTTTCCATACTCTGTAGTGGGGTTATCCCACACCACAGTCTTTCCCTTTGCCCATACCGTCACAGCGACAAGCATAAGCAGAACCATCAATAAGCCTTGCTTCTTCATATATTATTGTTTAGGATAGTGAGCAAATATCAGCTATACAAATCCTGTAATCATAAATTACCTATTACTTCTATAAACTCATGCGCAAGAGTAGCAGTTTCCTTGACTTCTTCTTCTGAAATGTCGTATGCACAATTATAGTCTGCTTTTTGTCGCAGTTGCATCATACGAGCAAGAAAACTTCCATAATGCATGTCAACCATTCTTGTCTTTACAAAATGTAGGCTGAACTGTTGTATCATTCCTGCATGAGTATGGGCTGATATTCCTTTTGAGATAAAAAGCCCCTGCACTGCATGAAAACATGCATAATAAAATCTGTTTGCCGCTAAGTCCCAATATTCCATTCCAAGCATCTCATCCGCTTGGGAAAGGAATCGTGAAGCCTTCTGTTTTTGTTGGGAAACTAATATCTTCCTGTTTTCCTCATCCATAAGATCTTTAGTTTAAGGATATTCCGTCACGCGTGATATTATCATAGAATGGTGTATATTTGTATTTCTCCCATTCCTTTGTTGTGTACATTATTGGATTTATCTCCTCACCCACATCGCAACCCAACAGTACGAAAGGATAACTTACATTATCATAGTCGGACTGCACAAGACAGTCTTTATTCAGCAATACGAGCACATCCCAGTCAGAACCAGCATGTGAGTCGCCTCTGGCCCTGGAACCATACAGCAAGACCTTGCCACCAGCTGGAACCGATTTTTTTGCTACGGCTCTGAGCCTCTCTATCATATTGTCTTTATCCATAGCATCTCGTATTAATTATTTTTTGCAACATTCCTCTATTCCTCAGTCAAGACGTTGCCCTCCCCTACCGGGGGAGGCAGGAGGGGGCTTCCTTAGCTCATGCTGAGCATTCTCTCTATAGGCTTCACAGCGTCCTTGGCGATGTCGGCAGGGACAGTGACCTCTGGCTTTTCGTCGCGCAGACAGTCGCGGAGCTTCTCAAGGGTATTGAGCTTCATATACTGACACTCGTTGCACTGGCAGCCTACGGTGCCCTCGCTTATTTCTGGTGGAACAGGAATAAACTCACAGTCGGGACAGGTGCGCTCAAGCTCGTGCATGATGCCTGCCTCTGTGGCCACGATGTACTGCTGCGGCTCGTGCTGCTGGGCATACTTCAGCATATCGGCGGTGGAGCCTTTCACGTCAGCCATGGCGAGCACGGGAGCCTTACACTCCAAGTGTGCCATGACGGTAGCCTCAGGGTACTGCTTCTTCAGCTGGGCTATGGCATCAACGCTGAAACGCTCATGAACGTGGCAGCCGCCCTGCCACAGTTCCATGTTGCGGCCCGTGACACTGTTGATATATGAACCGAGGTTATAGTCTGGTCCGAAGAGTATCTTCGCATCCTGTGGCAGCTGGTCAATCACCTTCTTGGCATTGCCCGAGGTCACCACCACGTCGGTCAGCGCCTTGGTGGCTGCGGTGGTGTTGACATACTGCACCACGGTGTAACCAGGATGCTCCTCCTTCCAGCGGCGCAGGTCGTCAGCGTCACAAGAGTCGGCCAGCGAGCAGCCGGCCTCCACGTCGGGCACCAGCACCTTCTTCCCCGGCGAGAGCAGCTTACACGTCTCAGCCATGAAATGCACGCCGCACATCACCATGATGTCGGCCTCGGTCTCGGCGGCCTTACGCGCCAGTGCCAGGGAGTCGCCGATAAAGTCGGCCACCTCCTGTATCTCTTTCCTTGTGTAGTAATGCGCCAGTATCACGGCGTTCTTCTCCTCCGCCATGCGGCGTATCTCTTCTTGCAGCTGTGTCATTTCAAGTTATGAGTTCTTTTAGTCGGCTTGCAGCCTTTGGACTCCGCTATGCGCCTAAGCACCAACGGAGCGCAAGAAAAGCGTCACTGCGCGCCGAGCGATGAATTATGAGTGTCCTTTCTGATTTCGCATCAAATATTTAACACGTGCAAATGTACTACTTTTTTTGCTAAGCGACAAGAATTTCACTTTTTTTCTTCCTCTTCCACGCACCTCCGCAAAAACAAAAGACCTCATTTGACAAAATGAAAGCTATCACTTCTCATCGTGAAAGCTATGCTTTTATAATCTGAAAGCATAGCTTTTACAACGTAAAACGATAGCTTTCACGATGCCTGCCGGTAATTAACATCCGTTAAGATTTGACGTAAGCGAAACACCGAAAAATAATAACAGATTGTCAAGAAATTATATGGTTTCCTGACAATCTGTCAAACTGTATTATTCAATATCCGTAAGTTCTTTCACTCCACAGATATCCGCTTTGATTCGTTGGTGTTTTCATCTCCCACAGATTACACAGATATTCACAGATTTTTATTCGTGTAATCCGTCTTAATCCGTTGTCAAAAAGAAAATTCCTTGTAATCAGAGTAATCTGTGGTCGTTAAATATTACACTCTGTAGAGCAGTCCGTTCTTAAGGTCGGCCTCAGCTGTCTCCTTAATCTTCACGTGCAGCTTCTTGCCCGTGGCATTGAACGGTATCTGCTCAGTGAAGCGGTAGTAGCGCGGACGCTTGAAGTTGGCTATCTGGTCGCTCTCCTTGCAGAACTCGTCAAGAGCCTCTGGGGTAAGAGCCATGTCATTACGCACAATGTATGCCGTCACCATCTGTCCGCGCACCTTATCGGGCACACTGGTAACGATACAGTCCTTGACACCAGGGTGAGTGTTGAGCACCGCCTCAATCTCCGTAGGATAGATATTCTCGCCTGACGATATTATCATGTCGTCCTTACGGCCCACGATGGTGATAAACTGGTTCTCATCCCATGTGGCGAGGTCGTTGGTGTATATGAATCCCTTGTAATACTTCTTCTCGGTCTCCTCAGGCTTGTTGTGGTATAAGTAAGGCGACTTGGCTGGTGAACAGATGATAACCTCGCCTACCTCTGTGCCGTCGGTGGCTGCCAGATCTTCCGGCTCAGCCTTGCGGTCCTCGTAAACCTTCACCACGCGCACATCGTCGTCCACGCATGATGCACCAGCCGTACCGGCGTTCTCAGGCAGGTCAAACGGACGCAGGAAGGTGTTCCAGAACGTCTCCGTGGTGCCGTATCCGTTGAAGATGTTAGGTGTGAGCACCTTCTGATAACGTATGCAGGCAGAGCGCTCCAGCGGACTACCCATGGTGACGATACCCTTGAGGGTGGTGAGGTCATAGCCCTGGCGCATCTGCTCGTCGGCAAGCTCCTCAAGCACGGTAGGCACGCCCACCAGGAAGGTTATCTTGTATTTCTGCACAAGCTTGAGTGCCGTGCGCGAGTCAAACTTGCCCATGATGACGAGCGACGCCCCGGCATAGAACGTAGGACAGGGACCGGCACAGTGCAGACCGCCGCGGTGGAACCACGGTGTGGTGTTTATAGTCACGTCCTTGTAGCTCATGGGGAAGTGTATCATCACGTCGTGGGCCGAGAGCACCTCGTTGATGCTCGTCATGGCCACACCCTTCGGGCGGCCCGTGGTGCCGCTGGTGTAGAGGCGGCAGGTCTCGTCGAATATGTTATACTCCGTCTCGGGTATGTATTCAGCGTCAGAGACCCCGCTCACGTAGTCGTTGTAACGTGTGGCATAGGGCAGTTCCTTGTCTGACGCCACAATGATGCGCTTGGGCGTGTGGTTAGCCAGCTTGATGGCCTCGAGCACGCTCTCGAGCTTAGACTCGCAAACGATGATGGCGAAAGGCTTTGAGTCGTCTATGTTATAGGCCAGCTCGCCGGTAGAGATGCGGTAGCTGACGGGGCAGCACACGCTCTGCATCTTGTGACATGCCACGTAGGCAAAGGCAAACTCTGGGCGGTTGACCATCTGCAGCATCACGGTGTCGCCGCGGCGCATACCGTCGCCCTTGAGCGCGTTACACAGGCGATTGACATCAGCGTTGAGCTGGCTGTAGGTCCATGTCTTTTCTGTCTCTGACTCTATCATAGCCACGCGATTAGCATATCGTCTGACATTACGCATAAAGCCCTCTATCCAAGTATAACGGCTCTCGAAAATTTGTTTGAAGTTTGACATCTTTATTTTACCTTATTATATATATAATACTTATTGATCGTTCTGTCTTATCTCCACACGGCGTATCTTGCCGCTGATGGTCTTGGGCAACTCATCCACAAACTCCACTATGCGCGGATATTTGTATGGTGCCGTCTCGCGCTTCACGTGCTCCTGCAGTTCTTTCTTCAGAGCGTCAGAGGCTTTCTGCTTGTACTCGTCGGTTAGCACTATTGTTGCCTTTACTATCTGTCCGCGTATCTCGTCGGGCGCGGCAGTTATGGCACATTCCACCACTGCGGGGTGGGTCATCAGCGCCGACTCCACCTCGAACGGTCCTACGCGGTAGCCTGAGGTCTTTATCACATCGTCAATGCGCGACACGAACCACAGGTACCCGTCATGGTCACGATATACCATATCGCCGGTGTGATACAATCCGTTGACGATGCGCTTCTCCGTCATCTCCTCGTTGCGGTAATAGCACTTGAAGAGTCCGAGAGGCTTCTTGCCGTCATTTACCTTAATGACGAGCTCGCCGTGCACCATCTCAGGCACGCTGTTGCCGTCCTCGTCAACGATGTCTATGTCATACTGTGGGTTAGGCACTCCCATCGCGCCGGGCTTTGGCTCCACCCAGGGGTATGTACCCACCACCATGGTGGTCTCCGTCTGTCCGTATGACTCGTATATCGTTATGCCCGTCTTAGCCTTCCACTCCTCAAACACACTGGGGTTGAGTGCCTCGCCTGCCGTGGTGCACCACCTGAGTGCGGAGAGGTCGTAGGCGCTGATGTCCTCACGTATGAGGAAACGGTAGATGGTAGGCGGCGCACAGAACGACGTGATGTGGTAGTCTTGCATTACGCGCAACAACACCTCGGGGTAGAAACGTCCCTCGTAGTCATATACGAAGACCGTAGCTCCGCAGAGCATCTGACCGTAGAACTTGCCCCATACCGCCTTACCCCAACCAGTGTCGGCAAGCGTAAGATGCAGCGACCTGTCGTTGAGGTTGTGCCAGCACTTGGCTGTCACTATGTGTGCCAAGGGGTAGGAGAAATCGTGCATCACCATCTTAGGCTCGCCCGTAGTGCCACTGGTGAAGTAGAGCAGGAAATTGTCGGTCACCTTGTTGCGCGCCGGCCTTACGAACGGTGCCGCCTCCTGCAGTCCGCGCCAAAAGTCGTAGAAGCCGTTAGGCACAGCCGGACCTATAGATATGCAGTGGCGCAGCATAGGTGAGAAGCGTCTTGCTTTCTGCACATGCTGCAGCACCTCGGGGTCACCACATGATATTATACCGCTGATGCCAGCCATGTGGCAGCGGTATATGATGTCTTTCTCCGTAAGCATGTGGGTGGCAGGTATCGCCACCGCTCCTATCTTGTGCAGGGCTACCATGGCATACCACCATTCCACCCTTCTCTTCAGTATCAGCATCACACGGTCGCCCTTCTCTATGCCTATGCCTTGGAAGAAGGCGGCACACTGGTCTGTGATGTTCTTGAACGCACCGTATGTTATATGCTTTACCTCGCCCTGGTCGTTAGTCCACAACAAGGCCTCTTTCTCTGGCATCAACTCCGCCCATGCGTCTATGACGTCATAGCCGAAGTTGAAGTCATCAGGCACGTTAACCTTGAAGTGCTCCATAAAATCACCGTATGAGGCGAATTCCTGCTGGCTGAGATATTTCTCTAACATAATCCCTCCCCCTCGTACTCCTTTATCCTGTGTCTGAAGTCATTACTTATCTCTACAGACTCGTTACGCACGGTGTCCATCATCACCATCACCGTCTCTGAATAGCACTTCACCTCGCCGGTACGCTCGTTAAGCGCACGCTGCAACAGTGTGAAGCTCTTGTTGCCAAGGTGTGTCACGGCAGTGTCTATCACTATCTCGTCTGGGAAAAAGACTGGCGATATGAAGTTTGCCTCTATGTGCACCACCACCGGCGCCATACGGTCGAAGATGTCAGTGCCTACCACATCGTTGAAGTAATGCGTCTTACACATGTCAAACAAGGAAAAATACACCGAATTGTTGACATGGCCGAAACGGTCAACATCGGAAAACCTCAGCTGCGCGGGCATCCTGTGATGAAAAACTTGCTTGTCTATTTCCGTGGTTTGCATCATCTTAATTTGCATTTTGCACACACAGTCACAGTGTGCACTTTTTTCTCTTGCAAGTGCAAAATTAGGAAATAAAGCAAACAAAAGGTAATAAAGAGTGGAAAAAATACCGAAACGCTATTTTATAGAGACGAAATGCTATCTGCCTTTTATCCATTTGCACACTTCAACTTTGCGTGTGCGACTGACGACAATCTTCGGCACATTATCGCCCTTTAGGTGTATGAGCATCTTTCCGTACTCTATGTTTTCAGTTCCGCTAATCTGCTCTATGGGCAGTATGAACTTCCTGTTTACTCGCATGAAACGGCCCTGGGGCAACATGGCGGCAATGTTGTCGAGCGTATCGTCCACACGGTATGAGTTGCCGTCAAGCAGCTTGAGGTAGGAGTTCTTCTGCTCCGACACTATATAGCGTACAGTGGAGAGGTGTATTATCCTCTCTCCGTGAAGTGTCTTGACAACAAAGCGCGCAAGGTGTGTCTTGGGTTTGTTCCATCCACCCCGAGGCGTAAGCAGCGAGACAGCCTTCCTCAGTCTTACCGCCATGGCAAGAGCCTTGGTGAGAGAGTCTTCCTCCACTGGCTTCAGCAGATATGACAGGCTGAGATAGTTAAAAGCCTTGAGCGCATACTCCTCGTATGAGGTAATGAAGATGACGGGCACCTGATGCGGAGCATGGTCAAGGGCACTGAAGACAGTATCGTCAGAGAGCACCGCCTCTGTTATGATGATGTCTATGTCCTTATGCTGCATAAGGTAGTCACGTCCCTGCTCCATGGTGGTGAAGGGACCTATTACCTCACACTCCGTGTCGTATGACTCTACAATCTTGCGAACGGAATGGTAGCTGGGTATGTCTGACTCAAAGACTACTATCTTCATATTCATCACAAAGTTACAAAATTATCCTATAAATACGCACCACGCAGCCAAAATTTTCTTCCCTTGTTGCGATTATTAACAAAAAAAGTGTAACTTTGCAATTGACAGCTTGTCAATTTACACAACTAATAATACACAACTCAACTTTCGCAAGCTTCAGTTTCGTTGAGGTTTAAGGTTTTGAGGTCGCTTCACTTCAAGGTTTTAAGGTGATATTAGGCAACTATTCACCACAATTAAACATATTTCACCTCATGACCTTACGACCTTATCGCTCGGCACGCAGTGACGCTTGCCTAAGCAAGAACCTGATAACCCAACAAGTTGAGCGAAACTTGAATACATAACTATAACAATACATACCTGACAAAAAAGATGAAAAGACAAATCCTTACCTTATTTATTATGCTGACCGGCATGGCCTCTATGGCACAGACGGCCGACAAGGCATGGAGCACTACCTACAACGAGATAGTAAGCCGCATCAAGGCTCCTGTGTTCAAGCAGAAAGACTATCGCGCTGCTGTGAAGACAAGCTATACGGCAAAGAAGAACCAGCAGATTATCAACAAGGCCATAGCCAAATGCTCAAAGGCAGGAGGCGGCAGGGTTATCATCCCGGCAGGAAAGTATCAGACGGGTGCCATCATGCTGATGTCAAACGTGAACCTCTGCGTGGAGAAGGATGCCGAACTGATATTCGCCTTCGACCGCTCTCTCTACCCATTGGTATATACCCGCTGGGAGGGACTGGACCTGTGGAACTACCAGCCGTGCATATATGCCATAGACTGTAAGAACATAGCCCTGACAGGCGAGGGCACCATCAACGGCAACGGCTCTAATGAGGGCAACTGGTGGTACATGAAGGGACTGAAGGAGCACGGATGGCACGACGGCGTGGACGAGTGGCAGGGCACTGCCAGCAAGGGTACCAGGGCTGAACTGCTCAAGATGTCAGACAACGGTGTGCCTGCAAAGGAACGTAAGTTCGGCATGGGCAAGGGACTGCGCCCGCAGCTGGTCAACTTCGTACGCTGCGAGAATGTGCTGATAGAGAACTTGAAGCTGCTCAACTCTCCTTTCTGGGTGATGCACCCTCTGATGTGCAAGAACCTCACGGTGCGCGGCGTGTATGTGTATAACGAGGGACCTAACGGCGACGGCTGCGACCCGGAGTCATGTGAGGACGTGCTGATAGAGAACTGCACCTTCCACACCGGCGACGACTGCATAGCACTGAAGAGCGGACGCAATGCCGACGGCAGAAAGGCCGACATACCTTGTAAGAACATCATAGTACGCAAGTGTAAGATGGAGGACGGACACGGCGGCGTGGTGATAGGCTCAGAGATAAGCGGCGGAGCAACCAACGTGTTTGCAGAGGACTGTGACATGGACTCACCTAACCTTGACCGCGTGCTGCGCATCAAGACCAACACTTGCCGCGGAGGTATAATAGAGAACATATATATGCGTAACATACGCGTGGGACAGTGCCGCGAGGCAGTCATGCGCATAAACCTGGTGTACGAGCCTAACGAGATAGCCGAGCGCGGACACATCCCTACAGTGCGCAACGTGTTCATGCAGAACGTGACCTGCCAGAAGTCTAAATACGGTGTGCTGATAAACGGTCTTGACGACTCTGACAACGTATATAACATTAACGTGAAGGACTGCCGCTTTGGTGGACTGACAGCCGAGCCGCTGATGCGCACAGGCAAGAGCCACGACATCAAAATGGACAATGTGACTGTTTCCACTTATATAAAGTAAAAAACACGCTAATATCACATAAATTGTCAAAATTAGAGTGAAAAACAGGACAAAAAAGGCATTTTTTCCGTAATTCAAGCATTTTTCTCGCAAAAAATTTGCAATATAGAAGAAAAATGTTAACTTTGTAACGGATTATATCGGACTAACGTCTGATAGACATCATTTTAGAGAAAATATAAACAAATCACAAGTATTACAACAATAGTACTAATTTAAACACTTCAATTTAAATTATGAACAAGACAGAACTCGTAAAGAAGATTGCAGAGAAGGCTGAGATTTCTCAGGCTCAGGCAAAGTCAGTTCTCGAGGCTACCCTCGAGTCAGTTAAGGAAGCTCTTCAGGGTGGTGACTCAGTACAGCTCATCGGCTTCGGTACATTCAGCGTTTCTGAGCGTGCTGCACGCACAGGTAAGAACCCACGTACCGGCGAGAAGATTCAGATTGCCGCTAAGAAGATTGCTAAGTTCAAGGCTGGCGCTGGTCTTATCTGATATTCATTTGAATTAAAACAAGACACTAACCCACTGGATTACCTCTTTGCAGGTGCCAGTGGGATTTTTGTTTATGAACTTTGAACTGCTAAAGCGTTTCAGGCGGCATCTGCGGTTACTGAAGGGCGTATCGCCCAACACCGTGGCGGCTTACATCAGCGACGTGGGAAAACTCATTACCTGGTGTGAGGAGGAGCAGCGTGACCCTGTCACACTGACCCTTGACGACCTGGAGACATTCTCCGCCTCACTGCACGACCTGGGCATAGCGTCATCCTCACACGCACGCATACTATGCGGCGTGAGAGCCTTTTACCAGTATCTCACCATTGACGGATACGTGGAACAAGACCCCTCCGAACTGCTTGAGTCTCCCATACAGGACAAGCACCTGCCCGATGTGCTGTCAACAGAGGAGGTGGACATGATTATCAATGCCATAGACCTCTCAAAATGGGAGGGACAGCGCAACAGGGCAATAATAGAGGTGCTATTCTCTTGCGGACTGCGAGTGTCTGAGCTCGTGACGCTCACCCTCTCAAACATATATGAGGAGGACGAGTTCGTACGCATACTGGGTAAGGGTAACAAGGAGAGGCTCGTGCCTATATCGGGAAGGGCACTGCACGAACTGCACCTGTGGTATATGGACAGGAGACAGATGAAGATAAAGCCCGGCGAGGAGGACTATGTGTTCCTCAACCGACGTGGGGCACACCTCACACGCACCATGATATTCATCATGATAAAGCAGTATGCCGCCATGGCCGGAATAAGAAAGACAATATCACCGCACACCCTGCGACACTCCTTTGCCACCGCACTGCTCGAAGGGGGCGCATCGCTGAGGGTGATACAGACTCTGCTCGGACATGAGAGCATAGGAACAACGGAGATATACACCCACATAGATATGTCAACCCTCAGGCAGGAGATAGAGCTGCACCATCCGCGCAATATAAAATATTCCTCTTGCACATCTGAAAAATAATCAGTAACTTTGCAAGAGAAAACTATTAATGCATAATAATTAATAATTAATTAAGAGTAATCCACGACTCCCTCCCTTGGGAGGGCCGGGGTGGGGTTAATTCCTTCCCTCACAAGGAGAGCCGGGGTGGGTCTCATAACTTGGAATCAAAATGAAACTCTGGTCAAAAGGATTTGAGATAAACAAGGAGATAGAGCGGTTCACCGTAGGCAGAGACCGCGAGATGGACCTCTATCTGGCTAAGTACGACGTAATGGGCTCCATGGCCCACATCACCATGCTCAACAGCATAGGACTGATAGCCGACGACGAGCTGCCACAGCTGCTCAGGGAGCTGCGCAAGATATATGACATCTGCGAGAGGGGCGAGTTTGTAATAGAGGACGACATTGAGGACGTTCACTCACAGGTGGAGCTGATGCTGACACGCGCGCTTGGCGACATGGGCAAGAAGATACACTCCGGCCGCTCACGCAATGACCAGGTGCTGGTGGACCTCAAACTGTTCACGCGCGCCAGACTGCGCGAGGTGGTGAACGAGGTGAAGACTCTCTTCGACGAACTGATACAGCAGAGCGAAGCCAACAAGGACGTGCTGATGCCGGGCTACACGCACCTGCAGATAGCCATGCCGTCAAGCTTCGGACTGTGGTTCGGCGCATACGCCGAGTCGCTCACCGACGATATGCTCTACCTGCAGGCGGCTTACAAGATGACCAACCGCAACCCTCTGGGTTCTGCCGCAGGCTACGGCTCGTCATTCCCGCTCAACCGCCAGATGACCACAGACCTTCTGGGCTTCGACTCCATGAACTACAATGTGGTTTATGCGCAGATGGGACGCGGCAAGATGGAGCGCAACGTGGCGTTCTCCATCGCCGGACTGGCCGGCACGCTGGCAAAGATGGCTTTTGATGCCTGCCTGTTCAACTCGCAGAACTTCCAGTTTGTGAAACTGCCTAAGGAGTGTACCACCGGCTCAAGTATCATGCCTCACAAGAAGAACCCCGACGTGTTTGAGCTAATACGAGCCAAGTGTAACAAGCTGCAGTCACTGCCTACACAGGTCACGCTCATACAGAACAACTTGCCATGCGGCTACTTCCGCGACTTGCAGATAATAAAAGAGGTGTTCCTGCCGGCCTTTGACGAACTGCTCGACTGCCTCCGCATGACAGCCTACATAATAAACAAGATGGAGGTGCGCCGCGACATCCTCGACAATCCGATGTATGATGCCATCTTCTCCGTAGAGGAGGTGAACCGCCTGGCTGCTGAGGGTATGCCGTTCCGCGATGCCTATAAGAAAGTGGGACTTGACATTGAGGCGGGCAACTTCAAACCGAACAAGAACATACACCACACCCACGAGGGCAGCATAGGAAACCTCTGCAACGACCGCATACAGGCTCTGATGCAGCAGACGCTCAGCGGCTTCAACTTCGAGCGTGTGGACAAGGCTGAACAGGCACTGCTTGCCACAGGAAAATAACCTAATGCATACATGGTGCTGACCTGCGTTTATACACTGGTCAGCACCTTTTTTATATATCACAAGGGAGAGGGAATGATTACATTGAAAAGAAGATTACACATATTGCTTATATTGCTGGCGCTCACCACCACCATGAGGGCAGCACAGCCTGACCGCATTGTGACCGACGGACACATGGAACACTGCGGAGACTCTGCCTTCGTAATGCTCACGCTCAACCCTGAGAAGATGGCAGTGGAGGCCGGACAGATGATGACCATCCGACCACACCTTATAGGAGCCGACCACAATGTGTCACTGCCTGCCATACACATACTGGGGCGCCACCCTTACTACCGATACCTGCGCGGACAGCAACTGGCATCGACAAACCCCAAGAGAGACATCTATATTTGGGAGAAGAAGCGCCACGATGACGAGTGGCAGCACTATGCACAGGGACTGCCCTTCCGTCCGTGGATGGACAGCTGCCGGCTGGTGGTGATAGTAGAGGTGAGCGACGAGTGTGCCACGACACATCACGTCATCTACACCGTGGTGCAAGAGGCACAGAAGAAACAACGTGTGAGGATGTCTGAGCCCAAGCCGGTAACACTTACCGACAGCGGCACGGCATACATACAGTTTCCCAACAACGACACACGTCTGCTGCCTGAATGGCAACAAAACAAGGAGGAACTGGGCAAGATTACCGAGAGCATCAGCAAGGTGCTGAACGACAAGAGCGCCACACTGCTCAGACTGCACCTGCACGGCTACGCCTCGCCTGACGGTCCGCTGGCCGACAACAGGCGGTTTGCCTCTGAGCGTGTGGACAGTGTGAAGAAGTATATCGTTGACCATACCCCGCTGGCAGCTTACCAGATAAAGACCGAGTCAACAGCTGAGGACTGGGCAGGACTGCTGCATCATGTGGAGCAATGTGACGACAACCGCCTGCCACACCGTAAGGAGATAATAGGCATCATCAATGATAATATGGGTGCCGACCAGAAGGAACAACACCTGCGCACGCTATACCCCGAGGACTATGCCTACCTGCTTGAGAACGTGCTGCCGCGCCTGCGCCGCACTGATTACCAGATAGACTATACGCGCCGCGAGATGATGGAGCAGAAGCCGATAATAGACTCCATCTGGCACATGCCCGACGTCACGCAGCATCCCTCGCTCTCCCCTGAGCATATAGAGACATACAAGCCTATAGTGGCAGTGAAGACCAACCTGCTGTGGTGGGCTGCCGCCGCTCCTAACATAGAGTTTGAGGTGCCCTTCGGCAAGCGCCGCCAATGGAGCGTGATGGCTGAGATGTGGTGCCCGTGGTATGTGTGGCATAATAACAGCAGGGCATACGAGGTGATGCTCTTCGGTGCCGAACTGAGACACTGGTATGGCACCTGCCGCGACAAGAGCCGCGCACCACTTACGGGACTGTTCCTCGGACTGTATGCCGCCGGTGGCAAGTATGACCTGGAATGGAACTACAAAGGCGACCAGGGAGAGTTCTACAGCGGCGGCTTGACGATAGGTTACTCCTGGCCTATACACCGCCGACTCAACCTGGAGCTGTCAGGCTCTGTGGGTGCCCTCGGCGGACCGCGCCGTCACTATAAGGGAATGGCTGATGACACCCGTCTTGTCAAGGAATATAACTCCTCCACCTTCTATGCCGGACCTACAAAGCTCAAGCTGTCAATAGTATGGCTACTGGGCAACAAGGGACAGAGCATTACACGCCGCGGCATGGAGAAGGAACGGCAGCGCAATCGCAAAGAGATTCAGAAGATGAACGACATGTGGGAGAAAGTATATAAGAAATAATATGAGACGCATATATAAAAGACATAGCATATTACCACTGGTGGCAGTAATGCTGCTGACAGCACTGGCATCATGCCGTCGCACCATAGAGGAGGACTATCTTGACTACCCCTCGGTGCAGGATGGTAACACCACCGTGAATGCAGACACCACCTGCATAACAAAATGAAAGCTATCACTTCACCGTGTGAAAGCATAGCTTTTACCACCTGAAAGCATAGCTTTTACAGTGTGAAAGCATAGCTTTCTCAGCGCCACTCATAAACCGCTGGTTACTAAGGATATAAAAAATGCCCCTGACGGGGCTTGCTTGTTTGCGATTAAGTTTGTATATTTGTATCGTGAAAAAACATAAAAACCAAGTATTACTATGAAGAATTTCGGCTCAAAACCTTGGCTGCTGCCGCAGCCGGTGCTGATAATCGGCACCTACGACAAAGACGGCAAACCTAACGCTATGAACGCCGCATGGGGCGGCACGTGGGACATGCACGAGATAATGATCTCGCTGAGTTCTCACAAGACTACCGACAACCTCGCCGTAAACAATGAGTTCACCGTGGCTTTCGCCACAAGCGACACCTTGGTTGCCGCCGACTACGTAGGTCTGGCGAGCGGACGCAACACGCCCGACAAGATGGAGCGCGCGGGATGGACCGTGGAGAAGGCTCCAAACGTCAACGCACCGCTGTTCAAGGAGTTTCCTATGACCATGGAATGTCGCGTGAAGGAGAAACTCTACGAGAGCGAGACAGGTTGCTATCTCATAGCCGAAGTGGTTGACATACAGTGTGATGAAAAATACCTTGCCGCTGACGGCCAGCCCGATGTGGAGCGTATGCAGATAATAACCTACGACCCCGTACACCACGGCTACATAGAGCTGGGCAAGACCGTAGGCAAAGCCTTTGCCGACGGCAAGAAACTGAAATAAGCCATGGCAGTATATGGCCTTGATGAAAGACTGTGGTTCCCCGACCCTCACGAAGGGGAACCTGACGGACTTGTAGCGGTATATGGCGACCTCTCACCCGAGAGGTTGCTGCTTGCTTATTCTAACGGTTACTTCCCGTGGTATTCTTACCGTGCTACTGCTGGTGCTATCTTCTGGTACTGTCCGCTTGACAGGTTCGTCATCTTCCCTGACGAGATACACGTCAGCCACTCCATGCGCCAGATGCTGCATAGCGAGAAGTATGAGGTGACGTTCAACGAGGATTTCCCTGCCGTAATACAAAACTGTTCCACGGCACAGGAGCGCAATGTTGACTTCGGTGCGTGGCTCGGTCCCGACATGATAGATGCCTACACGCACATGCACCGCCTGGGCTATGCCTCAAGCGTGGAAGTATGGGAGCGCGACAGCCACCGTCTGGTGGGCGGACTCTATGGTATAACACTGTGTGATTGTTTCTTCGGTGAGAGTATGTTTTCCCTCGTCCCCAGTGCCTCAAAACTCGCCCTCATCCATCTTGCCCGCAAGATGAAGGAAGAAGGCGGCAAGCTCATCGACTGCCAGTTTGAGACTCCTCACCTGCTCACTATGGGGGGAAGGCACATCACCTATGAGCAGTACATGGAGATACTGCAAAAGAAAGTATGATTACTTGCTGTGGGTAATCTTCAGAATGTTCTTGCTATTGTCTATCTCAATCTTTCCGAGTCTGCTCAGAACACTCTGACCGAGAAGCAGCGGAGCCTTCTGGTTACGCACTACAGAGGCGCGCACATTGGTAAGATTCAAACCGCCGAAGTTCACATCCTTCAGGTTAATGACGGTACCTACACTTACCTCACCGTTAGCATCCATATACCTCTGGTTGCCTACCACGTCCTTACTTGAGAGATAGCCATTCTTCATCATGAACGTAGCCTCAACCATGGAGACAGTGACGTCACTCGCACCGGTGTCAAACACGAAATGCAGCGGAAGGCCGTTAACGTTACACTTCACCTTGCATACTCCACTCTCCTTGGTGAAAGGAACCTCCGTAGTTACTGTCTCCTTACTTGATACCTGCTCTATATCAGAATCCAAGTTCTTCTCATATATAGCCTTGTACTTCTCTACAAGCTTCTTATATTCCGGTGTATCCCTGATGAAGTCCATGTCATAGTCCTTCACAAGATGAGAGAAGCCAATATAACCTTCCTCAAAAGACTTCTCCAGATACTTCAGCGCATTCTCCTTATCCTTCATTCGTGAGTAAAGACACGCTGCGTTATAATAGTCACTTGCATGGTCTTCGCCTCTTGCTATTATGGTATCCAATGCAGCTATAGCCTTGTCATACTGTCCTAATCCCTGGTACGCATACTCCACACAACTGTATTTCTCTGGTGAGTTCTCTATCTCTATCACCTTCTTGAAGTCAGCCTCGGCAAGCTCTTTCTTTCCCTGACGCATATATATGTCGCCCCTGCACTCATAGGCATAGGCATTGTCAGGGTTGAGAACTATCGAGGTAGTCATATCCTCTATGGCTCCCTCCAGGTCGCCGTCCAGATTCTTATACCATCCGCGACGACCATAGCCCATACTTGATTCCGGGTCAATGGTCAGCAGGTTATCCCACTCTGCAATGGCTGCCTTCACATTACCCATCTCATAGTATATATATGCCTTCTTGACCAGATTTGCCAGTTCCGTGCTGTCCATGTCCAAAGACTGGTTGATACTGGCAAGGGCCTCATCGTATGCACCTATCTCACAATAACAGTCAGCGAGCCTTTGATAGATTGTAGAAGTGGCCTCTATCTTATTCGCCTGCAGGAAGTATTCTATAGCCTTCTTGTACTTCTTGTTATTCATGCTCATCAGTCCTGTAAGATAAGGCCATGTCAACTCATTAGGACTCTTTTTTGCCTGTATCTTCAGTTTTGACAACATCATAGAGGAAGCCGGCTCCTTAAGCTCAGAGATGAGAATGGCAGCTTTCTCGTCCCAATCACACTGCATAGAGGTTATCAGGTCATTGGTGCCCTCATGCCACATCTCTTTCTGCAGTTCGGCATCAGCCCTGAAAGCATAAGCCCTCGAATTGGATTCATCCATCTTTATGACATGGTTGAACTGTGATATGGCATCATCCAGACGCTTCTGCTCCAGAGCATTACGTCCTATACCCATGTATCCCGTCGCCTCACCTGGGTCAAGCTCTATCATCTTACGGTAATCAGCGTCAGCCTGGTAATAATTGTCCTGCTCATAATATATCTGCGCACGCTTCTCGTAAAGACCGGTCTTCTCCGGATATATGCGTATGGCGGCGGTAAAGTCATTCAGAGCCTTCACCGTATCTTCCAAGTGCAGATACACACCGGCTCTCGTCACATAAGAAGAGGCTATATACTCCTTATCCTTCTTAGGCAGATACTTGATAGCGAGCTCCGCAGCAGTAAGCGCCTTGCCGTATTCTTCGTTCTGCAGCCTTATCAGCGCAATCCACGAATAAGAGTATCCACTCTTAGGGTTCTCCTGAATATCCTTGTTGAAATATTCGAGTGCCTCGTTCATGTCCTCTTTATTGTAAGCCTCTATTCCTCTCATGTAATTATAAGACTCCGGCCGCTTTACATTCTGGGCAAACACAGCAGTTCCGACAATCAAGGATATTACGAGCATTAACATCCTGCACTGAGACAGACAAAGAGATTTCATATTCATAGTATGTGTGATTTTTTGCTTTACTTGTTATTGATACTACAAAATTACTTCTTTTTTTATAATCACACAAGAATTTGCCCTCTCAATGTATGAACATTCCCTGTCAATGTATGAAAGGATTGAAAAAACTGAATTTCACAACATGTTCATTATAATTCCCACAGTAACAGTCTTTAAGCCCTTCCTTTTGTCACTTTGTCATATCAGAGTCCTGCTTTTCTCTCAAAAAATACAATAATTGCAGATTGCCGCTCCGTTCTTGCTATAATTTGCAATTATTTTTATATCTTTGTAGGCAGAATTTGACAAAGTGGAAAAAGAAAAGCCTCTAAAAGCTAAATAGCTTTGATGATAATCAGAAGCAGGAACTGGCTAAAATGATGGGACAACAAATTGTGATTTTATTGAAACCATAATAATCGGGTTGTTAAACGTTTGAACAACTATGAAAGAAATTAGTATTATAGATGAGAAATACGTACAATGGGTTAAAAGCCTCGTTGCAAGATATAGACAGAGCCAAGTAAAGGCGGCTGTTAAGGTGAATACGGAAGTTCTCAGATTTTACTGGGAACTGGGGAGGGACATTGTAGAGCGAGATGCTGAGAACCAATATGGCAGTAGGTTCTATGCCTCGCTGAGCCGCGACCTGAAGGATGCTCTTCAGACAGATGGCTTCTCGGAACGAAACCTGCGCTATATGAAGAGCTTCTATCTGCTTTACAATGGGAAAATTGGAAATTTGCCACAAGTTGTGGCAAATTCTAACGACGCAATTTTGCCACAGGTTGTGGCAGAATTGTTCGTTGTGCCTTGGGGGCATCATCGCTACATTATAGACAAATGTGCAGATAACCCTGACAAAGCCTTATTTTTTGTTCATCAGATTATAGAGAACGGTTGGAGCCGTAACATGTTACTTAATTTCCTTGACTCAGACCTTTATGAGCGTCAGGGCAAAGCAATATCCAATTTCAGCAAGACACTGCCAGAAGAGTCAAGCGACTTGGCACAAGAAATTACCAAAGACCCATACAACTTTGCGTTTACCGGCATAACAGGACGGTATAATGAACGATTGCTGAAAGACAAGCTGCTTGGGAATATCACTCGGTTCTTGGTGGAGTTAGGTACAGGTTTTGCATACGTTGGAAAGGAATACAGATTGCAAGTTGGCGAAAGGGAACAATTTGTTGACTTGTTGTTTTATCACCTAAGCCTCTCATGCTATGTCGTTATAGAAGTGAAAATTGGAAAGTTGGAATTTGCAGACGTAGGGCAGCTGGGCGGATATATTGTTGCTTGCAACCATATGTTACGCAAAGAAGGACGTGACAACCCAACTATTGGCCTATTGATATGCAAAGAGAAAGATCGTATTCAAGCACAATATGCCCTGGAGTCAAGCAGTCAGCCTATTGCCATATCGGAATATGAACTGGAGAAATTCTATCCAGAAAAGGTTGAAGGTGTCATTCCTTCTATTGAAGAAATAGAAGAGAAACTTAACATGGAGAACGAGAAGAAGAATGAGAATAATTGATTGATTTCGCGAGACCAAATATATGACAGAACTCGAATTACAATAATTCCTGTTCCGCAAGTATCCACAAGAGAATGCCGGGGTGAGTGGAAGGGATTTGAGAATTTTAACAACTCGTTCTATGGGGACAAAATAACAAGAAATAAAATACGTTTATAGTATATGGTATTAGTGGAGCTGAACCTATAAAAAATAATATGGAAAAATTTAAAATTGATTTATTTGAAAAAGAAACGGGGAATTTGTTTCCATCGTTTCAAGAATTGAATAAAACAGATTGTAATATATTTTATCATCACTTCAAGGAAAAGATGCTAGTATATGATTTCCATATGTCTGTTTTTGATAATTTTCAATCAAATACTATATTTATAGAAAAGTATAATGCTCTTGACGAAAAATTTAATATATTAGACGTATTTACAGAATTGAATTTATCAAGCAACATTATATATATTGATTGGGATGAATTTCATACAATAGATAAATTCCAAACATATGATTTCTCCAAATATTTTAGCGATATATGGTATCCTTACTCAGATAATATAATTATCTTCCCACAAGATATGAATATTATAATTATGATCAGACATGATGGCGCTATCTATTATTTTGAAAAATGATGATTAAACTAAAACTTGTATATCCCCTGTTCACGGGGATTATAATTTAGAAGGAAGTAGTGCGGATAAAAACAAATAAGATGAAATATATGATTATAGTTATGTCATTACTATTTGTCATGGCATGTACAAACTCGGAGGAGAAAAAAAATGTTGATAGCCGAACCTATAAAGTGTATGCAAAGGATCGCGGAGACCAGAGTTGGATTTTGTATGTTCCAATATATATGGATGATACAAAATTCTATTCTAAAAGCAGGACTGAATATAAATTGGATCATGATAAAGATTTGCCAAAACTAAGTAAGATAGTATGTGATGAATTACAGACGATTAGAGGTGCTTTACCTTTTCAGGACTATTTCAAACAGTATGCTGGTTATGTAGATAATGGCAGAATTTATGTTTATGTGAATTTATTTTCCTATTATCAGGTAAATAAAGAATGTACACCAGAATTACCGCGAACAATAATCTTTTTGACTGACGGTGACTATAATTGGGGGTGTATGATTATAGATTATGAAGCAGGAAAGGTCGTGAAATATAAATTCAATGAATAGTAAACATGAAAATGTTGTTATCATATACCAATTGCAAGGCAACAAAACTAAACTTGCAAGGGGCTTAAAAGAAGAAATACAGAACAACAGAAATAAACTATACAGAAAGGACGTTATACAGATGTAATCAAAGTTGCACAAGAACAGATTCCAAAGAGATCATAGCAAAACGGCAATTTGAAGTGTTAACAACTTCAAATTGCCGTTTCGTCGTAAGATTTCCAGTTCACAAACGTGAGAACAAGATACCCACGTCTTATTGCTAACCACATATATACGTCAACTGTTCTTCTTATAGCTCTGCACCGCCCAGCAGGCCATGACGGTGCCTATGCCCGCGAGGGCAAAGACCTGATGCGCTATGTCACGGAAACTGCCGCCGCGGATGAAGACGGTGCGGATGGCGTCGATGAAATAGTGCATGGGGTTGACGTAGGTGCTGAGGTATGCCCAATGGGGCATGGAGCGCGTAGGCGTGAAGAGTCCGCTGAGCAGCATGATGCACACCACGAAGAACCACATTACGAAGATGGCTTGCTGCATGGTGCTGCTGTAATTGCTGATAATAAGTCCTAATGACGAGAAGAACAATGCCAGCAGCATTGCCAACAGATAGACAAGCCATACGGACCCTACAGGAGTAATGCCATATACAAGCCATGCAAGGATAAGACATACCGTCACTACAAACAGTGCTATTATCCAGTAAGGAATGAGTTTGGAAAGTATGAATGCCCACTTTGACACTGGCGTGACGTTGATCTGCTCTATGGTGCCGGTCTCCTTCTCGCCCACTATGTTGAGCGTGGGCAGGAAACCCGTCATCAGCATCATCACTATTGCCAGGAGTGCCGGTATCATGAACAGTTTGTAGTTCTGCCCTTTGTTGTAAAGATTGAGTACACTGACGATGTCATTCCTCAAATCCTTCGTTGTTATCTGCGATAGATAGGCGCTTCCCATCGCTCCCTTGGTACCGTTGACGGCATTGGCGGCTATGAGATACTTGCCGTCGCGTATCTCCAGTATCACATCGGCCTTGCCATGCTCTATATCTTTCATGGCAGCTTGGTATGTAGGCTGCATGGCGTTGAAGATAAAATAACGGCTGGCCTCTATGTCGTGAACCAGACGCTGCGACTCGGTAGTGCGGTCTATGTCAACCACGTCAACGCGGATGTTCTTCACCTCCATCTGCATAACCCACGGCATGACGCACATTATCATGACAGGGAACATGATGATCAGCTTCGGCAGAAACGTATTGCGGCGTATCTGCAGAATCTCTTTCTGTATCAGGTATTTCAGTGTCATAAGCCGTTATTCTAACCTGGTGTTAAACATTTTCAGCGATACCGCCAGCAGCACGGCTGCCATGATGCTCAGCACCGCAACCTCCTTCATTACCTCACCGATGCCTACGCCCATGATCATCAGTTTGCGCATGGCATCTATATAGTAGCGCGGCGGCACAACGGCCGCTATCCATTGCAACACCTGCGGCATGGACTCTACGGGAAACATCATGCCTGAAAGCATGATGACAGGCATCAACAACACCATGGCTGACATGAGCAGTGCCACGAGCTGCGTCTGCGCGATGTTGGAGATAAGCAGGCCCAATGCCAGCGCCAGCAATATATATATGGCGGACACAAAGAGTATCCACAGTACGGAGCCCTGCAACGGCACGTCAAGCACGTACCTTGCCATCAGCAGTATGGTTATCAGTATGCAGAAAGCCAGCACAAGGTAAGGCACGGCCTTGGCTATGATGACCATCAGCGGCCTTACGGGCGATACGAGCAGCAGCTCCATCGTGCCTTTCTCCTTCTCTCTCACTATTGATATCGACGTCATCATGGCGCATACGAGCATCAGCAGCATACCCATGATGGCAGGCACGAAGTTGTATGCCGACTTCACCTGAGGGTTATAGAGCATTCGCACATTAACGAGCGACGACTGCGGATTGACGATAACCTGCTGTGCATAGTTGGTCCACTGCTGTGCCATGTTTGGGTCAGAGCCATCGACGATAAACTGCAACCCGCCTTTCTTGCTGGCAAAACCATTGGCAAACACCACTGCCATGTCTGCCTTCTGACTGCGTATTATCCGCTCTGCCTCCTGCGGCGTGCGTGCCGTCTGCGTTATGGTGAAATACTCTGACTGTGCCAACCGCTCTACGGCAGCCTGAGTCCTGTGGTCCGTCTGCGAAGTGACCACTATGGTGCGCACGTTCCTCACGTCAGTGGTGATGGCAAATCCGAAGAGCAGCATCATCACCACGGGCATACCGAAGAGTATGAGCATCGTGCGCTTGTCGCGCAGTATGTGCCTGGCTTCCTTTATTACAAATGATATAAACTGTTTCATACACTTAATCGCTTGAACGGGTTGCCTGTCGTGCCAGGTAGGTGAACACATGGTCCATATCGGGCTGGCTGTATTCCTTCTTCAGTTCATCAGGCGTACCCATTGCCTTTATCTTTCCGTCCACCATTATAGATATGCGGTCACAGTATTCAGCCTCATCCATGTAGTGGGTGGTAACAAAGACGGTGATGCCACGGTGTGCCGCATCATATATCAGTTCCCAGAACTGCCTTCGCGTGGCTGGGTCCACACCTCCCGTAGGCTCGTCGAGGAACACTATGCCGGGCTCATGGAATATGGAGACGGAGAAAGCCAGTTTCTGTTTCCACCCCAACGGTAGCGATGACACGAGGTCGTCCTTGTGCTCGCAGAACTGCAAGCGCTGAAGCAGCTCGTCGGTCTTCTGCCGTATCTCCTCGTCCCTCATGCCGTATATGCCGCCGAAGAGGCGTATGTTCTCCGCCACGGTGAGGTCTTCATAGAGCGAGAACCTCTGACTCATGTAACCTATGTTTTTCTTTATCTGCTCATACTCGGTGCGTATGTCGTAGCCTACCACCCTGCCCGTGCCGCTGGTAGGCTGGTTCAGTCCTGTCAGCATATGCATGGCGGTAGTCTTGCCTGCGCCGTTGGCACCGAGGAAACCGAATATCTCGCCGCGCTTCACCGTGAAACTGATGTCGTCAACGGCATGGAAACTGCCGAATGCCTTGACAAGGTGCTCCACTTCGATGACATTGGCAGGTTTTGAGTGATGAGTTATGAGTGATGAGTTGCCGCCTTCGTTTCCCTTCCTCTCTATCCCCAGCGGATTGAAGATGTCGGCAAACTCCGTCAGTATGTTTTCAGGCGTATCAATGCCCCTTACCTTGCCTTTGTCGAGGAAAGCCACACGGTCGCAACAGCGCACCTCGTCAAGGTATGGCGTGGAGGCCACGATGGTAATATTGCGCTCCTTCAACGTGCCGAGCATCTCCCAGAACTCCTTACGGCTTACGGGGTCAACGCCAGTGGTGGGCTCATCAAGGAACAACACGCTGGGACTGTGTACCAAGGCACACGACAGCGCCAGCTTCTGCTTCATGCCGCCCGACAATGCACCTGCCTTGCGGTCCTTGAAGCGCTCTATCTGCGAGTATATGGCGCGTATGTCGTCATAGCCCTCCTCTACAGTGGTGCCGAAGAGCGTAGCGAAGAACTTCAGGTTCTCCTCCACCGTCAGGTCTTGATACAACGAGAACTTACCCGGCATATAACCCACACGCCGGCGTATCTCCGCCATCTGTCTCACGGTGTCGTAACCGTCCACTGTGGCACTACCAGCATCGGGCAGCAGCAGTGTGCACAGTATGCGGTAAAGCGATGTCTTGCCTGCACCGTCGGGGCCTATCAGTCCGAAGACCTCACCCTTGCCTACAGTGAACGACACATCACTGAGTGCCTGCACCTTGCCATACGACTTGCTGATATGACTTACCTCTATTGCTTGCATGAAAATGAAACCCCACCCCGGCCCTCCCAAGGGAGGGAGTCGTGGGTTACTATGAACTATAAATATAAAATAAACTATAAACAGTAAACCAAAGACTAAAACCTCACTTCCCCGTACATACCAATCTTCACATAGCCGTCAGTCTCTATGGCTATCTTCACGGCATATACCAGGTCAGCACGCTCATCATCGGTGAGAATGGTCTTAGGTGTGAACTCCGAGCGACTGGATATCCAGGTGACAGTGCCGGCATACTCCTTCTTCTGTCCGCCGCCATAATCGGCAAACACCTTCACCTTCTGACCTGTCTTGACATTCTTCAGCTGCGCCGACGTTATGTACGCACGCAGATACATGTGCCTTACGTCGCCAATCTTGAAGAGCGGTTTGCCGGGCGTGACATACTCGCCACGCTCCACGTACTTCTCAAGCACAGTGCCGCTGGCAGGCGACTTGATATGACATTTCCACAGTTGGTCTCTCAGCTGCCTTACCTGCACATCGGCGGCATCCATCTGTCTGCTCAGCGCATTGGTGCTGGTCTGCAGTGCCGACACCTGTGCGTCGAGCTGCCGCTGCAACACCTGTACCTGGTTGCTGGCATCGTCAAGCATCTTGCTTGGCGCAGCACCGTCAGCCACCAGCTCCTTGTATCGCTGCTGCTCCGTGCGCGCCTTGGCCAACTGCTGACGCGTTGCCGCTATCTGCTTCTCTTGGTCGGGCTTCTGACTCTGATACACTGCCTTTGACGCCTCCGTCTGGCTTATCTTCAGCCATAGCTGGGTGGTGTCAATGAGTCCCACCTCTGTGCCTGCCTCAATGTTATCGCCCTCCTCAAGCGAGAACGTCAGCAGCGTGCCTGCCTGCTCCGCCGCTACCGTGGTCTCCGTAGCCTCAAAGGTTCCGGTGGCATCATATTCCTTATCTCCTGAATTACACGCTGTCAATACTGCGGCAATTCCAAACAGTAATTTATAATTCATATCTCAGATTGCATAATTAATGATTAAACATTTTATTGGGGTAGTCAGTAGTTAAGGAGTCTGGAGTTAAGGATTAAGGAGTTAAGGAGTTAAGACAATACTTAATGCATAATTCATAATGCATAATGCATAATTGTTAAGTGTGCAGCAGTTTCACCATTGCAACTCATAACTCATAATTCATAACTCATAACTAACAATCGGTAATGTCTTAACTACTGATGTCTTAACTTCTGATGTCTTAACTTCTGATTACTTAACTACTGATGTCTTAACTACTGATTTATGGTAAAGCTCAGCTCATACATCTCCTTCAGCATCTGTATCTCGTGTATGGTGCGCTGAGTCTGTGCACTGTTCTCTGCGTTAATCTCCTTCAGCAGGTCGTTCACGTCGATTATGCCGTGAGAGAGCTTTGACTCGGCAGCCTGCCTCACCGACGTGCGCAGCGATACTATCTCGTCATCTGCCTGCATCATGCGGCGGTAGCGGTCTATGTTCTCATTCTGCTGTATCTGCTCAAGGGTGTTGTTATACATAAACACGTCGCGGCTGTTCTCTGCCATGTCACGCATCAGCTGTATCTTCGCCTTGTCGTTCTTACGGGTGTAGAGCGCACCGATATTCCACGACAGCCGCGCCCCCACCATACCGTTCCATGACCACCGGTGGCGCATCATGTCCTCAAACAGGTTATAGCCCGGATAACCGTAATATCCCTGTGCAAAGACTCCCAGGCGCGGCTTCAGCGCTGCATCGAGCGACTCCTCCTGCACATCGGCGAGCCGCAGCCGTGCCTCTATGACCTTCAGCTCCGGCCTGCTCGTCAGCGTGCTTGTAGTGGTGCGGGTTATAGCGGCAGGCTTTGAGGGGTTTCTCACCTCTATGCCGCAGAAGGTGCTGAGCATCATGGCGAGCGACTTTCTCTGCGCCTTCAGGTCCTCACCCTGCTGCACCACCTTCAGCCGCTCTGCCTTCACGCTGAGGTAGTCACTCTCTGAGGCTGTGCCACGGTGGAACATAGCAGAGAGCTTCTCCTCGCTTCCCGCAAGTGTCTTCTCAAGGTCGGCATTGAGCCTTATCTGCTCGTCGGCAAGCAGCAGGGCGAAATACATCTCGTTGACCCTGCGGCGCACCTGATACATGGTCACCTCCGTCTGTGCCTGCTCCACCTCACCTTGCATCCGCGCAATATCCTTCTGACTGCGTATGGCTCCACCGTCATATACAGTCTGGCTTACGTCTATTCCCACCCTGTACTGGTCCATGCGCAGTCCCTTCATATTAAGCCCCAGCTGCTGATACACCGCCTGCATCTGCTCCGGCCACGCCGTCACGTCACTCTGGTAGGTAGCCTGCGCCGTGGCAGTCACCTGCGGCAGCCATGCCTTGCCTATGTTCTCCACCGTCAGCTGCGTGGTCTGCTCTATCAGACCATACTGCCGTATCAACGGGTAGTTGCGCTCTGCAGCCTGCTGACACTCCTGCAGTGTCTGCCCATAAACTGCCAACGGCAGCGTTATAAATATAAAAAGTAATTTTCTCATGATTCTCTTTCTGTCTGTCACCGGTACAAAGTTACGGAGTATTTTCCAAATGCCTGTTATCTGTTATAATGAAAAAATGCTCTTTTTGTTCGATTTATTCAACAAAAGAGCTTGTTTTCAGCAAAAAAGATTATCTTTGCATACAAAAAGGACATTTATATGAACAGCAAACAGCCTAAACTGATGGACATGGCGCGTATGCGTGACATCATTACTCCGCACCTGGCGCAGATAAGCAAGAACGTGTTTTTCAATAACGAGCTTGCCGTAGTTCACGGCGACCACTCTGTGTTTCGACTGCTGATGCGCCACAAACCGCCGTTCTCCATCAACGACCACCGTTTCGGCATAGTGGTCAGCGGCGAGGCTCACATCAACTTCAACTTGCAGGAGCGGCACATCACCGCCGGCACACTGGTGTATCTCGGTCCCGGCACTATCATCAATCCCATCAGACTGTCTGACGACCTGCAAATCTTCGGCATCGGACTGTTCTCTGGCTTCCACATGCCTTTCGCCTATGGCCAGATGCCCTCTGCCTTCAACGGTCAGGTGCGCGACTTCCAGTTGCCTGTCGATGACGGCGACATCGGCATAGCATATCATATCATTGACACCATCTGGCAGGTAGTGCACCATGACAAAGACTATAACCGTGACTGTGTGACGGCGCTTGCAGCAGCCCTGATGCACCACTACGACCAGCTGTTTAGCAGGCACAAGGACATCCTTATCTCCTCACGCTCGCGTGAGCAGACCATCTTCGACCGTTTTATACAGCTTGCCAACCAGCACTGCACCGAGCACCACCATATAGACTACTATGCCGAGCGTCTGTGTCTCACGGAGCGTTACCTGGGTACCGTGGTGAGGCAGGCAAGCGGCATCACCGCAAAGGAGTGGATAGACCGCGCCATAGTGACGCGCATAAAGGTGGAACTGCGCCACACCGACAAGCCGGTGGCACAGATTTCTGACGAGATGGGTTTTCCCAATCCTTCTTTCTTCTCCAAATACTTCAAGCGCCTCACGGGCATTACTCCTGCCGCCTTCAAGAACTCGTGAGTAATATAGCCTAAAAACCGCAATGAGGAAAAATAAGCTATAAATCAAAAAAACACTGTTAAAATGTGAAGTAATTAATGAAAAGTTCTTTTTTTTTCGATAAAAACTAATATCTTTGCATGTGTAAATACTAATAACAGTACATTGGTATAAACTAATACCAATGTATATTGTAAAAACTAATAGTGTCACAAAGCATAAATACGAATGGCAAGCATACAAGAGAAACTGGCAGATTCTTTGAGTGTTCTGAAGCAATATCAAGACACTCACCAGAACAGTATTATCCAAGGCCTTAAAACTTTGGGGGAGGTTCATTCAAAACGCCTGATACAAAATGGCTACCTTGAACAGATCATCAAAGGATGGTATATGCCCACCATGCCTGACCTGGAAGGGGATACTACAGTCTGGTATGCCTCTTATTGGCATTTTGTTGTAGCCTATGCTAACAATAGGTTTGGTGACGACTGGTGTCTTACACCTGAGGAATCATTAGATTTCTATGCAGGAGAGACAGTTGCTCCGCATCAGTTGATTCTGCGTTCAACGAAAGCCAGCAATAATATCATCCAACTGAAACATGGTGACTCATTGTTGGACATCACAGCCTCGATGCCAAGACAGATGTATATTGAACCAAGATATGGTTTAAGATTGTACACTCTACCCGAAGCTTTGGCATTTTGTACTCCCACGTACTTCAAGAAAAGTGCAGTAAATGCACGTACATGTCTCTTGATGGTTGATAGTGCTGATGAAATACTAAGGGAAGTTGCAGATGAAGGAAACTCATCCAGGGCTTCAAGACTGGTTGGCGCTTTTCGCAATGTGGGACGCGAAGAAGTGTCACAGAGAATCCTGGACTATATGTTAAGAATAGGTCATAATATGCGTCCAGAGGATCCTTTTGAGGATAAATTAGAAAGCACATTTGCAAATGATCGTATCATTTCTCCATATGCAATACGCATACGCCTGATGTGGAAGAAGATGAAAGAACAGATTCTTGCGTTATATCCCAAACCGGCAAATTCGACATTGTCTTTGGAGGAGATTCTTGGTAACATGGACGAGAACTATGTTAGAGACTCCTACCACTCCTTGTCTATCGAGGGCTACAGAGTTACAGAGGGTCTTATAGAACGAGTACGCTCTGGCGAATGGAATCCGAAGGATGATAAGACTGATGCAGAACGTAAGAACGCATTAGCTGCACGAGGGTATTACCAAGCTTTCTTGCAAGTTAAGGAAAGTGTCAAGAAAATATTTCAGAATGGCAATGCAGGAGAAATCGCCGGACGTGATTTTGAAAATTGGCACTTTGAGATGTTTCAGCCTTGTATCGTAGCAGGTCTCATCAAACCATCAGACCTGATTGGATATAGAACAGGACAGGTTTACATTCGTGGTTCTAAGCATACACCACTTTCTCCTGATGCTGTCAGGGACGCAATGCCTGTACTCGTTGAACTGATGAAAGAAGAGGATAATGCTATGTTAAGAGCCATTTTAGGGCACTTCTTCTTCGTTTACATCCACCCTTACATGGATGGAAACGGAAGAACCGCACGATTCCTGATGAATGTAATGTTGGTCACCGCCGGTTACCCTTGGAGAATCATTGCTGTTGAAGAACGCGCTACATACATGGCTGCACTTGAAAAAGCAAGCATCGAGGGGGATATTACTGATTTTGCAAAGATTATCCTTCCGTAATTTATAGAACCCAGCTTAATTTTAAATGTGAAGGTCTTTCCACGATTTTCTCCTGAGAAATGTGTGAAAAAAGTTTTCTCCCTCTTTTATTTGGCGAAAACAAAACTTTTTCTTAATTTTGCAAGCAGGAAAACTATTATATGTATGAACAACAAGGAATACGACATACTTGAAGAAGAACGCCAGATGGCAAGTGAACCAGCAACTATATCTATAGTGATGGATTCACGTAGTGACATCAGTCGTGCAATAACTGGAGAAGAACTGCTCAATCGCTTGATACCAAGAATTCAGAGCTTATTCATATGAATACAGTATTATTCGCTCCTGAGGTAGAAGAAGACTTATTCGAACTAACTAAGATATTGGTAGATAAGCAATATCTGGGGACTCCTGATTATGCTGTCTCTTATGTTAGAAGTTTAATCTTGTATATAAGAGAACATATAGACTCTCTTCCCCATAAGGATGCTCCGAGTTATTTTGACAAATATGGTCATGATGCAAAATACATAATCTATAAGAGAAACAGTAATACTACTTGGTACATTATATTTGTAGAGCGAGCTAATGCTTACCTTGTAACTCATATAACGAACAACCATATAAGTGGCCAATATTTCAACCAATAAAATAAGATAAACAAACTAAAACACTGTAGAGCCTCTGAGATAGACTGAATCTTAAAGACATATAGAAATAGAAGCGTTAGCTTTATATTCTTGCTTATCGAAATTCGGCAAAATGGAGTAAGCACCAAGAGTGAAAGTTTTAACGCTCACGTCATGATATGGCGTGGGCTTTTACTCGTATATGATGGCACATTTAAGGTAAACGTTCAATTTTACATGGATTCTGGGAAAAAGGACTCGAAAGGGCACACTCTATTGGATGATATAGGGGAAATAAAAAGCAACAAACGTATCACAATTTATAGAAAAGCTGATGGTTCATGGAGGTCATACTAATTTAGAATGAATCTCAAGAAGAACTGATAGATTTAGCCGATAAAGTAATTCTTCATAAATAACAAAGCGGCATCCTTACTAACAATAGAGTAGGGATGCCGTTTGTTTTACTGTTTTTTGCTTTTTTATTTTGAGGTTAGGAGAAAAATAAGTACCCTTGTGGTTCTAGATGTTTTACCATAATAAGTGTTCTAAACTGTATTATCTTTTTTGTTACGGCCTTTTCATTTGAAAATTTTCACTCTCCATATTTATAACTCTTTCCATCGCTGGTTGTAAAGGTGATAGCCTCTATGGATGGTGCATCATAACGGATGCCTAACTGAGCTGTCTTGACAGCCTCTTCCTTAATGTCGTCGAAGGAAGCCTTGAAGGCCTCTGCCTCAGCGATAGGCACGGGCAAGAAGATGAAGTTCCAGGGTGCTACTCCAATACTGATGGGGAATGCTTCATTATCGGCGTCGTACTTCCCGATGGTCAGTTTCACGCCTCCCTTTGTCTTTTCGGCAAGATAGCGTTGTGGAGCATCGTCCATTATCTCACGCAGATACTCCTCCTGCAGCTTCGCATCCTTCATGCGAGCCTCGAAGTGGTCAGTCTTTTCATACTCTCCCTTCTTGTCGATATACTTGGCTGCCTCCTGCTTGTACCAAATGGTGTAGGAGATTGTCTTATAGTATTCTATAGGCAACTGTGTCTCCTTGTTATAGAGGAGCGGCAGAACGACCTCTCCCTTTGGATTCACAAGTCCATATCTCCCTTTTGTAGATGCAATATACATTGTATTGTTTCCGACAACTCTCTTCTCCAGTGTATCAAACAGCTTCATTGCGTCATTTGCCTTAGTATAAGGCGTGTTGTCGGAAAGATATTTATCGTGAAGATATAGGTCGAACTCCTTACCTATGTAAGCGCGTGAAGCATCCCCAATGGATACTATGCTGTCATACTGTATAGGGATACGCACCTTGCAGTATAGGTCTGTGGATCTGACTTCTCTTGTATAATCTGGCTTCTGCGAAATGGAATCGTAGTAGGGGTGGTCATAATTCATCAGATAGTAGGCACCTACTTTCCCTCTTCTTTTTACAAGATTGTACGCGTAAGTTCCATTACGATCCAATGGCTCTAATTTCTCGTCATCGGTAATCAAGAACCAATGGCAACTCACAGATTTCCAATTTTTGTATTTTTCCTCATACTCCTGCATATAGTCCGCGAAGACGAAAGGCTTCCCACTGGGGTCTCCTTCAGGCGGCGGCAAGAGACGAATCTGAGCCAGTAAGAAATGTTTATCCTCTACATCTACAATCTTCTTTCCAAGGTGCAAACGACGATGGATACCATAGTCCCCCTCCTTATATTCTTTTTTATTTGGGTCGAGCACATAGTTTCCCGTCTTCTTATTTATGATACCATACGCCTGACGACCTTCGTATTTATACTTTCCTTCCACCACGGCATAGTCGCCCACTTCCCAGTACTTCTCATCGGTAAGCATAGATTGAATAAACATGTGTCTACCACTTTTTACGCTTTCTTTAAGTTTTTTCTGCTCGGCTTCTTGCTTTTGCCTTACAGGCGAAGGAGAGATGCTTTTGCTTCTGCTCGAAATCATCCCTGAAAGCAGTGAGCCAAGGGCGGAAGTTGCCGCACTGGCAGCGGTATATGCTGTAGAACTGCTACCACTTGACTTACGCACAGAACCGCCACCACCTTGTGCCCTATAATGAGAACACCAACTCTCATGCTGCCAAGGGTAAGTGACGTTGCCCATCGTGATGCCACACTGCGAACACGTCTTACGCTTTGTCTGAGGGGTATAGGAAGGAGTCTTTACTGCCTCTCCTTGACTGAGACCTGCACCCTGTGCCTGTGCGTACTGTGTTCCCATCACTAACGCCAACATCCAAATAACTATTCTTTTCATAATACTTGATATTTATTGGTTATGGATTATAGGTTTCAAGTTTTTAATGGTTTAACATAATATGTATTCTAAACCTCAAATTAGTAAGGACCTAATGCAAAGATAATTAAATATTATTGTTCTGCAAAAAAAAACAACTTTTTTCGCAGAATAACTTTTTCTCTGTTTTTTCGTAACTTCGCAAAAAATGGCAAAGCAAAACATTGGTAATTGATTTTGTCCTATCCCGGTGCCTTTCTTAACTCGTTATAGAGGGCTACTTCCTGAAAAACTTTGCGGTCGGTCGGTTTTTCGGCAATTTTGGCGCGGTTGCAACTTACTGACACTCAGTGGCAGCATTTTTCCCTTGCGGTAAAAGCTATCATATTACATTGTAAAAGCTATCATATTACATTGTAAAAGCTATCCTTTTACCTCGCGAAAGCTATCCTTTTACCTTGTGAAAGCTATCCTTTTAGAGCGTAAAAAGGTCGCTATTACGTGCCAAAAGCTATCATATTACACAAAAAAACGAAGAAAAAAGTCCTTTTCGGGGTACTTCCTTCTTCGTTTTATGGTATTTCCTCACTCTGGTTTGCGTTTTTCCGCGAACCTTTTTCTGAGCATGAAATGTCAAAAATGTCCTATTTTCGCTTAATACATAAAACAGATGAAACTTTATTTCTTTTTATGCCCTTACGGGCAGAAATCCATTGAAAATCTTTTTTGAAAATCTTAGGAGCCTGTCGGCTCAGAAATAAGACATGGAAAATTCGTGTAATCTGTGTAATCCGCATT
The DNA here is from genome assembly GCA_002373375.1 of Prevotellaceae bacterium UBA3627. Classification (GTDB taxonomy): domain Bacteria; phylum Bacteroidota; class Bacteroidia; order Bacteroidales; family Bacteroidaceae; genus Prevotella. The sequence goes on from DFLE01000053.1 coordinate 36,741, forward strand.
CTAT
>DFLE01000033.1:0-59090 GCA_002373375.1 Prevotellaceae bacterium UBA3627
TAATTGCCCGAACGCTTCGTCCGCTAGAGTGAAGCTCATAGTTTCAACTGTATTCAGCTGGGTTTTGTAGTGCGAGGCTGCGAAGGTTGTTTCTACTGTCTCTTGTGCGTGTAATGTCAAGCCTTATATCAGGTGGCTATTGCGACGGGGCTCCACCTCTTCCCATTCCGAACAGAGAAGTTAAGCCCGCCTGCGCCGATGGTACTGCAATGCAATGCGGGAGAGTAGGACACCGCCTTCTTTTATCAGAGTCCCGGATAGACTGAAAAGTCTGTCCGGGATTTTTTTGTGCCTTGCTGGGGGCAAGGTGGAGGAGGATGGGAGGGAGCCTGCCGGGAAGACTATCTGAAGGGGAAGAGGAGAGTGCTTGCGGTGGTTATGGGATACGATGGTTGCTATGATACAACGACAAACAGGACGGGTGAGGGTTGCTGGATAAATATAGGTGAATTATGTTAGACACCTGTGGGGATTGACGGAATTTATGAAAATATTTTGTCACCTCAGCATTATTTCGTAACTTTGCAAGGAATATTGCGTAAAGAATTGATATGATACCGACTTCTCTCTTTATAGCCCGACGTTATCTGTTCTCTAAGAAAAGAACAAATATAATAAATGTCATCTCGCTTATCTCTATGATAGGAGTTACAGTGGCCACTACCGCTATGGTGGTGGTGCTGAGTGTGTTTAACGGCTTCAGTGACCTCGTGGCTACATTCTTTACTTCGTTTGACCCGCAGATAGAACTGAGACCGTCTGTAGGTAAGACTTTCAGTGCTGATGATCCGTTGGTGGAGAAAGTCAGGTCGCTTGACATGATAGATGTGGTTAGTGAGTGTGTAGAGGAACAGGCTCTCGCTATATACGGAGATTATCAGGCCATGGTTAATATCAAAGGCGTGGATGATAACTTTGAACGCCTTACCAGAATAAAAGATATATGCTATGGTGATGGTTCGTATAGTCTCCATGCAGCAGATTTAGAGTATGGCATACCGGGAATACGCTTGGCGCAGCAGATGAATATGACGGCACGCTTTCAAGGTTATCTGTATGTGTATGCCCCCAATCGTGAGGGACAACTCGATTTGATGAATCCTATGGATGGCTTCGTGGTGGACTCGCTTCTGTCTCCTGGTGTGGTTTTCGCCGTGGAGCAGGGGAAATATGATAAGAACTATATCCTGACAAGTATAGATTTCGCACGTTCACTGTTTCAGTATGACAATGAGATATCGAAGTTGGAGATTAAGCTGAAGAGCGGAGTGAGCGTGGAAGAGGCAAAGAAAGAAATAAAGAGGATAGTAGGTGAGAAGTATCGTGTGCTTGACCGATATGAGCAGCAGGAGGATACCTTTAATATAATGAAGATAGAGAAACTGATGGCATACATCTTCCTCACGTTCATATTAGTGGTGGCATGCTTTAATATCATAGGTTCGCTTTCTATGCTTATCATAGACAAGCAGAAGGATATGGCAACGTTGAGGGCACTCGGCGCTTGTCCGTCGCTTATAAAAAGGATATTCGTTTACGAGGGATGGCTGATAAGCATCATTGGTGCTACATGCGGCATTTTGCTGGGACTGCTGGTGTGCTGGATACAGCAAGAGTTCGGTGTGGTTTCTTTGGGACAGTCAAGTGGTTCCTTTGTGGTAGATGCTTACCCGGTGAGTGTGCATTACTGGGATGTGGCGCTTATCTTCGTAACGGTTGTGATTGTAGGCTTTGTGTCAGTGCTTTATCCTGTGAGATATGCAACGCGAAAAGCAATGAGAGAATAGAATATAGTAAAAATACGATAATATTATGTGTAAGGATATTACTATAGTACAGCCGCAGAGCAATGTGCGCTCTACGGTGTCACTACGAGAGATAGCGAGTGGCGTAAAGACAAAATATACGTTGCTGTATCAGAAGGCGGCAAGTTGTGACATGAGTGCGGATGCATTGGCGCGCATGAAACGGGTGGCTGATGACACTGGCGCATTGATGGTCTATGCAGACCATTATGTTGTGAAAGACGGTATAAGGGAGGCTCACCCATTGATAGATCTGCAGGAGGGAGCGTTGCGTGATGACTTTGATTTCGGTACGGTGACGTTGGTGCGCACAGATGTGTTGCGTGAGTACACTGAGAGCCAGACACGTGAGTATGAATATGCGGCGTTATACGCATTCAGGTTGTATATGCAGCGCAAGGGACTGATATTCCACCTCAACGAATATCTCTATACATCGGAGATGTTGGATATGCGCAAGAGCGGTGAGAAACAGTTTGACTATGTGAATCCTCGTAACCGTGAGGTGCAGATAGAAATGGAACAGGCTGTCACGGAGCACTTGACGATAATAGGTGCGCTCGTTGACAATAAGAAATACAAGGAACCTCAGTTTACTTTGGGAGACTTCCCCGTGGAGGCATCAGTTATAATACCAGTGTTTAACAGGGAGAAGACTATAGCCGATGCTGTGAGAAGTGCCTTGAGCCAAGAGGCCTCCTTTGAGTACAATGTGATAGTGGTGGACAATCACTCTACAGATAATACTGGCAAGATATTGAGAGAGATATCAGACCCAAGGCTGGTGGTGATTGTACCTGAGCGTACAGACTTAGGTATCGGCGGTTGTTGGAATGAGGCTGTTTACAGTAAGTCCTGCGGCAGGTTCGCTGTTCAGTTAGACTCTGATGACCTCTATTCCGGCACCGACACTCTGCAACGCATTGTTGACTGCTTCCATGAGCAGCGTACAGGTATGGTGATAGGTTCATACCGTATGTGTGACTTTGACCTGCAGACCCTTCCGCCGGGAATAATAGACCACCGTGAGTGGACGGATGATAACGGAGCCAACAATGCCTTGCGCATAAATGGACTGGGTGCTCCGCGCGCATTCTTTACTCCGCTGTTGAGAGAGGTGGGTTTCCCGAATACCAGCTATGGGGAGGACTATGCCCTTGGCTTGTGGTTCAGCCGTACATATAGGATTGGTCGTATATATGACGAGTTGTATCTGTGCAGACGATGGGGAGGTAACAGTGATGCTGACCTCAGCATAGACAAACTAAACAAGAACAACAGCTATAAGGATAAACTGAGGACAATAGAGCTGTTGGCACGTAAAAAGATGAATAATCAATGAGTGACAATAAACTGACGGAATTCTTTGAAAAGCAACTGCAACAGTGGCCGGATGCTCGCCAGCGTTATGATGACCTGGCAAACATAAGGACGCGTGGACTGAAGGAACTTCGCTTGCAGTTTAATCCGGCGCGTATGGTGTCAACGGGAGCGAAGATAGACAAGCAGAGTCTTGCCAAACGTCCTTGTTTTCTATGTGCAGCCAATAGGCCCGTGGAGCAGATGACAATAGAGCTTGGGCGCAGCGAGATGCTTATTAACCCATTCCCTATACTGCCGCGACATTACACTATACCGTTGAAAGAACACCGGGCGCAAGACGTGTCAGCGTTGGTAGATGAGATACAGAAAGTTCTGTACATAGACCCTACGTTAATGGTGTTCTATAATGGTCCGCACTGCGGAGCCTCTGCCCCCGACCATGCACATCTGCAGGCTGGCACATCAGGCCTGTTGCCAGTGCAGAGACTGTGGAGCGACGATGTGGAGTGGAAGAAAACAGTGGGCGACTGTAGGATTGGTTTGGTGCGCAGTTATGTGTGCCCAGTTATAGCCTTGACGTGCTCCGCTGGGATGATGGCGCAGGGCGCCAGCGCATTGCTTGTACGCTTTGCAGACATGTTTGATATGAACATTATAACATGGCTGGAGAGCGAAGAACAGGTGATACTGGTGTTCCCGAGAAAGAAACACCGTCCCGACTGCTATGCTGACGGTGTGCTTGTCAGCCCTGGTGCCATTGATATGGGAGGCGTAATAATAACACCGAGAGAGGATGACTTTGAAACGCTTGACTACAATACTGTGGCAGGAATACTCAGAGAGGTTAGTTATTCAGAAGAAGAGGTAAGAAGTTACATCAATCAGATATGAAGACAACAGAACAAAATGTCAACGTAGGCATAGTTAGGGCCTCAAATATATCATTCACGCTGAACGGAGAATATACGGCAAACGACGGAGTGTTCAGTGGCAGACAGACTGTGAGCTATGCTGACGGCCGCATATCATGGATGGGCAAGGAGTATGGAGAACTACTGTTCGTACCGCAGACTGAGGACTGTTCGTTCAGTCTGGAAGATGTGGTGATAGGCGTCAATTTCCATTGGGAGCGTAAGCAGACACAGACATTTCTCGGTACGCTGAGACTCATTGTTGACGATGAGAAGATACAGGTAATCAACACCTTACCGGTGGAGAGATACTTGGAGAGTGTCATATCCAGTGAGATGTCTGCAACGTCAAGTCTGGAACTGTTGAAAGCCCATGCAGTGATATCCCGCTCATGGCTGTTGTCACAGATAGAAAACAGAGGCAAGACAAAACTGCAGCCATCACAGGAGAGCGATGCGATGGTAAGAGAACAGACAGGTGATACCATACGCATAATACGTTGGTATGACCGTGAGGACCACCAATTGTTTGACGTATGTGCAGATGACCATTGCCAGCGTTATCAGGGTATCACTAACAGCGCCAACAAACACGTGTTGGAGGCAGTGAGAGCCACGCATGGACAGATACTGACATACGACGGTGAGATATGCGACACACGTTTTGCAAAATGCTGCGGAGGCATCACGGAGGAATACCGGTATTGCTGGGAGAACATTAACAAGCCTTATCTCAAGAGCGTGCATGACCCATATTGCAACACACACGACACAGCAGTGCTGGCCGAGGTGCTTAATGACTATGACCAAGAGACGCAGGACTTCTATGATTGGTTTGTCTCATACACGCAACAAGAGTTGTCAGCGCTGATAGAGAGAAAGCAAGGCATACACATCGGTCGTGTCCGTCATATAGAAGCACTGGAGAAAGGCCTTAGCGGAAGAATCTCGTTGTTGAAGATAACAGGAGAATATAAGACGCTCATCATAGGAAAGGAATTGGAGATACGTAAGACTCTGTCAGACACCCATCTGTACAGTTCTGCCTTCACCGTGCATGAACAAGATGCTGACGCAGACGGTTTCCCAACTCGCTTCGTGTTTAACGGACGAGGATGGGGACACGGTGTAGGCCTGTGCCAGATAGGAGCAGCGGTTATGGGCGCGCGCGGCGTTTCATACGATGATATACTGTCATATTATTACGTTGGCGCGAAATTAGAAAAAGCATATTGAAAATGCAAACATAACTTAAAAAACGCATATCTAATCTATAATAATTATAATTAAAGACAGAAAAATGCGTGTTTTTGGGAAAATATGACTAAATTTGCATTCGTTTTTAATATAAAACATTATAAAGTACTTTATTTTCGATTATAAGAATGACATCTAAAATATCATTAGGAGCCATATTACTTGCTGTGCAGTGTATGTTGTTTTCTTGTATCAGCAGTAGTGACGAGACTGTCACCACATACGATGATGTGGCTATAACCAGCTTTACGCTTGGTACGATTAAGTGTTATCGCACGACAAAAGCGTCGGATGGTACAGACAGCACATATTCTTATACTTATTCAGGTTCGGCTGTCCCTATGCATATAGACCAGCGTAATAATACAATCTATAACCTTGATTCGTTGGTTGTTGGAAGTAATGTGTCAAGGGTGCTGGTGTCAATAGGCACGAAGAACGCAGGTATCGTAAGGTTTGCGAACCTGAATGACGACGGTTATACTTATTACTCATCAACTGACTCTGTGGATTTGTCAACGGAGCGTACGTTGCTTGTTACCTCGTCTGACGGTCAGAACAGTCGTGAGTACACAGTGAAGACAGTGGTGCACAAAGAGTTTGCGGACTCTTTCACTTGGAAAGAGATTGCAATAGACAAGTCTGCTCTTGTGGCGTCACTGAAAACTATGAAGTTGCTGAAGACCTCAAACGGACTGTTCCTGATGGGATATGACGGGGAAAAGATGCATCTGCTCAAGTCTACAGACTATGCATCATGGACAGAGTGTGGTGCTGCAGGACAGTCAGAGTTGACAGCCGAGGCTACCATAGCCAAGCATGATAACAAACTGTACCTGCTTGATGACGGTGTGCTCTATCGCTCCGAGGACGGTGACAATTGGGAGCAGGTGACTACCGACGCTTCCCTGGCTGTGATTATTGGAGGATACAGCAATGCCGAAACAAGCAGTGCAGAGGATTTGAAAGAGATGTATGCGTTGTCAAAGGAGGGAAAAATAATGCTCTCAGATGACAATGGCGTGACATGGGCTGAGGACAAGATGGAGTCAAGCCTGTATTATGATAATACAGACAAACTGCCTTACAGCGACATCAGCTTCGTAGCTGTGCCTACGGTGGCAGACAATAATGTTGTCAACGTTACAATGGTTGGTAATAAGCGCATAGGAGATTCTGATGACACTCCTGAGAATGCCGTTGTATGGAACAAGATAGTAGATAAGGAGAAGTCTCAGGGCTGGTTCTATACCAATATATCATGGGAGAACCACGATTATACTCTGCCATATATGCGTGGACTGTCAGCAGTGTATTATGCTGACGGCATAGTGGCTATAGGCAATGATGAGACCGCTGTTCCTTATTCAAAGATGTATTACTCTCCAGACCATGGCGCAACGTGGCACCAGGTGTCAGGTATGCATCTGCCGGAGGGCTTTGATGCTACTAACGTAGCGGCCATGGAGGTTGACGGTGACGGTTATATGTACGTGGTAAGTGACGGTGACGCTGAGACTGCAGGACAGCTGTGGCGTGGACGCAAGAACAGCGAGACTTGGGAAACTCCCCAGACGTTATTCAGATAAGTGGCAGGTATGAGGCACGCTGACAGACTTCATACATACATGGTGTGCATCGCATCCTTGATGCTGTGTTATATAAGTGTGTGCCAGGTAAGAGCCCAGGACGATGTGGAATATCGTTATGAGATAGGTGCAGGTTTGGGTGCCACTACCTATTACGGTGATTTTAACAGTCGCTTGTTTGGTAATCTCTCAGCAGCAGGTGCCGCAGTATTTAAGATGGTGGTAAATCCACACTCTGCCGTCTCTGTTACGGGAATGTACTCAAAGATAAAGGGAGAGTATGACAAGTCACAGACATACTATCATCCGTTTTATGACGAAGGCTATAAATATAATAGCAGCATAGTAGATTTGTCTGTGAGGTATGAATATAACTTCTGGCCTTATGGTACAGGAAAAGATTACCGCGGGGCAGTGCGCTGGGCACCGTTCGTGGCGCTGGGTATAGGACTGACCGGAGTGAAGTGTCAGGAAAGGACTGTTGACTATGCCACTTCAGAGAGGATGACCTCAAGTGAGAGCCTGGTCACGGCAAACATTCCCTTGGGAATAGGAGTGAAATACAGATATGGCGACAGAATGAACTTCGCCCTGCAGTGGATGATGCACTTCTCCCTCTCAGACCAGTTGGATGGAGTGAAAGATCCGTATTACGTAAAGAGCAACGGATTATTCAAGAATACAGACTGTTACTCAGTGCTGATGTTCACGCTGACTTACAGTTTCTCTGCTAAGTGTCCTACGTGCATGAAGGACAGATAAATGTTTTTACAAACAGACTGAAATGATAGATAAGAATAGAATACCACAACATATAGCCATTATCATGGATGGTAACGGCCGCTGGGCTATGGAGCGTGGCAAGGTGAGAACCGAGGGCCATGTAGCAGGCGTGGAGACCGTGAAGAAGATAACGGCAGAGTGTACTCGCCTCGGGGTGAAGTATCTTACCCTGTATGCCTTCTCTACGGAGAACTGGAACAGGCCGCAGGAGGAAGTGGCAGCCCTGATGACATTGGTGCTTACCAGTCTGACAGAGGAGTTGTTTGACAAGAACCAGGTGCGTATGCGCATGATAGGCGACAGGAGCCGCTTGCCTAAGGATGTGCTTGAGAAGATGGAGTGGCTGGAAGACCATACGTCAGGATACGAGCGTATGACGGTGACGATAGCCCTCAGCTACTCTTCACGTTGGGAGCTGACCGACGCAGTGCGTAAGATAGCCAAAGAGGTGAGGGAAGGAAAACTGGATGCTGACGCAGTCTGCGAGCAGACTATAACAGAGCATCTGGACTCTTCGTTCCAACCAGACCCTGACCTGCTGATACGTACCGGTGGCGAGCAGCGCATATCTAATTACCTGTTGTGGCAGATAGCATACTCGGAGTTATACTTCACAGGTGTATATTGGCCCGACTTTGATGAGGAACAGTTACACAAGGCGATAGAGAACTTCCAGTCCAAACAACGTCGCTACGGTAAGACAGAGGCGCAGATAGAGCAAGAAGAGAAAGAAAAACGTATATAATAAGTAAAAGCAGACAACAAACAATAGTAGGAAGAGTTAACCTACCCAAGATGGCAACGATAATAAAACACATACTTGATAACAGATTGACAGCCTTTGTGGCGATGCTCATAATGCAGTGTATGCTGTGTGTGAACACCGGTAAGGCTCAAGAGAAGATCATTAATCCGGATGTCGCGTACGCTTCTCAGGTAAGGACATGCGTCGTAGGAGCGCTTAGAGTCAGCGGTGTGGAAGGTTATGAGGAGTATATGCTTACGAGTATCTCAGGCCTGACGATAGGTCAGCGTATAGCAGTGCCGGGTAACGAGATAACCGATGCCGTTAAGCGCTATTGGAAGCATGGTCTGTTCTCTGACGTGAAGATTGCGGCAGACTCCATCGTAGGAGACTCTGTCTTCCTGCATATATATCTGAAGATGCGTCCGCGTGTCAGCGAGATAAACTATTACGGACTGAAAAAGAAGTCAGAGCGTGAGGACCTGGAACAGAAGTTAGGACTGCTGAAAGGCTCGCAGATAACCCCTAACATGTTATCAAGAGCGAAGACCCTGGCTCAAAGATACTTTGAGGACAAGGGCTTCAAGAATGCAGAGATAAATATCCAGCAGCGCGACGATGTATCTCAGAAGAACTATGTCATACTTGATATTGAGGTAGACAAGAAAGAGAAAACCAAGGTGCGTAACATTACCATCGTGGGTAATGACGAGATGACAGAGTCCAGTCTGAAGGGCGGTCTGATAAGGAAAGGAGCGCTGAAGAAACTGCATGAGACGGGAAAACTCCGCTCGTTCCTTAAGAGCAAGAAGTTCACTCCTGAGAAATATGAGGAGGATAAGAAGAACCTCATAGAGTGGTATAACGAGCACGGCTATCGTGACGCAGTATTGGTAGAGGACAGCGTAAGCTCTGTTGATGACAAGCATGTGGATGTATTCTTCCATATCAGTGAGGGACAGAAATACTATTTGCGTAACATATCATGGGCTGGTAACACAGTATATAAGACAGATGTCTTGGCAAATATGCTCGGCATGAAGAAGGGTGACGTGTATAACCAGACATTGTTGAAGAAACGTCTTAGCGAGGATGATGACGCTGTGGGCAACGCTTATTGGAACCACGGATATCTTTTCTATCAGCTTGACCCTATAGAGGTAAATGTGGTGGGTGACAGCATCGACCTTGAGATGCGCATACAAGAGGGACCACAGGCTCATATCTCACATGTGAGGATAAGCGGTAATGACAGGTTGTATGAGAAAGTGGTAAGACGTGAGTTGCGTACCAAGCCGGGCGACTTGTTCTCTAAGGATGCGTTGATGCGTTCTGCCCGTGAGATAGCCCAGATGGGACACTTTGACCAAGAGAAGGTACAGCCAGAAATTAAGCCTAACGGAGAGGACGGTACGGTTGACATAAACTGGGACTTGGAGCAGAAGTCTAACGACCAGGTAGAGTTCTCACTCGGATGGGGACAGACAGGTGTGATAGGCAAGATAGGCCTGAAGCTCAATAACTTCTCTATGGCTAATCTCTTTAACCGTAACAAGGAGCACCGTGGCATCATGCCTATCGGTGACGGTGAGCAGTTAGGACTGAGCGCGCAGACCAACGGTACATATTATCAGGCGTACAACATGTCATATTCTACAGGCTGGTTTGGTGGTAAGCGTCCTATACAGTTCAGCGTGGGAGTGTTCTACTCTAAGCAGACTGATGTAAACTCTAACTACTATAACTCAAGCTGGATTAACAACTATTACAGTTGGCAGAGTGGATATAACTCAACACCATATAATAATATAGAGAGTTATTATGACCCTGACCAGTATGTGCGTCTCCTCGGAGGTTCCGTAGGATGGGGTAAGCGCTTACGCTGGCCTGATGATTACTTCCAGTTGTCACTCAGTCTTGCATATACACGCTATATGCTGAGAAACTGGAGATACTTCCTTATCAGTACCGGTAACTGTAATAACCTGAGCTTCAATATCTCGTTGTCGCGTACGTCGGTGGATAATCCTCTTTTCCCTCGTACAGGTTCAGAGTTTGAGGTTTCACTGTCAATTACTCCGCCATGGTCTGCATTTGACGGCAAGGACTACTCTAAGCTTGCTCTTGACCCTGTGTCGGTTACCTATAGTGACGAGCAGCAGGAGAAGTACCGTTGGATTGAGTATCACAAATGGAAGTTCAAGTCAAAGACATATACAGCTCTTACAAACGGTGCGAAGTGTCTCGTGCTTATGACGAGAGTGGAAGCCGGAATACTCGGACACTTTAACAGTGATAAGAAGTCTCCGTTTGAGACCTTCTATATGGGTGGTGACGGTATGTCGGGTTACTCAAGCAGTTATGCGGAGGAGACCATCGGACTGCGTGGTTATGAGAACGGCTCACTCACTCCAAGTGGATACGAGGGTTATGCCTACGACCGTTTCGCTCTGGAGTTGCGCTATCCTTTCATGCTCGGTAATACCACCATCTACGGACTGGGCTTCATAGAGGCTGGTAACGCATGGAACGACATAAAGAAATTCAATCCGTTTGATATGAAGCGCTCCGCAGGTCTGGGTGTACGTATCTACCTGCCAATGGTGGGACTGATGGGACTTGACTGGGCATACGGCTTTGACAAGCCAGCCTTCAGTAAGACCAAGGGCGGCAGCAATTTCCACTTCATCCTCGGACAGGAGTTCTAAGCAATCCTATGGCAACGCTTTGGACGTGAATGTACGGTTTAGGGAAAATCCGTTCGTGATTAGGGAAAACATATTAGCGGCATTTATATAAAAAGAATATCTTTGCTGTGTCAAACTTAAAAAAAGAGAAAGATATGAAGAAGTTACTTGTAATAGCCATCATGGCAGTGACCGCAGTCGCAGCTAATGCGCAGAAGTACGCGCTTATTGATATGGAGTATATACTTAAGAATATTCCGGCATACGAACGTGCCAATGAGCAGTTGGCGCAGGTTAGCAAGCGCTGGCAGGCAGAGGTGGAGGCACTCGGTACAGAGGCTTCAACCATGTATAAGAACTATCAGAACGAGGTGGTTTTCCTCTCTCAGGAGCAGAAGCAGGCAAAGCAGGATGCCATAATGCAGAAAGAGAAAGAGGCGGCAGACTTGAAGAAGAAGTACTTCGGTCCTGAGGGTGAGTTGTTCAAGAAGCGTGAGAGCCTCATGTCGCCTATACAGGATGAGATATACAATGCTGTCAAGGAGGTTTCAGAGCTTCGCGGCTATCAGCTCGTACTTGACCGTGCCAGTGACAACGGTATCATCTTTGCCTCACCAAAGATTGATATATCCAATGAGGTACTCTCTAAGTTGGGATATTGATTGTGAGGGGAAAGGAGTAAGGAGTAAAGAATAAGGATTAAAGAATAAGGAATAAAGAGTAAGGAGTAAAGAGGGGGATAGTGTGTAAGAATTTAATAAATAATCAAACAGTATAAAAAGAACAAATGAAAAAGACTATCATCGCAGCCATTGCTGCATTAACAATGACTATCGGTGCCAATGCACAGAAATTCGGACAGGTTGACGTTCAGGCTATCATGCAGAGTCTGCCAGAGGTGACAAAGGCTAACGGTGAGCTGCAGGCTCAGGCACAGCAGTATGACAACGAGCTCAAGCAGATGCAGGAAGAGATACAGAAGAAGTCTGAGGAGTACGAGAAGACAAAGGCTACCATGAGCGCTACACAGCAGCAGCAGACTGAGTCTGACCTGCAGGCTCTTTATCAGAAGCTGCAGGAGGCTTATCAGCAGAACCAGCAGGAGATGCAGAAGAAGCAGCAGGAGCTCCTTGAGCCTATACAGAAGAGGGTTGTCGCTGCCATTGAGGCTGTGGGCAAGGCTGGACAGTACACCTATATCGCTCAGGCAGGCTCATTCCTCTATGTAGGTGCTGATGTCAAGGACGTTACAGCTGACGTGAAGGCTGAGCTTAACAAGGCGAAGTAAGACAGGTTTATTGGACTTTTCTTAAAAATCATTTATGAGAAAACTGACAATTGCAATATTTATGGTTTTCGCTTGTTGTGTCACTGCTGTGGCACAGCAGGCGAAAATTGGTTATTTCTCCTATAAGGCCATATTGGAGGATATGCCAGACTATGTCACCGCCATGCTTGGCGTGGAGACACTGAGAAAGCAGTATGACGAGGAGCTGAAGGCCGCCAGCGATGAGTTCAACGAGAAGTATGAGCTCTTCCTTGACCAGCAGAGTATGCTTGATGAGCCTATCAAGCAGAAGCGCCAGGCAGACCTCCAGTCATTGCTCGACAGGAACACCCAGTTCCGCAACGAGTCAATGCGCCTGCTGAAGCAGGCAGAGCAGGATGCCCTCGCTCCTGTGAAACAGAAACTCAACAAGGCCATACAGAGCGTAGGCTATTCCGGAGCCTTCCTCCTTATTGTCAATACCGACAGTGAGGCTTGTCCTTATATTGACAGTAACAGCGCAGAGGATGTTACTGCAAAGATAAAGTCATACATCAGATAAAAATGTCTATCGGTGTCTTTGACTCAGGCTATGGCGGACTGACCATCCTCCGTGAGCTGCGCAGGTATCTGCCGCAGTATGACTTCACGTACCTTGGCGACAATGCCCGCGCACCCTACGGCTCACGCAGTTTCGATGTGGTATATGAGTTCACCCGTCAGGCGGTGGTGAAACTCTTTGATATGGGGTGCCACCTCGTCATTCTCGGATGTAACACAGCCTCCGCCAAGGCTCTGCGCACCATCCAGCAGCGTGACCTGCCGGTTATCGCGCCCGACAGGAGGGTGCTGGGCGTAATACGTCCTACCGTCGAGGTGATAGGCTCGCTTACCCACAGCCGCCATGTGGGCGTGGTGGCCACCGAGGGAACCATACGCTCGCACAGCTATGATTTGGAGATAGCCAAGCTCCATCCCGACATCGTTGTGACGGGACAAGCCTGTCCCCTGTGGGCAGCCATAGTAGAGGCAGGCGAGGCAGAGAGTGAGGGAGCGGAGTATTTCGTGAGGAAGCGCGTCAACCAGTTGCTTGAGTGCGACCCTCTCATTGACACCATCATACTCGGCTGCACGCACTATCCGTTATTGATGAAAGCACTGAGAAAGGCCGTCCCTGCAGGTGTTAACATTGTGCCGCAAGGCGAGTATGTGGCAACGTCCCTCGTTGACTATCTGCGCCGTCATCCAGAGATTGACGCTCACTGCTCCAAGCACGGCACGGTAAGTTACTATACCACAGAGTCGCCAGAGAGGTTCAAGGAATGCGCCAACGTATTTCTACATGAGGACATCAAAGTGGAGCATATAGACTTATAGAATCCTATACAAACCATTATTATAGTCATACTCATAAGTGCTTTTGAGTATGTACCACACAGAAAGACTGTTGCAAATTTGCAGGATTAAAAGAAAATCCGTAAATTTGCAACAGTTTTATTATATGTATAATAATTATAAGTATAATAATTATGAGTGCAATAAGATTAAGAAATCCTTTTGTTACAGGATATTACGAGGGAGAAGACTATTTCTGTGACAGAAAAGAAGAGGTAGCTCTATTACAGAAGCATGTTGACAATGGCAGGCATGTTACGTTGATATCTCCACGTCGTCTTGGAAAGACAGGACTGATAGAACACTTCTTTGCACAGTCATATATAAAGAAAGAGTATTATACTTTTTTTGTAGATATATATGCAACGACTTCTCTCTCTGAATTTGTTGCCTTGATGGGCAAAGAGATATTTAAGAAATTAAAACCTGTAAAGACAAAGTGGGGAGAGAGTTTCCTACAGATGGTAAGTTCGCTGCGTCCAGGAGTGAAGATGGACAGTATGACAGGTGATTTTACCTTAGAGTTAGGCTTAGGAGATATACAGTCTGCGGAAACCACACTTGATGAAATCTTTGATTATCTTGAGTGTGCAGACCGTCATTGTATAGTGGCGATAGATGAATTCCAGCAAATAACATATTATGACGAGAAAAATGTGGAGGCACTATTGCGTACTAAGATACAGCACTGCAAGAATGTTACATTTATCTATACAGGTAGCAGTCGACACATGATATCTCAGATGTTTCACTCTCAAGCAAAACCATTTTATCAGAGTGCAATAGGGATAAGCCTTAAACCTATCCCCAAGGAAGTGTATCGTGATTTTGTATGTGATATGTTTAGTAAGTATGACAAGAGAATACAATCTGACGTTGTTGATTACGTATACGACAAGTATGAGGGTTATACATGGTACATGCAGATGATGATGAATGAGCTGTTTGCGCTTACGGCTGTAGGAGAGGAGTGTGATATGCAGATGATATCTACCGCACATGCCAACATAATTGTTTCGCAAGAGGATTATTACCGTGAAACGCTGACGCTGTTGGCTACTAAACAGAAAATGCTGTTGCTTGCGATGGCAAAGGAGTATGTTAAATCACGTAAATGGATTAAAGGTATTACATCTTCTGATTTTATTAAGAAATATAAGCTTCCTTCAGCAAGTTCAGTGCAGTCTGCTTTAAGGGGATTGATAGATAAGAATATAGTATCAGTAAATGAAGGCTCATACCGTATCTCTGATTTCTTTTTAACGGAGTGGTGTGCCACATATCTATAAAGATACTAATCCGGACTACATATAATAGGACATTTTTGTCATTGCTTGATTAAAATCATGTTGACTGAAAAACGCAATCTAGGAGAGAAAGAGGGGCGAAAAACGGAAAAAGGGTACGAAAAAACAACTTTTCGCACCCTTTTTTTCGTGAAAGCTATCACTTTACGATGTAAAAGCATAGCTTTCTCATCGTCATTCGATAGCTTTTACACCATGAAAGCATAGCTTTTAGAGGGTAAAAACTATCGTTTTTTTATGCTTTTTTAGAACCTACTACTGATTATCAGATAGTTACAACCCTCTGTAGATTTCCCTGTACGCGGCCAGCAGGAAATAATTTTGAAATATCGCACGTATGAGGCGTTAAAAAACAGTGCCCGATAGGACAAAATCGTTTTTTGCCCTTTTGGTGGGCAGTGATACAAAGGAATGAAATTTTCAGTGTAGATAGTTCTATGAGTGTAATCTTTTTTCTTAAAAAAAGTTGCAGGAATAAAATCTTTTTAATAGTTTTGTATTTAGAAGACCAGTCAGTCCGTAAAAGGGTGGCGGGTCAAGACATATTGGAAAAGGCGTTTACATGACGCTGTCATCTGTATCTTCAAACTTCGCAACTTTGAACTAACTCACAGAGGACGAGCGCAACGGGAAACGCCTGCGTGAGTGTATTATATCCTTGCGTAGCCATTACCATTGTTATATGTAATGCTATGTAGGTGTTTTATAATATCACTTGGCGTGGGCTGACTGCGTTGCTTATCCTTGGGTTAGGGCAATGCGAAGGCCTGAAGGTAGGGATAAGCAGAAAGTAGAAACTCCCATGCCTTTTTTGTTTCCATTAACAAACCTAATATTAACCGCTGAATTTGGGAGTCAGGAGGCAACTAAATTTAGAGTGAACCATGAAAAAGATTATGACAATTATTGTTGTCTGCCTATTGGCAGGCGCAACTGCCACCTATGCACAAATTACTAAGGAACAACTGAAAGAACGCAAGGAACTTCAGAAAATAGCAAAAAGTGAACTCAAGGAGAAAGCCTCTAAGGACGCGCGGAAGGAAGCCAAGAAATTGAAGAAAGATGGTTGGCAGATAGCACCAGGAGCATTACCTATAGAGAAACAACTTGACCGTGTTTATACCATGAAGTATGAGATAGATGACGATATGTTTCCCAAATGGATAATGGGCGAGGCTATGTCTGTAGGCGAAAATTACGATGCAGCCAAAATGCAGGCACTGGCACTTGCCAAGCAGAATCTTGCCGGCGAAATACAGACGGAGATTACGGCTCTGCTTGAAAACAATGTCGATAATAAGCAGCTTTCGCCAGAACAGGCGGCATTTGTGGTAGCTTGGAATGGTGCTAATAGTGTAACGCTTAAAACACGCACCAAAATGGGCTGAAATGGGCTGCGCGCCTTTTGCGGAAACACCCTATATTTGCAACTATAATTAAACCTAAAAACTAATCAAAATGAAAAAATTACTTTTATTCGGCTTAATGACTGTCGCTCTTGTTTCGTGTCAGTCAGACATGAGCAAAGTGGAAAAACTGGTTAAGGAGTTCTCAGAAGCGCAAAAGACTGATGCTCAAGAAAAGATATCAGAGCTTTATCCCGACGCTGCGGGCCTGGGCCTGCGAATCATTGACGCAAAAGATGCTCAAGTATCCTTTAACGAGGCTGACAGCACCTATTTGGTTACTTTGACAGACGGTACGACAATGGATGTTGAGAAACAGACTGATGACACCTTCGTTATTACCGATAGTCACAACCTTGTTGATTGGGACGAAGTGTGGATGAATGTATTCCAGAGTTCGGGAGCCATTAAGAACGGCATGTCAGACATGACGATTAAGCCAATAGTTTACGATGACAATTTCCTTAACTATCTGATTGCCCAGAATCCCAAGGCAATGCAGGGTAATCTTGTGGTTGCTGCTGCCGTTGGTGAGCATATTTACGATACTGACTACCATGTCAATGTTGATATCCGGAACGAAAGTTCATACAATTATGGTCATAAAGACTATTCGATAGAGATTGCTGTTTTGGATTTCAATGGCAATGTGATGAAGACAGAAGTTTGTGATGGTTATGATATCCGCTCAGGCGAAACGGATAATTTCATAGCTTCCTTTAATGGTGAGTATTGCAGAAATATAGCCTCGCATAAGGTCACCGTCATTATGAGAGCCTTCGATGACATTAACAAACTAAACAACTTTGGTGAATTCACAGGTGATGAGTATAAGAACTATCTCAGCACCAAATGAAGATAACATAATAAATCAAGTACGTTTTATTTCAAAAAATGATAATCTATGATTAAAAAAACTTATTGGAGACTACTGATGGCGGCAATGTTCGTCGCAGTAATGGCTTTGCCACAGGAAGCATCGGCAAAGAAGATTGAATACCTAGGCCATGCCTACAATGGCAAGGTAAACAAGCAAAATATCCCTGAAGGCTATGGATGTTTAAGAATATTCGATGTGCAGATAATAGGTACTTTTGCCGACCGTACCGTGACAGATGCATTTGTGAGAATAGATCCCAATACAGAGAATTCACATGATTGTGTGTTTGAGGGTATAGTCACGTATGATGAATCCAACAACATCACGCTGAAAGCTGGAGGAGAATTGAGAATAAAGTGTGCGGATAGAGAAATACCAGCTGAGAAAGAGTATGTGGATTATACAAGTTATTTCGAAACCATAAAAATCAAGTTGCCGCAAGATTTCTTGGCATCTCCCGAGTTCTTTATGCTCCCCAGTTACAAAGAACCCATATTGAATGTTTCAGAAGAAATAGTAAATAAAATGAATACTTTTAAATATGATAGCAGCATCTTCAATGTTCCTTCTGGTATGTGGGCGTGTAACACTTATGATTTTAGATTAGAGAAATATGACATTTGGAAAAAATCAAAACAAAGAGCTGAACGCACAGAATGGTATTTAATAAGGAAAAATAAAGAAGAAGAAAAAAAAGAAAAGAGGACTAGTGTTTTCCATGATAATATAGGGCGTACTTGGGAATGTTCTTTTTTTAGTAAAGAGGAATATAATACGAAAAAAATGATTTATAGTTTTAATAACTTTACCTTACATTACCCGAATGGTAATAAATTCTCTATGAACAGCGTAGGCAGTGTCAAGTGGACAAAGAAATTAAGCAATGGTAAGGACGTGATAGTTAGTATGGATTGCTACAATTGTTACCAGACTGAAAGGGATTGTAATCCACCGATGGCGACACTTTCCGACTTCAGTATTCCCTTGAGCAAGAAAAACCTGTTTGATTTATGGAAAAGAGATAACTTTGTCTTGAGTAATTCTGATTTGAAAGCAATAGACATTGATGGTGTCTACCACGAAACACCTTCTAAAACTGTTGAGAAAAAGATTAAGGATGAGCTTTATCCATATCTTGCCAACAATGGAGCGGAAATAGAATTCGAAGTATTTGCTTCAGGCAACAATTATGGTGTTTTCAAGAACGGAAGAATCGTTTCCAATGTCTATGAGAAAGAAAAGAAACAAGCAGAGGATAACATGAAGAAGATTCAGGCCGAACTAAACGAAGGCTATAGGAAGTATGGTAAAGCGAACTATGATGCATACTTGAAAGACCAAGTGATTGTCGGTATGCCTGAAGAACTTATATTACGATACAACCCTGAACTGAAGGAAGAGACAAGATACTACAAGATATATTACCTGTATGGTGGTAATATGTGGCAACCTAAGCACATCTACACTGTGTGGGTCAGCAATGGCAAAGTCACCAATGTCATCACTTACCACTAACCCTTCCTGTTTTTCTATAATTTTGTAAGTTAATTAGTTAGTAAGTTGCGGCATATCCGGAGGACATGCCGCAACACTTATTAATGAATTCTCATAGTTATTTTCTTTCAAGCTTGGAATGGTGCTAATAGTGTAATGTTTAAAACCTAAAACTATTGATTTATGAAAAAGATCTTTTTTTATTTGCATTTGCGATGATGGTGTCAATACCCGTCGGTGCACAAACAAGCAAGAACGTCAATTCAGTTACGCAATTCTCTCCTTAAAAAGCCGCCGTCAAACGAATAAATAATACTTTATGTAATTCCACAAATAATTTATAAAAAACAATTTATCATGAAACAGAATAATATCATTACAATACTTTTTACACTGGTCATAATGTTCACAATGCAGACAGCGTCTGCACAGCGAAAGCAAGCATCAGGGAGAGATGCTGATTTGGATGCTGCTATAAAGTTGGCAGGAAAAGGTTATTTAGACCGTAACTACAAGTTGACGAAGTCGCTTGGAGGTATACAGCTTGGTGACTATAATCTAATACCTATCACCCCGCCAAAATCTTCAGGAAAGGCAGTGTTGGAAGTAATCAGTTTTGGTGCCGCAGGAAACACCATCCTGATTGATATGGATATTTTAGAAGGAACCGAACGTACCAAAGAAACTTACTCTTGGTCAGGAAGTGACGTCCATTTAGTTCCATCATACGAAGGAGGAACAGGAAGTTTTGTCGTTATGCGTGGTCGAACAGTCTGTGGCGGACTGGTAAAGAACAATGGTAAGTGGATTCTCATTATCAGGGCAGGTGACGCAGAGAGAACTGTCAGCAACCTGAGGCGTGGCATGACTCCTGCAGAAGTGGAGTCTGCCTTTAGTGACCTCGGAGGTAGCCAGTTCAAATACACTGCTGACAGCGGGAACATGAAGGTTTACTCGCTGTTGTGGTTTCGCAACGTAAAGCGTTATAACCCTTCGCGTACCGACTATAAGTATGCATTGCGCAATGATGAGAAATACGCAGACTTCTATTTTGATGCACAGGGAAAACTTGTCAAGTGGATTATGTTCTAACGACGTGTCAGGAGGAAATAATTTTGAAATATCGCACGTATGAGGCGTTAAAAAACAGTGCCCGATAGGACAAAATCGCTTTTTCACTATTTTTGTCTTGTGAGAAAAAGGTATGAGAATTTCAGTGTAGATAGATAAATGAGAACAACAGAAGAACAACAGAAGAACAGAAGAACAAGGGAAAAACTAAATTTCCTTACCCCAAATGAGGTCTTTTTCAAACTTTTTGCCTAACTTTGCAACAAACCAGCACTTGCTGGTTGACTCTATAGTCGCATGAAATGCAACAAACAGTTTTAATTCACAATAAAATTAAAGTATAAAAACAAAATGAAAAAGAAACTACTTTCGATGCTCGTGCTGCTCTGCGCCATCGTGCAGGGGACGTGGGCACAAGACGAATGGGCTACGGTGTATAAGCAGACGCAGACTACCGAGACCAACTGGACGGCACTGGATGCTGGCTCCACGACGGGCAAGACGCTCGGCAGTGCTAACACCACGACGTACTATTACGCCACGGGCGACCTCAGTTTCACCAACACTGCAGCGGGCGGCAGCGGACTGACCATCCTGGGCACGGTGTATCTCTACGTGCCTGAGGGCATGATGCTGACCTGCACAGGCGCCAATGCCAGCGGACTGACGGGTGGCGGTGCCGGCATCGAACTGACCGAGGGCAACACGCTCTACCTCATCGGTGGCGGCACGGTGAATGCCACGGGCGGCAAGGCTGCCAACGGCGGCAACGGCGGTGACGGCGGTGACGCAGAGTGTACCTATGATGAGTCCATCCTCGGCGGCTCGGGCGGCTCGGGCGGCAACGGCGGCGGCGGTGCCGGCGCAGGCATCGGCACACGCGGCGCCAACGGCGGCAATGGCGGAGCCGGCGGTCAACGCAACGGGTCTTACGGACAGGAGACCACACAATATGGCGTTGATGGCAGTGCCGGTAGTGCCGGTAGTACCGCTGGCGCCATGGGCACGCTCTATGTTTACCAGGCTTTGGCCCCCACACTGAATGTCAAGGGTGGCGCTGCAGGCTCAAACGGCACCGGTGGCAATAGGGGTCTCACCGCTTCCCAGCACCCTGGTTCGAATGTATATATGGCTTCAGGTGGCGGTGGCGGCGGTGGCGGCGGCTTCGGCGGTGCTGCCAGCAACATCGGCACCGGTGGCTGCGGTGGCGGCGGTGGCGGCGGTGGTGCCGCAGGTAACGTGGCATGGGTAGTGTACTCTGGAACCGCAAACGGCTACTATCATGCAGGAGCGAAAGGCGGTAAAGGCGGCACGAATGGTAATGGCACATCGGCTCCCGAGGGCACTTCCATTGAGTTGACCAACCCGAAATATGCGGATATCCAAGCGGGTGGCCTCAGAGATTCTGCCAGCGACTATACGGATGACGCTGGTTGGGAGAGTGGCAACGCCTGGCACGAGGGCGGTGATGGCGGCAGCAGTGGCATTCCCACCAGGAGCGGGGCGGTCGGCACCGTGATGCCAGCCAACGGCGACGGTACATGGACGATTGCCTCGATGCCCGCCTTCGACGTGGAGCTGCAGATAGAGTATGAAACCGCGCTGGCACTCAGCGAGACGGCGGACAACACGGCCGCCCTCGGCGAGTGGAACGGCTGCGAGGCCGACGTGACGCTGACGCGTACCCTTCAGACGGGCGGCTACAACACGTTTGCCGTGCCGTTCGGCATGGCCATCCCCAGCGGATGGACGGTGAAGGAACTGAGCAGCGCATCGCTCAGCGAAGGTGTGCTAACGCTGAACTTCGCTGCCGCATCAAGCATCGAGGCAGGCAAGCCGTATCTGGTGAAGGTGAACGCAACCACCGACCTCGCCGCATCGGCCATCACGGGAGTCATCGTCAGCAAGAATGCCGTGCCATCTACCTCTGCCAGCGTGGACTTCATACCTACCTTTGGTGCAACGACCATCACGGGCGACGTGGAGGACATACTATTCCTCAGCAGCGGCAACACCCTGCTCAACCCCAATGCCGAGAACCCGCAGATGAAGGGCTTCCGTGCCTACTTCCTGCTGAAGGGCGAGGCTGCAGCCGCCAAGGCCAGCGCCTTTGTCATGAACTTCGGCGAGGGCGAGACCACGGGCATCATCAGCCTCAAGGCCGACGGCACTGCATATGGCAAGGAGGCTGTCTATACGCTCGACGGTCGCCGTCTGCAAGGCCTGCCAAGCGCAAAGGGTGTGTATATCATAAATGGTAAAAAAGTCATCAAATAAAGAACGGAGGACTCGACAATGATTAAGCAAGTAATCGATTTTAACCGCTTGTCAAAGCAAGAATATATGAAGCCCACGATGAAAGTCGTTGAGGTAGGCGTAAGGCAACAGATACTGGCCGGTTCGCTGACCAGCGTACAGAGCACTGGCCTCGACGACGGGGAGGAGCTCAAGTACGGCAACGATGGCGGCAAGAGTGGCAGCATGTGGGACAATGCCTGGTAAACGCTACAGAGCTAAATGACACTATAGTAAAGTAAAAGCCCAATAAAGAAAACAATGACAACAATGAAAAAGATATTTTCAATTCTCGCCCTGCTGCTCATGACAGCAGTGGGCGCAACGGCGCAGACTACGTACACCGTGACCGTGAAGGACGGCACGGAGGATGCCGCCAACTGGTCTGCCACCCCCAACCCCGCCGGGGAAGGACAGAGCGTGACCATCAAGTACAACGGCACGAAGAAGGTGAAGAGCGTCACGGCCGTGCAGAAAACCCTCCGCCCGCTGGCCGAGGCCACGACGGCCGACCTGGGCAAGATAGCCGGTGCCGACGGCATCATCTACGGTACAAAGGCCGCTGCCGAGGCCGCCGGCACCCAGGCCGTGGCTATGATTGCCTACGTGGGCAGCGAGACCGACCACACCACCTACAAGCACGGCTTGGCTATCGCGCTCGCCGACGAGAGCAGCGATGGCTGGTCCTGGGCCGAGAGCGCCTGCGAGGCTAAGAATACATCAACCCCCGTTGCGAATGCCTCGTGGCTGTTGCCCAGCCAGAATCAGTGGAATGCTATGTTCAAGGCCAACGGCGGCGATGAAAAAAGCTACACCGGTCTGGATACAGCGTTAGCCACCGCTGGAGGCGACAGCAGTAAATTGCAGGAGGGCGACAACTACTGGTCGTCTACGCTGTACAATGACTATGTCGCCTATGGCTTGTCCCCCGCCGATGGCGTTGCCTCCTGGGACTCCTTCTCTGTGGTCTACCACTTCCGTGCTCGCGCCTGCCTCGCTTTTTAACCCATTTACCCATTTACCAGTTTATCTGTCTTAGCCGCGAGGGCGGCTCCGAAAGCCACGGCGCACGGATGCCGCCCTCCCTTTCGCTCCCTCTCTGCCGTGAGCGGTGCTACCGGGAGGACAGGAACATGCCTCTCCGCCGTGAGCGGTGCTACTTGGAGGACGTGAACATGTCTCTCCGCCGCAAGCGGTGACAAGAGTCTGATGGAGTTTTGTGCTGGCTATCCCACGTCAAAGTTCGGCGACGACATGATGACGCGCTGGGCGATGTATGCCGATACGCCGCTTAGTGGGAACGTGAGAACCAGCCTTTATCCGCAATTGCGGGAGGCTGTAAAGGGACTGGATGCGGTTGCGGCTGCTGAGAGGCTGCTGCGCTGGGTACAGACGGCATTTGAATACAAGTATGATGAGGAGGTGTGGGGGCGTGACCGTGCCTTCTTCGCGGAGGAGTCGCTGTATTATCCCTACTGTGACTGCGAGGACAGGTCAATACTGTTCTCCCGTCTTGTGCGTGACCTGCTCGGCCTTGATGTACTGTTGGTGTTCTACCCAGGGCATCTCGCTACTGCGGTGGACTTTAAGGATGGTGCGCACGGCGACTACATAGAGATGGGCGACAGACGATTCACTGTGTGTGACCCTACATACATCGGGGCACCCGTAGGTGACACGATGCCCGACATGGATAATAGAACAGCAAAAGTGATATTGCTAAATACTAAATAAGATACATCTTTGTTGATAGTCAACAGATGATTTCATTACAAGACTATCAGTATAATTTGTTTTCATATCCTTATAGATAAACTGTTGCGAATTTGCAGAATTGAAAGTAAATCTGTAAATTTGCAACAGTTTCTTTGTTGAAATAGTTATGAATGTGATTTCATGGAATTTGTGTTTGTGCTAACCTATGATGTCATCATAATGGCACAGAATTATTTAGAAGAGTTAATTTAGATAATGTTCAAGCATATAATAAGGATTCTGCAGTTTGTTGTTTGTGCGTCGATGTCTTTCCTTCCTTTGACGGGATTGGCTGATGACGCAGCAACCTTTTATGTGTTGAATTCACAAAAGGGACTAAGCAGTGACAATGTATGGCAGATTACACAACTGCGTGACGGTCGCATGGTGGTGATGACCGACCGCTCGGTCGATGTATATAACGGACGTCGGTTCAATTCCATACAGATAGACACTGCCCTGTATATGCCATTGCCCGATTATACCGGCGAGACACGCCTGTTCACAGATGCTGACGACCACCTCTGGATGAAGCGCAAGAAGCGACTCTACTGCTTTGACCTGCGAACGATGAAACAACACAAGGAAGACGGTTGGACTGCATCCGATGTATTCATTGACTCATACGTATGTAAATGGTTAAGCGACGGCAAACGCTTACATGGTAATCCTGCATGTAAGGCATTGCCATTGCCTAGTGAGGCCTGCCGACTGCAAGACATAGCAGATGTAGGCGATACCATCTACGCCTTCTTTGAAACAGGAATGCTCGTGGCATATCGCAAGGATGGCTCCGTACTGTTTCGCTCTAAAGCATACGGACAGGAGCAGGCTTCGCAGTACCTGCTCACGTCATTGGTGGTGAAAGGCTTCGATGGATGCATATACCAAGTGAGGTCCGGACACCACGGCAGCATCCTGTTGGCATTTGACACCCATAGTAGAAGGTGGCGCACACTGCTTACAAGCGACAAGATGATGCACACACTGACAGCCACGCCCACCGGTTGGCTGTACGTCACCACGCCTGACGGCTATCTGCGCCTGAACCCAGTTACAGGACAACAGGAGACGTTCAAGGAGCTGCACCTGCCCGACGGGTCGATGCTCTCAACCGGCATCAATACAGTGTTGCTCGACCGCGAAGGAGGCATCTGGTTGGGCACCTATCAAAACGGACTGCTCTATAGTTCGCCACTCTCAGGACTGTTTGCCACTCGCCCCATCGATATCAGCGTTTTCCCTATACTTACCGACATCTACCTTCACAGCCAACCGTTAGAGGTCTTTCAGAATTACGACGGTAAGCAGATTCTAACTGTCACACCACCTTATGTCAGTCATCTTGACTTTGATTACGACCAGAACTCGCTGGCGTTTCAGTTCTCCACGATGAACTATGTGCGTCCGCGCAGCACCTGCTACCGTTATCGCTTCTCTGGCGACGGCAACCAGTGGCACACCGTGTCTGCAGACTCAGTGCCGCGCCTTGTTGATGACAATGGCGTGTTCTACCTGCCTCTTGTAGGTCTGTCTCCAGGACATTATACGCTCGAAGTAATGGCCACTACCAACCCAGGCCATTGGGACAAGAGGAACGTGCGCCGCATTACGTTCACTATTCGACCACCTTGGTGGCAGTCGCCCGTTGCCTTCGCATTCTACATATTAGGTGCGGGAATGCTTGTTTTCTTCTGTTTCCGACTCTATCGCCGCCGCCTTGAGCGCCAGAACCGCGAAGCCTTGCTCATGGAGCAGGTCAGACGGCTGGCAGAGCAGGTAAACCAATATGAGCACGCCGAGGCTATGGTGGTGCTGAGTGAACCGAAACCAACTCCTGACCCGTCGGACGAGAAAGAACCACCAGCCCCCGAACCCACAGAACAGGAAAAGGAGTTCATGGCACGCGCCACGCAATTGGTGGAGCAGCACATTGGCGACAGCCAGTATGGTGTGGAGCAGTTGGCCGCCGACCTGAACATGGAGCGCACCGGACTGTATAAGAAGTTGACAGCCCTGATGCAGCAGTCGCCAGTCTTCTTCATTAGGAGCATACGCCTGCACCGCGCTGCAAACATGCTGCGCCGTGGCGACAAGTCAATAGCCGAGATATCCGAACTGACGGGATTCTCCTCACCAAGCTATTTCACCAAGTGCTTCATGAAGGAATTTGGCTGCCGACCATCGGAATATCCCGGCAAATAGGGCATTTTTCTTCATCATTACCATTTTCATCTTCATTTGTTTCAGTACTATGTACGCAAAGTTTCGTAACTTTGCAGCATAATTAATCAGAGAACTATGAAGTACAAAAGAATCCTGTTGACGTGTCTGTGCATTATTACAGCCACGGTTATGCTGGCCGCCAATAAAGTGAAAACGAAGGCAGCCGAAGTGAAAGTAGTGAACGGAGTGACCATCCGCGTCAGTTACCTGTCAGATGACATCGTCCGCGTGGTAAAGTATCCCGGTGAGGGAGCTATGCCAGAAAGGCAGAGCTTCTCAGTGGTGCTGAAGGAAGGCGGCAAGGTCAATACGCCCAACGTCAGTGCAACCATAGACGGCACTACGGGCAGCGTTACCTTCCGTAGTCGCGATGGCAAGGTGTTGCTGCGGGAGACAACGGCAGGCACGATGAAACGCTATGAAGATGGCGCCGACAAAGGTCGCATGAGCATAGCCCAGACATGGACACTTGATGCTGGCGAAGCCATCTATGGTCTGGGACAGCTGCGCGATACAGCCATGGTATGGCGCGGACGCACCATGAAACTCTGGAACCATAACACCTATATAGCCATACCCTATGTTACATCAGAAAAAGGTTATGGATTATATTGGGATAACGCAGGAAGGAGTGAGTTTAAGGACAATGCCGAGGGCATGACATTCTCCTCAGAGGTGGCAGATGTCATGGACTACTACTACATATACCGCGACGGCACACAGGACGGCGTGATGGCCGGTGTGCGTGAGTTAGGTGGTCAGGCCACTATGTTTCCCCTCTGGGCTATGGGCCACTGGCAGTGTCGTGAGCGCTACAAGACGAGCGACGAGCTCTGCGGCGTGCTCGACCGCTACCGTGAGTTGCAGATACCACTCGACGCCATAGTGCAGGACTGGCAGTACTGGGGATGTGACTCAAACTGGAACGCCATGAGGTTTCAAAACCCTTACTATATTAATAAGGTAGGAGACCCGGCGTGGGAGAAATATCTGCCAAAGGACCTGCAGAAGATGGCTGCCGAGTATAAGGCCAAGGGACTGAAGCCACGCATAAAGAGTCCGGAGGAGATGGCAGAGTATGTGCACAAGAACAATGCGCACCTGATGATTAGTATCTGGGCCAACTTCGGTCCATGGACAGAGGGCTATTCCAAGATGAAGGAGATAAACGCCCTGCTGCCTTTTGAGACGTGGCCGAGGAAGAAAGGCGTGCGTCCCTACGATGTGTTCAACCCCAAGGCACGCGACCTGTACTGGCAACAGCTCATGAACCTATACCGTGTAGGCTTTGATGCCTGGTGGACCGACTCCACCGAGCCCGACCATTTCGAGGCTCCCGGTGATGACAGTTGCATGACCTACGCAGGTACGTGGCGCTCGGTGAAGAACGCCTTTCCGCTGATGACCAACCGTGGCATATACGAACACCAGCGAGCCACAAAGGACAATACTAAGCGCTCACTGCAGATGACACGCAGCGGCACCTTCGGCTTGCAACGCTATGGCACGTTCTCATGGAGCGGCGACATCAGTGCGTCGTGGGCGGAGATGAAGAGACAGGTGCCCAGCGGATTGAACTACGTGCTTTGCGGCATACCCTTCTGGAATACAGACCTCGGAGGCTTCTTCTACCATGAGTACCAGCAGAGTGCCAAGAACCCAGCCTTGCAAGAGCTGCAGGTGCGCTGGATGCAGTGGGGTACGTTTATGCCACTGATGCGCAACCACTGCTCATCGCCCATGGTGAGCGAGATATATGAGTTTGGCAAGCCAGGCGACTGGGCATACGATGCCATGGTAGATGCAGTGAAGCTACGCTACCGCCTGTTGCCTTACATCTATTCTATGATGGGCGAGGTGGTGCAACACTCAGGCATGATGATGCGTCCGCTGGTGATGGACTTCGTAAATGACAAGAAAGCCATTCGCCTGAACGATGAGTATATGTTCGGCCACGCCTTGCTGGTAAAGCCCGTCACCGACCCGCTATACACATGGAAGGACGAGAAGAAGCGCGGACACGAGATATACCCCGAAGTGAAGAAAGCAAAGGCGCCGTATGAGGTCTATCTGCCCTCAGGAACGCGTTGGTATGACTTCTTTACCGGCGAACAGTTTGATGGCGGCTGTACCGTAAAGCGCCCCACACCCATTACCGATATGCCTGTTTATGTACGTGCAGGAAGCATCATACCATTCGGCCCTGACGTGCAGTACAGCTCAGAGAAAGCATGGGACAATCTGGACATACACGTTTACCCGGGAGCCGACGGCCAGTTCACACTCTATGAGGACGAGGGAGACGGCTATAACTACGAGCGCGGCCAGTTTACAGAGATTACCTTCAAATGGGAAGACGCCACGCGTACCCTCACTATAGGGGGACAGAAAGGAAAGTTCAGGGGAATGCTGAAGACGCGCAAGTTTAATGTCGTTCTGCCCGACGGCACTCAGAAAACCGCTACATACAGTGGAAATGCCATTAGCGTGACACTGTAACGTATTAGGTGGGTTCTGAATAATCCTACCGAAACACGAAGGCAGCCTTTTTGTTTTCGTGTATAAACAGAAAACTGTTGCGAATTTGCAGAATTGAAAGTAAATCTGTAAATTTGCAACAGTTTTTTTAAGGTATAATTGCCCGGCACTTATCGTGTCGCTTTATTTGCAAAGAATTATGTGTATAATAAAATCAACAGGTGATTTCTGTGTCTGCCCTGTGCAGGCAGTCAGACGATATCTCTTCTTACTGATGGTGCTGACATCCTCAGCTATTGTCAATGCCGCAACAGATGTGGACTCGCTGGTAGCAACATTCCAGCAGGTGCGTATTCCGAGGCTGAAGGCCACTGTTGGTCCCTTGCCCTCGCCAAAGACCGACGCGCTGCCTACGCTGCAGGTGCTCATTGACGGGTTGGCTCGCAACGGCGGCGGCAGGCTCATAGTGAAGCCCGGCACCTATATGCTGCGTGGCTCGCTGGTTATGAAGAGTGGGGTAGAGCTGCACCTTGAGGAGGGGGCTCTGCTGCTGTTCAGCGGTGAGGCTGATGACTTCCTGCCTGTGGTAAAGACACGCTGGGAGGGTACGGATCTCATGGGACGCTCGGCAATGATATATGCCAATGGTGCGGAGAACATAGCCATCACTGGCAGCGGCACTATTGACGCGCAGGGACACATAGAGATGGCGCGGTGGGGAATGACCGCCGACACTGAGGACTTCAAGGAGAATGCCCACGGCACGCACGGCGAGACGGTAGAGATGCCCGACGTGAGGCGGCTGCGTGCCCTTGGCGATGTGGAGGGCAGCGAACGTGTGTTTGGCAAGGGTACGCATCTGCGCCCGTGCGCTGTGGAGTTCTACCGCTGTAGCCGTGTGCTTGTGGAGGGCATAACGCTGAGAAACAGCCCCTTCTGGTGCATACACCCTGTCTATTGCGATAACGTGACGGTGCGCGGCGTGACCATTGACAGCCATTCGCCTAACAACGACGGCTGCGACCCGGAGTCGTCGCGTAACGTGTTGATAGAGAACTGCCTCTTCCGCACTGGCGACGATGCCGTAGCCATCAAGGCAGGCAGGGATGCCGACGGCAGAAGGGTAGGGGTGCCGTCAGAGAATATAGTGATACGCCACTGCCGTTTCTATTCTGAGTGTAACGGACTGTGTATAGGCTCGGAGATGAGCGGAGGAGTGCGTGATGTGTATATGACCGACGTGGAGATAGGCAATGTGAAGAACGCCCTGCTCTTCAAGTCAAACCTTGACAGGGGAGGATATATACGCAATGTCTTTGTTGACAACATACGCATAGCCTCTGCCAAGGGGGCTGTGCTAAGGTTTGAGACCAACTACTTCGGTTATCGTGGCGGCAACTGGCCGTCGCAGTATGAGCACTTCCGCATCAGTAACGTCATGGCAGGCAGTGCCGAGGGCTACGGCGTGTATTATGACGGACCGGGTGTGCCTGTTACTGCTGCTGACGGTGCTGTTACCATGTCACCCACGGAGAAGAACACCGCCTATGCCATATGCGACATAGAGGTGAGCGACTTCCATGTTAAGTCTGCCACGCACTCTTACTATCTCTTCAATACAGATAACTGCCGCTTCCTGCGTTCTACGGTAAACGGCAAGCCTCTGCCAGAGCGCCCCGCTGAGTCGCTGACGAGGCAGATGTGTGACGTGTGGTAACCTTACCTTGTAGGCTTCACGGGCTTGATGTGTCCCTGTTTGTCAAAGCACATACGGTCTATGCACACCTCGCGATGGGTGCCCGGTACGCCCTTGCCTCCGTTGACAAAGTCTTTGTTTATGCGGTGATATACTATGTACCACTTGTCCTTTCCAGGCACTTGCAGTATGGAGTTGTGTGCAGTGCCGTAAATCTCTTTCCCCGGCAGCTGTCTCAACACGTTACAGTGGTCAGGGTCAATGTTCAGCGGACCGAGTGGCGATGAGGCTGTGGCATAGCATACATGATAGTTAGGCGAGCCGGTGTCGTCAACAGACCACAGGAAGTAATATTTGCCGTTGCGATAGAATACGTATGCGCCCTCGCGGTAAGCCCATGTGCTGAGCGTGCCGCCCTTAGGCGTGAGGTTCACCTTCGTCTCAGGCTTGATGCTTACCATGTCGTCGTTAAGCTCTGCACCTGCCATGAAACCGTTACCCCAATAGAGGTAATACTTGCCGCTCACTGGGTCTTGGAACACGTCAACGTCAATGGCCTGTCCGCCTTTCAGTCCGGCAGGGCGGTCCTTGTCGGTTATTATGGAATGGTCAAGCGCCTTGAAAGGCCCTGTAGGACTATCGCTTATGGCGCAGCTTATCTCCTTACGCTTAGATACGGGGTTGTTGGCAGAGAAATAGAAGTAATACTTGTACTTCCCGTCAGCCTGCTTGCGCTCAATGATGCACGGAGCCCATGCGTAGCCGTCAGCCCACGGCACGTCATCGCCCTTCACGTCGAGCATCACGCCCTCGTCTTTCCAAGTCTTCAGGTCTTTTGACGAGAAGACGCTGAACGTCCATCCTCCCCAACCGGGATAGCCGTCGGTGGTGCTGTATATGTAGTATTGGTTGGTCTGCTCAGAGTATAACACCTCAGGGTCGGCATGGAAGCCGGGCAGTATGGGGTTCTTCTGTGCATACATACACAGTACGGTGAACAGTGATGAAACGAGGATACATGTTTTCTTGAACATATTCATAGACTTTGCTTTATTGTTTAGTGGTCAGTAGTCAAGTAGTCAGTAGTTAAGACATTACGTTCTTTCTTTATAAGGTCGCGCCCCATTTGTCTTAACTCCTTAACTCCTTAACTTCTTTACTCCTGTAACTCGAAAGTTGAGTTCTATATAAGTACAAAGTTACGAAATTATTTTGTAAAAACATCATGTTCCCTGCTATAATTCATCAATATACCACGTATTTCTTTCCACCCTTGATATAGATGCCGCGTCCTGTGCCGTTGCTCCTGCGTCCGCTCAGGTCATAGATGTTGTTGTCCTGCGTGCACATCTTGGTGCCCATGCTTACATTGACAATGGCGTCAGCCTCCTCCAGCGGCACGTCAGCCATGTTCATGTCGCTGCCCATGTAGTAACCCAGGTTGGTAGGCTGGTTATAGCCTATGTTCTGGTTTATGCACTGCATCCAGTATGTGTGGTCGCTCATGAGGTAAGGGAACTTATAGTCAGAAGGATACCATGTAGAGAATATCTTCAGGTCCTTCAGCTTTGTGTTGTCAGGCACTATGAACTCCTCGCGCCAGTCGCCGAGGAAGTCGCCATACCAGCTTGGGTTTGACTTGCTGCCATTGATAAACGACTCATCCCTCAGGTTTCCCCCTGCGCTCTTTCTCCATAACCCTTTATTTCTTATTCCCTTTTTTCGAGTTGATGATGACGGTTTATTCAGAATTTTTGTATAAATTTGCAATCATGTATTTATATGCAAAGAAAATATTGACCTGCATGGCGGCATTGACGTGCTGCGTGGCGGTGCTGTCTCTGACTGGAGGTAGCAGGGTGTGGACACCACTGACAGGACGCAGCCTGACAACGCAGAGCGGACTACCGTCAAACCGTATGAACGACATGGTGCAGGACAGCACCGGATATATATGGCTTGGCACGTCAAACGGCTTGTGCCGGTATGACGGTTACGCAGTAGTGCCTTTCCATGCGGCTGATGCCGATACAAGAAGCCTTACCGACAACGTGGGCACGTTGCATCTTGACACACTGAACAGCTTGTTGTGGATAAGGTCGGCCACGTTCCACTATTCATGCCTTGACCTCAGGCAGGGACGCTACGTGGACTATGCGCCGGGATGTGACCACAGCAAGACGTTTGAGCGATTCGTGGCTGAGCCTGGCGGTATGTGGATGTATGAGGCAAAAGCAGGCATACGGCATGTTACATACGGCAACGGTGACTTTATATGTAAGGACTATACTCCCGGCAACGGACTGCCGGAGGGGTGCAAGGTGAAGCGCATAGTCGTGGGAAACGGCAGTGTATGGGTACTCACTACTGACGGACTGCTGAGGCTGAATGCCAAGGGAGGTTTTGACATTCTGGCAAAAGACCATGACTTTATGATGGCTAACTCTTGGAGGAATGTGACGTTCTTCCTCACACGCAGCGGCAGGGTAATGGCTTTTGACAAGCACGGCAAGATGGTGCGCAATGTGACTATTCCGCAGGGAATGGGCGACATGGGGGCGGTGAACGGTAACATGATATGGCAGGATCGTTGGCTTATAATGACACGCAATACGGTGGTGTCAATGGACTGTCGCACTATGGAGTTCTCCGTGCCGGCGGATTTGCAGATGGACTACGGCATTGTGCTTGACAACCTTGACGGCAACCTGTGCGTGTCTGACAAGCTGGGTGCCTTCTGGCTCTTCATGAAGGACGGCAAGATGAGAAGAATGCAGTTGCTGAGGGAGGATGACATTAACATCAAGAGGAAGAGAAACTACTCTACCATCATAGGTGATGATGGCAGATTCTACATCGCAACCTATGGCAACGGACTGTATATCTACGACCCCGTCAATGACCATACGGAGCACTTCTCGGCAAAAGACCCGTACCCCATACTTGATACTGACTACCTTACCAACATACATAAGGACAGGGACGGCAACGTATGGATAGGACAGGAGGATGCCGGTGTGACCATGCTGAGGAGCAATCCGCTGGGAGATTATGGTATCATAATGCCCGACCCGCTGCATCAGGGTGAGAAGACAAATTTCATAACCCGGCTGAGACGGCGGTCTGACGGCAACATCCTGGTAACAACGAAAAGTCACCGCAGCTATGTGCTGGACGCTGACGGCACGTTCCACGCCACTACGGTAGCAGCCACGCCTGACAGCCACACAGACAGCCTTACCGATAAGCAGGGGCGTACATGGATAGCCACATGGGAGCAGGGACTGATAATGGCAACCAACAGTAAAGACGGGCAGCGTAAGCTGACTTACCTGCTGACGCGCAGCATATCTGAAAGCCGCATCAATGCCTTGACAACCGACAAACACGGCAATCTGTGGGTGGCTACGTACAACGGCATCTACATAGCCGATATAAGCGCAACCCCCATATCCAACGCTTCCTTCAGGCATATAAGCATCAGCGACGGACTGCCTACCAACGATATAACATGCCTGGTGGCTGCAAGCGACGGCAGCGTATGGGCAGGTGGTGCCGGCTCGGGAGCCATAAGGTGTGTGATGAGGAAGGGAAAGACTGATATCAGCACCGTTTCTACCATGCACGGACTGAGCAATGATAACGTACACTCTATAACCGAGGACCTGTATGGCAATATATGGGTTACTACCGACGAGGCGGTCTCTACCATCAGTCCTAAGACCATGAAGGCGGTGAACCATAGCGTTGGTACCAGTCTGCTGAACAGGTTATATTCTGACAATTGCGCGCTTACGCTGAGTGACGGCCGGCTGCTCTTCGGTACTCATGACGGCATCACAGTCATAACTCCGCAAGACAAACCGATGGCGTCACCGCATAACTCCATGGCTCACATCACCGATGTCATCATTAACGGGGCATCTATATATAATAATGAGAAGTTCATCCACCTGCTCGGTAAAAGCAGTATCACACTGCCATACGACGAGAATACGGTGAGGCTGTGCTTCTCAGACTTCAACTATGCCAATGCGGGGCAGACGCTTTACCAGTTCTACCTTGAGGGCTATGACAAGACATGGCGCACTCCGTCATCACAAAACCATGTGGAGTATGGTAACCTGCCGCCAGGCTCCTACACCTTCCACCTGAGGCTGGATGGTGGTGCGGCAGAGACCATAATGGAGATACGTATTCGCCAGCCGTGGTATAACACCTGGTGGGCGTGGCTGCTGTATATCGGTGCTGTCACTGCCATAGTCACCATATTCTACCGTCACAAGAGACAGCAGATAGAGCTGCGTCAGCAGATGAGGATGGAGAAGGAGGTGGCTGATATGCGCATCAACCTGTTTACGCAGATAGCGCATGAGTTTCGTACGCCGCTCGCCATCATCAGCGGTGCCATAGACCGCATGGGCGAGGCTGCCACGCCGAGAAAGCAGCTGCAGACGGCGCAGAGGGGCGCGGTGAGGATGACACGACTGGTAAACCAGCTGATGGAGTTCAGGAAGATTGATACTGACAACCTGCGACTGAAGGTGGAGCAGGGCGACATAGTAAGGTTCATACGTGATATATCACATGACTTCTGGAACATTGCCAATCAGAAAGAGATATCACTGACATTCCAGTCATCGGAGAAGTCGCTCCTTATGCCTTTTGACCGCCACATAGTTGATTCCATAACATATAACATAATAAGCAATGCCGTGAAATATACCCCTGACAAGGGTACCGTCAGCGTGCGCCTGAAGACCGACGGCAACAGGCTGTGCCTCATGGTTGACGACTCAGGACCGGGTATTGATGACGGCCGTCTGCCTGTGCTTTTCCAGCCTTTCATGCACGGTTTCGCATCGCAGGGCGGCATGGGCATCGGACTGTATACTGCCCATAAGATGGCTGTGACGCATAAGGGCAGCCTGACGTATCAGCGTTCCAGTTCCTTGGGCGGCGCGCGCTTTACACTCACCCTGCCGCTTGACGACAGCGCTTACTCTGCCGAGGACTACATGAGTGAGGGCTCTGCTGTCTCTGCCGTGACGAAACACGATGAGACGCCTATAATACACGAGATGTTGCCACAGGCGCTCAATGACCTGCACATAGCAGTGATAGAGGATGACCCCGACATGCTGGAGCAGATAAAGTCTGAGATGGGGGTGTATTTCCATGTGGATGCCTATACCACTGGCAAGGACGGCTATGAGAGGGTATGTGAGAATAAACCAGCGCTGCTTATCTGCGATGTCACGCTGCCCGATATGAGCGGCTACGACATAGTAAGGCAGCTGCGCAGCCATGCCGACACCATACTCATGCCTGTCATCATGCTCACAGCCCTTGATGATGACCACCACCGCATAAAGGGCTATGAGGCTGGGGCTGACGACTATATGGTGAAGCCGTGTAACTACCAGGTGCTGGCGGCAAGGACTGCTCAGCTCATAAAGTGGAACCGTGAGAGGATGGCTGCGCCTGCTGAGAGTCTGCAGACTGCCGCTGCCGCGCCGACGGATGTTGCGGAGCCTGTCATTACCAGTCGTGCCGACAAGCGTTTTGCTGAGCAGGTGGACCGTATCATAGAGCAGCACCTGGATGACTCTGACTTCTCTGTTGACCAGATGGCTGAGATGCTGCACATAGGTCGCACCAAGCTCTTCGGAAAGATTAAGGAACTGAAGGGTATGTCGCCTAACAAACTGCTGGTGTCTGAGCGCATGAAGCGTGCTGCCGTGCTGCTTGATGATGTGTCGCTTAATATCTCAGAGGTGAGCTATAAGGTGGGCATAAAGGATGCCTCGTACTTCAACCGCTGCTTCAAGCAGTACTATGGCATGTCGCCTAAGCAGTACAGGGATAGGGGCTGACGTGGTACTTCGTAAGTTATGAGTTTTGAGTTGCCTTCATCCTTCAAACCTTCAACCTTCAACCCTTCATCTTTATTCCAATCTTGTTTCAAAGAAAAACTCTTTGATGCTCTACGGATTCAAGGATTCAGGGATTTAAGTTACAGAAAGGGGGAAGGAGCAACTATCCCTAAATCCTAAAATCCTTAGAGAATATTCTTCGTTTAGTCTAAGGATTCAAGGATTTAAGGATAAAGCCAGAGTCGAGGTGCAGACAGAAGGAATAATCCTAAAATCCCTAAATCCTTAGACAAATCTGTCTTCTGAAAATCATTCTATGGATTCAAGGATTAAAGGAGTTAAGTTACGGAAAGGGGAAGGAACAACAATCCCCAAATCCTAAAATCCTTAGACAAAACGGACTACATAGAATAGGACATTTTTGTCATTGCTTGATTAAAATCATGTCAACGGAAAAATTCAAAATAGGAGAGAATAAGGGGTGAAAAACGGAAAAAGGATGCGAAAATCAATGATTTCGCACCCTTTTTTTCGTGAAAGCATAACTTTTACGATGAGAAAGCATAGCTTTCACATCGTCATTCGATAGCTTTTATGCCCTAGAAGCATAGCTTTTACAACGCAAAAACTACTGTTTTTTATGCTTTTTCAGAACCTGCTGCTGATTATCAGGTAGTTACAACCCTCCGTAGATTTCGCTGTAGCAAACCAGCAGGAAATAATTTTGAAATATCGCAAGCATGAGGCGTTAACGGAAAGCCCCGGATAGGACAAAATCGATATTAGGAGACATTTTATTATCATAGTGGGGGCAAGAATTATCATAATTGCCACAGATATCAGATTTACACAGTTTCCCCTTTTTATTATATTGATTCTAACATTTGCTTAAATTCTTCCTCTGTTGGCAAATATAGTTTGTATCTCGATGCGAATATCTGTTTGCCTTCATTCAGTACAGAATATTTCACGATAGCCTCGCTTTTTTGTGAACAAAGAATGATTCCAAGAGTAGGATTGTCATCCTCATTCCGGTATAGAGCATCGAACATGCGGATGTAACTATCCATTTGCCCTACATCTTCATGGGTGAGTTTACCCAGTTTAAGGTCTATCAAAACATGACATTTCAAAATGCTATGATAGAATACAAGATCAACGTAGAAGTCATCTTCATCATAGCGCATCCGTTTCTGTCGTGCTACAAAGCAGAAACCGCGTCCAAGCTCCAACAGGAATTGTTGCAGGTGGTCAATCAATGCCTGTTCAATGTCACTCTCTCTAAGTGCAGGATACTCTTTCAAATTAAGGAATTCCAATACAAACGGGTCATGAATAAACTGTTCAGGCTTCAGTTCACTCATCTTTTGTTTTGCTTCAGCAACAACAGGAGCCTTATCCTTGCTTGCTAATAACCGTTCATAATAGAGTGTTGATATTTGCCTGTCCATCTGGCGTGTGCTCCAGACACTGTCTGCCGCTTCATTCATATACCATATTCGGGCTTGCTCATTCTCCACACTTATAAGTCGGCGATAATGTGACCATGTCAATTCGTGACGCAGTGTGTCACGAATTGGAAAACATCTGTAAAACAGGCGCATATAGCGTAGATTACTTTCGTCAAATCCTTTTCCGAATTCAACAGAAAGTTTTGCCGCCAGTTCTTTTAGTAAGCCCTTTCCGTAATCTGCTCTTAATTTACATACTTCTCGTAGATATGCTTCTCCCCAAGATAAATAAACCCAAGAACTTTGTCGTAGTATTTATCATGGAAATCTCTTTTATAATTCATATACCGTCCTTTCATAGAAAAGTGTTCTGTTTGTGAAAACTCGCGATAGTATTTGTACAAATATGCATAACCACAAAACTCTTTTGATGATTTAAGAATATCGAACATAACTTTGGGAGAGGACTTATACTGTATTCCATTAATTATAAGATTCCCCTTCTTTTTTATCCACGGTTCACCCTTCGCGGAACTTAAACAATCTTTCAAATCATCAAAGATATCAACTTGGTACTTTTCTTTTAATTTATTAAAGTCGTCAGTTTCGTCAGGATGAAACATCGACCGAATTTCAATATCTGTATTAAGTGCACTTTCTAAAGCATCAACAAACTTCAAATTATCAATAAGAATAAAGTCATCAATTTGTTCTTCATCAACAAGCAAGAATATCAGAGAAGTCATCAAATCTGTTATGATGCTTCGATATAATAGATTGATAGGACCATACAAAACACCATATTGTTTATATGGAATGAAATGAATCGCATTCATTGACACCCTTATTTTTCTTGCTAGCTCATTTAATGCGAGGAAGCGTTTAGAGTTGGTTTCTTTGTATTTTCTTTCAGTTAAACCATGAACTTTCTCGACATAACTGAGAGCAGCATTAAACAATTTACTTTCTACCATGCTTACTTTGTCTTTTCCTTATACAACTTAAACAATTCTGCCACACGTTGGCTTTCTGTAAAGGTGGGCTTCACCGGGAAGCCGTAGGCTTGCATTACGGCACGGTCGTTCTCCTGATGGGCCTTGCGAAGCTCCACGGGCATGGTTACTTCATCATACAAATCTGCCATGGAAGCATCAGGGTATTTAGCACGAGCGTCAAGAATTGCCTGTGCCGTCTGTTCTATCTTCGCTTTCTGCGTCTCTGTTGGATTTGGCCATGGGAATGTGTTATAAACTTGTTCTTTACTGTAACGATAACGCATTTCTAATCGACCACACACCACTCTCATCCATGTCATATGAACGTTTGATGTAAGAACACCAAAATGATAGAGAGTTGCATTAGGTATTATCTGAACGGCATTGGAGGAAATCACATCTGATTTCATAAAGCCGATGGGCACATATTGCCTTCGCTCTGATGAAACAGAAGGAACTAACAGATAATCCTCACCTTCCGGCTGTGTGATTTGCGCAAATAAGTGTGGTACTTTTGCGTAGCCCTGTGTGGTCTTAGCTGAAGATGCCAGTCTGAACTCACGAACAGCCTGTACCCGATCATACAGAATCTTGCTCTGTTTGATATCTGCGGGTTGAGCATTGCAAAGCCAGAGGCAATAGCGGGATTTCTGTTTTATGAACTCCTCTGCGCCAATATAAGGACGTATCCATTTCACAAGTGCAGGCTCCTGCCTGACCAGCAAGTTCTTTTCCTCTTCTGTCAATACAAAATGTCCACCATCACGAGGCTGATTGCCGAAGTTCATCTGAGGAACATCGCAAAGCGGAGTCTTTTGGCTGACGGCAAACGTATCGTCGCCTTCAAACAGATAAGGGCTGATATTGCTAACCTGCTGCTTCTGGCCACTTGGCATAAATAGATATTTGCTTTTTACTTCATCAGTACTAAAACCAATGATAACACAGTGAACGGCAGCTTTCTCGCTGGCCTCACTATTCCACTTGAATGTCTGATAAGCATAATTGATTTTTACATGGTAGTCATTGAAAAGAACATTCCAAAGAATAGGCACTTGAGAACCCTGACAAATACTGTTTGTTGAGACGAAGCCAGTCCTTGTGTGAGAGTTTTGCATGAGTTGGGCGGCCTTTTTATACCAACAACACACATAGTCAAGATCTTGCACGTCCTTAATTTTCCCAAACAATCTCTCAACATCTTTCTTTTGTGAACTTCCTTGTGCCATCATCCTGGCTCCTACAAACGGTGGATTTCCAATAATGTAGTCGTAACTCACTTGATAACGCTCTTTGTTCGGCTTAACCTCACTGTCGAAGTAGTGGGATACAACATTGACCTCGTCATAGTCTACAACAGGTTCGCTTGCCACCTGTGGTTTAGGATCAATAATCAAATGCACATTATTGGCATGAATAGTGGGAATGTTCGAAGGAATTTCTATAACGTCCCAGTCCATCCGCAAGGCATTACCTTCACGAATATTATGATACGGCTTCAACGGCAGGAAATCAATATCGCGACGGATTATCTTCTCTGTCTCACGAAGCATCTGAGCCTCAGAAATCCATAGGGCCGTTGTGGCTACGGTCACTGCAAAGTCGTTGATCTCTATACCATAGAACTGCTGAATGCTCACTTTGACTGGGTTCACTTCCTCAAAGCCGAGAAATGCCTGACCGTGATAGCGTTCACGGATGCACTCATTCTCCAAGCGACGGAGTGA
The DNA here is from genome assembly GCA_002373375.1 of Prevotellaceae bacterium UBA3627. Classification (GTDB taxonomy): domain Bacteria; phylum Bacteroidota; class Bacteroidia; order Bacteroidales; family Bacteroidaceae; genus Prevotella. The sequence goes on from DFLE01000033.1 coordinate 40,420, forward strand.
AAGATAAGTCTCGGTAAGGAAGTTGCCTGAACCACACGCAGGGTCAAGGAAAGTCAGCGAGGCCAAGCGGTCTTGGTAAGCGTCAAGTTTCTTCTGCCGTTGCCGCTCAACTTTTTCTTCCAGTATCTCGTCCAATTCATGGCGGAGATCATTCAAGAAAAGAGGGTCGATGACTTTATGTATGTTCTCAATGGAAGTGTAGTGCATGCCACCACTCCTTCGTGTCTCAGGATTAAGTGTGCTCTCAAATACCGCTCCAAAGATAGTTGGCGATATTTCCGACCAATCGAAGTCAAGGCTGGCATTCTGTAAAAGAGCAGCCTTAAGTTCTTCGGTGAACTGAGGAATTTCTATTTCCTCTTCAAACAGTCCTCCGTTAGTGTAGGGGAAGGCTTTTAAATCGTCTTTAAGATACCTACTACGCTTCTCTGGCGGTGTGTTCAATACTTCAAAGAGGTCACGCAAAGCACGGCGCATATCCTCGGCCTCATAGCGAACAAGGAAATCATGAAACTGCTCATGCGTGAAGATTCCTGCGTCCTCAGCATAAAGACAGAACACAATGCGGACACATAGGATATTGAGCCAACGGAGTGCTTCGGGGCTATTATCATCGTATTGCTTCAAAAGAGCCTCATAAATCTTGCCAACTATCTCACCAGCTTCCTTTGACACCTTTATTTCCTTGCTAAGATGCTCGTTCTTGGCATCAACAAGGAACATTAGGCGGTAATACTCTTTACCCAAATTCTCCAAGAGTATCTGCTCTGGTTCATTGTTGGGCTGCTCCATGTCATAAACCAGGAACTCGGAGAAGTTACAGGTGACAATCCAACGAGGATGTTCAGAAACAGGAAGCGATACTACATAACGGCGAGCCTGTTGGAACGGATTAAGCAATGAGCCGTCACTTTGACGGATGCCAGCACGCAAATCCTTTCCCAACGATTTCTGCTCTATCAGAACTTTGGTGGAACGGATGCGGCCATCTATAAAGTTGGAGGCATCTACCATTCGATGGTCTTCAAATGTGATAAAGCCATCCGATGGTGTTTCAATGCCAAAGACATTTATAAGCAAGTCAATCCAAAAGGGTTGCGACTCACCCCTCTCATATCCTCTACCTTTCCACCGCTCTGCAAATTCAGCAGCAGCCATAGCCATTTGTTTCTCTGTTTTCATATCGCTTGCCTTAGGGTTTCATATTACACTTATTTTCGGCTACAAATTTACTCAATTGTATTGAGTATTTGGCAGAAATAGTACAAAAAATGCTAAAATTGAGAAGATTTAATGAAATAATCATAACTCATGCAAATATTTTTGCGTCAGTATTACTTAAATCTGCCGCAAATATACTAAATAGCATTGACTCAAGCGAATATTTTTGCGTGAGTTGGACCAATTTTAATTATTTTTATCGCTATATACCCTGAAGCAGAGCAATTTTTCCCATATAAAAAATTTCTTTGAAAAAACAGAACGCGCTCGGCAACACTTTCGTCACCGAGCGCGTTTTTTAGATTATCTGTGCAAATCAATGCAAACTGATCGTAAAATAAACGTAAAGTCAGCTCTATCCGTGCAATCACTCTGTGCACGATGAGATGAAGTCCACCTCCACTATGCGGAGCTCGCTCTTAGGAGCATCTCCCCCCTTTGCCTTGAAGAGGTCGAGTTCGCCAGCGGCAGGCTCAGCCACCTCCACTATGCCACTGAAGGCATCGCTGTCTTTGCCGGCACCCTTCAGACGGATGGTTATCTCGTTGGTCTTTACAGACTTTGTAGGTGTCAGGTGAATGTAACCCAGACTGCGAGGTGTCTCTCCGCTCCATATCAGTTGCTTGCCGGCATATATCTCTATAGGATAGCTGCGCAGACGCCAGCCGGTGAGCTTCATGCAGATGTCGCTCAGCACAGCCTTCTCTGCCAGCTTGTAGGTTATCCATGCAGTGGACAGCCTGCCGTCGTTGCGCCACTCAGACAGCTCGTTGTCGTCACAGCTGAGGAGGGCTTTCTCTGAGTCATAGCCAGCCTTGGCAGACTTTATCTCGATGCCGTGGGCCTTCTCTGTGTAAGACGGTGCCAGCGGTGTCTCGCCACGGTCGAGTCTTCCCTTCAGGGTCATGGCAGGCAGATAGCTCGCTGCATCAACAGCAGAGGTGGAGAGCTCTATGGTGGCAGGCTCCATGCCCTCTGCAGAGGCAGTGAGGCGTATGGTGCCAGCGTTTGTGGTACTGCGCACCAGTACGCGGTTAACGCCACACTCTACAGGCAGCAGCGTAGAACCTACATAGTTGTCTGATGTATTCTTCGTATCAGAGGAGTCGAGCAGTCCGTCTCGCTTTGTGCTGTCAGTCTGGTGCGTCTCCTTGTTGTTGCGTGTGCCTATGCCGCCAATCCACTGTCCCTCGCCGCTGAGGCTGAACTGTATCATACGGTCATCGAGCGGACAGCGGCGACCTTTCTCGTCAACCACCTCCACCTGTAGCAGTGCCATGTCGGCACCGTCGGCCTTCATGCCCTCAGGGTTCTCAATGGCGGTGAGCTTGAGATGGTGGGGCTTGCCGGCTGTCTCAAGGGTATATTCCGATGTTTTCACGCCGTTGGTATAGCCTACGGCAGTAAGTGTGCCCGGCTCATACTGTATGCTATCGAAGGTATGCAGGTAGTGATAGCTGCGCTGTCCCTTGCCGAGCGACTTGCCGTTGAGGAACAGCTCCACCTCGTCGGCAGTGGAAACAACGTACTTCGTAAGTTTTGAGTTTTGAGTTACGAGTTTTGAGTTGCCTTCATCCTTCAACCCTTCATCCTTATTCCCTTCCTCCTTCTTCCAATCATCCTTATTCCAATCATAGTTCCAGTGTCCAACGATATAGGTCTGCTCCTTCTCGTCGTCCACCCATCCGCTCCACATCACCTGGTGTGCGAAGAAGGCATCCTTAGGTATGCGCATGGCATCGGTCACGCCGCTCATGCGGTAGTTTGACTCGCCGCGGTGGTGGGTGTTGGTGTCAGAGAACACTATCTTCACTCCGCCTGACGATACCCTGGTGCCGGTGCCCGGGCGCTCCAGCCAGTAGTCATACCAGCGGCGCACCATCTCCACGGCAAACTGGTCCATGTTGTGGTTGTAGTCTGTGGCAGGCTTGCCACGATACAACGGACCGTCACCCTCCTTGTGGAATGGGTAGCTGTATTCATCCCAATACTTACGCAGCCCCTCATCGCGACAATACTCCATAGCCCACATAGGGTGCTTCTTCGACTTGTTGATGTAGAGCATCTCGCCGCCATACTCTGCCTCGTTGATGTCGAGCATCTCGCGGCTGCCAATGGCACGTCCGCCGTGTGGGTCGTACTTATCGCGTATGGCCTTCATCTCAAGCATGTGCTCGCGGCTGATGCTCTCGTTGCCACACTCATAGAAGAGTATGCTGGGGTTGTTGCGGTTGTATATTATGGCATCGCGCATCAGTTCGGTGCGCTGTGCCCATCGTGGTCCTTCCACGTCTTTCTCTGCATCGCCGGCAGGCATAGCCTGAATGAGTCCCACGCGGTCACATGACTCTATGTCCTGCTTCCAAGGTGTGACGTGCATCCAGCGCACGAGGTTGCCGCCCGACTTCACCATAAGGTCGTTGCTGTAGTCGCTGAGCCATGCCGGCACAGAGATACCCACGCCGGGCCACTCGTTGCTGGTGCGCTGTGCATAGCCGTGCATCATCAGTACGCGGTCGTTAAGCCATATCTTGCCCTCGCCAAACTTAGTCTTACGGAAGCCTGTGCGCACAGACGTACAGTCTGTCTCGGTGCTGTCCTCTTGCTTCAGGTATGTCTTAACCGTATAGAGGTAGCCGTAGCCCCATGACCAGAAGTGCAGTCCCTCTGCCGCCTTGCTTGCGCTCAGCGTGGCGGTCTCGCCGGCAGGGATAGTCACCTTGCTGCCCTCAGCCACGGCAATGACATTGCCCTCGGCATCTATGACCTGCGCACACAATGATACGGTGCGCTCCCTTGAGTCCTCGTTTCTTACCTGCGACTCCACGTTTATCACAGCCTTCTTGCCAGCCACGTCATAGTCGGTGGCATAGACATAGGTGCCTGTGGTGCCGAGGTTGCTGTAGAGGGGCAGGGTCTGATACAGTTTCCCTGTTATGTGCAGATACACATTCTTGGGTATGCCGCCATAGTTAGCGTTGAAGTTACGGTCGTTCCACTGGTAACGGCTGTTGTGCTTGCGAGAGCGGTAAGTCCAGCTGTTGTCGCAGCGCACGGCAATGATGTTCTCGCCTTCCTTGATGTATGGCGTAAGGTCAAAGCCGCATGCCATCACACCGTTCTCACTGTAGCCCAGATGATGGCCGTTGAGGTAGAAGTCGGCGCCCTGGCGTACGCCCTCGAACTCGAGGAAATACTTCTGGTCCACATTAGAGACATAAAAGGTCTTCCTATACCATACTATCGTGTCGGTAAGGTCAACGATGTCCTTACGGAAAGCCTCGTCGCCGTTGAAGGCATATGGCAGGGTTACCCGTTGCCACTGACTGTCGTCAAACTGTGGCTGGCTGGCCTCTGTGTCATCACCTACATGCAGTCGCCATGCCGAGTTGAAGTTCTGTTTGCTTCTGTCTGCCGCGCTGATGGTGACGCACAGTGTCATAGATAGCAGGAAAAATAAGGTTAGTCCTAAATGTCTCATGTGTTGCAAATCGTTTTATTGTTTTGTGATTGCAAAGTTACTTATAATTTCCTTGAGGGAAAAGGAAAATAATACAAAAAATTGCATTATTGTTCGTGAGGGTAGAGAAAATCTTGTATTGTGAGGGTAGAGTGTTTCTTGTGAAAAAGCGTTTCAGAGTAATATTAAAGCGTAAAAAAAAGTAAAAAGGCGGTTGTTGGTAGAATGAAATAAAGAGAAAGCGGTGTTTCGTAAAGTTAAACATTTGTCTGTCATGGCCAAAATAATTATTTTTGCCGTGGAAAACTAATCAACAGACATTGATATACATATTATGAAGAAGAAACCTTTATTAATGATTGCCGTGGCTGTTATGCTTACAGCCTGTAACAGTGATGACTTTACTGGATTTGAGACGGCAGGCGTCAGCGGTTCTGCAACGGTAAGCGGAGGCAGCGCCACACTCAGTGAGACGGGTACGACGGATATTGCTACCTTTGATATCGTTACTGACGCTACTCCCCTTGCAAGCGAGACAGAGGTGGTGGATGCCACGAATGAGGATTTCGTTGAGAGTATGCTGGCAGAGGAGACTGACGGACTGAAGACGCTGACGATAACATATAACGGCAGCACGGCGGAGTGGACATACTGCAAGAAAAGCGGCGTAGTGATAGCTACCCAGGCAACAGCAGGCAATAGCTATGAGGATGAAGACGTGGCAATAAGTGTGTCAGGAGCGCATGTTACAGTCAACGCTGCAAAGAAGATAGACTATATATTGCAGGGAACGTCAACGGATGGTAACTTCAAGCTATACAGTGAGAAGAAGTTTATACTGGACCTCAACGGACTGACGCTGGCAAACAAGAGCGGCGCTGCGATAAACATACAGAAGGGTAGCGACGGAGATAAGCGTTGCTACCTGCGAGTGAAGGATGGTACGGCAAACACGCTGAGTGATGGCGCTACATACGTTACCACTGACGGCGAGGACGAGAAGGGCGTGATATTCTCTGAGGGTAAGCTGCTCATAAGCGGCACGGGTACGCTCAGCGTGAAGGCTAACGGTAAGCACGGCATAGTGAGTGATGACTATGTGTATCTGCATGCGGGTACTAACACCGACATACGTCCGGCTGCCGGCTGCCACGGCATAAAGGCCAATGACGCTGTGTATATAGCCGGCGGTGTGCATAACATTATATGTTCTGGTGACGCACCGAAGGGCGTGACAGCAGACTCGTTGGTGTGTGTGACAGGTGGACGCACTACTATAATAAACAGCGGAAAGGCTGTGTATGACAGTGAGGAACAGGACTACAGCCAACCGTCGTGTGTGAAGTCTGACAGTATAGTATATGTGAAGGGCGGCGAGTTGCTTTGTAAGGCTACAGGCAATGGCGGCAAGGGAATACGTGCTGCACGAATATATACCCAGGATGGTGGCACGGTGAAGATTATCACCACGGGACAGGCTGTAGGCAGCAGCTCAAGCGGTATGGGACGCACCATGTCAAGCAGCAGTGATGCGGAGCCGAAGGGACTGCACGTAGGTAAGAAGAGTGATACCACGGGTCAGCTGACCGTCAACGGCGGCAAGTTGATAGTGCGCTGTACCGGTGGTGAGGGCGCTGAGGGTATAGAGAGCAAGAACTGGATAGTAATCAACGGCGGTCAGGTGGAGAGCTATTGCTATGATGACGCGATAAACGCTGCCAAGTCATTGACCATCAACGGTGGCTATGTATATGGCAACGGTACAAACAATGACGGCATAGACTCTAACGGTAACTTGACCATCAACGGTGGCGTGGTAGTAGGTTGCGGAGCATCACAGCCGGAGGACGGCATTGACTGTGACCAGAATACCTTGGCAATAAAAGGCGGCATAGTAGTAGGCATAGGTGGCAGCACCAGCACGCCTACATCGAATTACTGCACGCAGCCGTCGCTGGTAACCAGTACGTCGCTGTCATCAGGTGCGGTGCTTGTGTTACGAAAGAGTGACGGCACCAATGTGGCGGCGCTGAAAGTCCCGTCGCGTTATAACGGCACATACACGGTGCTGCTCTCTGCTCCCGGACTGGCTGTAGGCAATACATACAGCGTTGTCGGCGGTGCTACGATAAGCGGCACGTCATTCCAGGGCGTGGTGTATGACGCATTGAGTGTCAGCGGCGGCTCGGCATCATACAGCTATACGCAAAGCAGTATGGTAGTAGGCGGAGGCAGCAGCATGGGTGGCGGCATGATGCCTGGTGAAAGACCGTTCTGACGGAAAGCATAAAAAAGACACAGGGCAGTATGCATTACGCATACTGCCCTGTGTCTTTTATGTCTGGGAAAAGGAGAAAGGAAGGAGATAATTTTGTGGAATGGATGAAAAATAGTAACTTTACAATGAAATAAGACTGAAGGTCTAATGGAATAATGTCTAATGGAATAATGTATAATAAAAAAGGTATGATGAGGAATAAATGGATTGTTACATTATTGCTTCTTTGTGTGGCAATATGTGTGAAGGCAAAGACAAAGGAGTATAATGTGATGGATTATGATGCCGTGGCAGATGGTAAGACTTTGACTCACGGAAGCATAAATCGTGCCATAGAGGCTGCTGCCGGTAACGGCGGCGGCAGGGTGGTGGTGCCGCGTGGAGAATATCTGTGTGGTAGCATAAGGATGAAGTCGGGTGTAGAACTGCATCTGGCGGACGGTGCGAAGATAATAGCAGCACCGGAGTCTATGCATGCCTATGACGCAAGGGAACCATGGGAGGGTCCTCAGTATCAGGATGGCGGTCATACCTTTTTCCATAACTCTCTGATATGGGCTGACGGTGAGCATGACATAGCCGTGACGGGAAAAGGGTTTATAGATGGAGTCGGTCTGACAAAGAAAGACAAGGAGAAGGCTGGCATAGTGCAGGGCGGCGGTGTGGACACCGGCGACAAGAGCATAGCCTTTAAGTTGTGCAAGAATGTAAAAATAAGCGATGTGACCATATATCGTGGCGGCCATTTCGCCATAATAGTGACGGGATGTGAGAATACGCTGATTGAAGGTATAACGGTGGATACGAATCGTGACGGCGTGGATATAGACTGTTGCAAGAGGCTGGTGATACGTAATTCTGTTGTCAATACCTCGCATGATGATGCCATAGTGCTAAAGAGCTCGTATGCGTTGAAAAAGGTGGTGCCGTGTGAGGATGTAACGGTGGAGAACTGTACTGTCACAGGCTATAAGTGTGGCACATACCTTGACGGAACGAAGATACCCGAGCCCGTAGGCTGGGTATGTGGACGCATTAAGCTCGGTACGGAGAGTAATGGCGGCTATCGTAATATAAAGATAAAGAATTGTCGTGGTGAGTACAGCAGCGGACTGGCCTTTGAGAGCGTGGACCAAGGACTGATGGAGAATGTGAGGGTTGACGGTATGTTTATAGACCACACCCATCATTATCCTATATACATAACCACTGGATGCAGGAACAGAGGACCAGAAGAGCGTGCGGATATATCTACTGGCAGAGACATAAAGATAAAGAATGTGACGTGCCTTAATGCCGATTCCATTGCGGGGATAATAATAACAGGTATGCCAGGCACACCGCTGGAGAACATAAGCATAAGCAAAGTGCGTGTGGAGTATGCCGGTGGTGGGCGCCCAGAGCATGTGAGTAGAGAGTACCGTGAGCAGGGAACGAACTACCCGGAGCCTAAGTTCGCGGGCTTTACTCCGTCATACGGCGTGTATGCGCGTCACGTAAGTGGATTGAAATTGAGTAATCTGACGTTTACCACAAAACGTCCTGACGCTCGTCCGATGATAATGCTGGATGATGTGGAGGACTATAGCATAAGGAATGTGAACGGACCGGGGGAGAGGCTTGTAATAAAATAATGACAGAGAGGATAGGATGATGCGAAAGAAGGTGTTTCAAGTGATGATAATTCTGTGTGTGGGTGTGTTAAGCGTGTGTGCACAGAAGAAAGAGGCTCAGCCTCCACGGGTTCCCGGCATGGACTATGGTACGGAGTGTGACATGCCTTTGTTTTATCAGCAGTTGAAGGCGGAGCTGACATGGCCTTGGAGTTGGCAGAACAAGCAACGCAATATGTCATTTAAGAAATGGCGTAAGAAAGCGCGCGAGGAAGTGTTCAAGACTATGCAGATGGCTCCTCCGGCACCTGAGGACTATGGCTATGAGGTGACAGGCAGGGAGCAGCGCGAAGGCTATGAGGCTCTGAAGATAAAATTCAATATAAACAAATGGGAGAGGGTGACGGCGTATCTGCTTGTGCCATACAGAAAGAAGGAGGGAGGACTGCCCGCCTTGCTGATGCTGCATGACCATGGTGCCCATTTCTCCATAGGCAAGGAGAAGATGGTGAGGCCCTTTGGCGTGGACTCGCTGGTGGTGGCTGATGCAGAGGATTGGGTACAACGTTGTTACGATGGCAGGTATGTAGGCGATGAGTTTGCGCGTGCCGGCTATGTGGTGCTTAGCACTGATGCTCTGTTCTGGGGCGACCGTGGCAGGAAGGAGGGCGTGAGGTATGACTCCCAGCAGGCTTTGTCAGCCAATTTGCTCCAGATGGGAACGTCGTGGGGGGCATGGATAACATGGGACGATATACGTTCGGCGGAGTTTCTTGCTCATCTGCCTATGGTGGACGGGGAAAGGATTGGCTGTGTGGGATTTTCCATGGGTGCCTACCGCTCATGGATGGCGGCTGCCCTCAGTGATGTTATCAAGGCAAGTGTGTCTGTGTGCTGGATGAATGATACGGAACATCTTATGTCTTTGACTAATAACCAAAATAAGGGAGGTTCGGCGTACTCCATGCTTGTACCAGGCATACGTAACCTTATGGACTATGCTGACGTGGCCGCACTGGCTTGTCCTAAGCCTACATTGTTCTTTAACGGCTCACGCGACAAGTTGTTTCCTGTTGAGGGCGTAGAGAATGCCTACGCAAAGATGCGTGAAGTGTGGAAGCAGCAGAAGGCTGACAAGAATTTTGTCACGAAGATATGGGATGAGAAGCATTTCTTTAACCGGCAGATGCAGCAGGAAGCGAAAGAGTTTCTTGACACAGCGTTAGGGGGAGGTCAGTGAGTCTTGAGTTCCATTCTCAGGACCAATGGCAGGTGGTCACTTACGCCACCGTGATATTGCGGTCCGAGAAAGGAGCGGAATGGTTTCTTGCCTTCGTATGTCTTGTCATCCTCCAGCAGGTGTGGATTGTCAAGGATATAGCAGTGTGTGGTGCATCGTAACAGGGTGGGGGAGAGAATGATGTGGTCAAGGCTGTCCCATTTGCCTTGGTATTTGTATGTGCCGCTTGCTCCTGTCTGCTCATAGTTGATGCCCTTGACTTGCTCTGATACTTCTTGTAATCCAGAATGGCACATCATGCGTATGGACTTGTCTTGCGAATAGTCGTTGAAGTCGCCGGCTATGATGATGGCGGCATGGGGCGAAGAGGTGAGAATGGAGTCAACAACGGCGTTGACGGCCTCTGCCACCAGCAGTCGGCGTTGCTCGGATGCCTGTTTGCCGTTGGTGCGGCTGGGAGCATGGAGGGAGAAGATATGCAGTGTGTCTTTGTTGCGTGTAGTGCCGCATACATACAGCACGTCACGGGTGGGCCGACCGTTGTTATCGGTGGCTATGCGGATGGCATTGTGTGTGAGTACCTTGAAGGTTAGTGGATTATAGAGCAGTGCTACATCCACGCCACGCCTGTCGGGAGAGTCTGTCATGACATAGTTGTATGATGCCCCTTTCAGTGCGGCGCGCCTTGTGAGCATCAGCATGGTGCTGTCGTTCTCTACCTCACACAAGGTTACAACGTCGGGAAGGTGATAGTGATGCCGAAACCCGTCGTCAAGAGCCTGAGGCCATTCGCCACATTGCTGAATGGCACGGCTGATGTCATTCGCCTTCTTCCAGTAACGGGAGAATGTCCAGTGATGGTCTCCGTCGGGCAGGAACTCTTTGTCTTGCTTAAGGGTATCGTGACGGCAGTCAAAGAAATTCTCGCAGTTATATTCCACGAAAATGAATGGTATGTTTCTCTTCGCCTTGGCTGGTACCAGCAGCAGAAGGGAGAGTAAGACGATATGTAATATCCTGGCAATAGTCAATCAGTAAGGTTGGTTATTGCACCTCAAGTAAAACGGTTTCTATGTTGGCGCGTTTCAGCAGTTTCAGACCGTCGTCAAGACGGTATGTCTCGGCATATACCACACGTTTTATGCCCGACTGTATTATCAGTTTGGCGCATTCAATGCAAGGTGCCGCAGTGACATACAGTGTGGCTCCGTCGCTGTTGTTGTTGCTTCGTGCAAGCTTTGTAATGGCGTTAGCCTCGGCGTGCAGCACGTATGGGAAGGATATGTTATTCTCCTCGCATACATTATCAAATCCACTGGGGGTACCGTTGTAGCCATCGCTTATAATCATGTGGTCTTTTACCACGAGTGCTCCCACCTGTCTTCTCTTGCAATAGCTGTTTTCCGCCCAAATGCGCGCCATGCGCAGGTATTTAGAGTCTAATGATTTCTGCTTGTCCTCCATTTTGGAATTATGCATTATGCATTATGAATTTTCTTTATCCCGTTTCTCTCAAGCAATGCGTCAATGGTAGGCTCGCTACCCTTGAAACGCTTGTAAAGTGTCATAGGATGCTCGGTGCCGCCTTTAGACAATATGCAGTCACGGAAACGCTGTGCTGTGGCAGTATTGAATATACCTTCTTTCTTGAATACGGCAAAAGCGTCGGCGTCAAGCACCTCTGCCCACTTATAGCTGTAGTAACCGGCAGCATAGCCTCCTGCCATGATGTGTGAGAACTGTACGGTCATGCAGGTGTCTGGCAACTGCTTGCCTATGATGGCTTTCTCCCATGCTTTCTTCTCAAAGGTGATGATGTCCTCGTTGAACTCGTCTTTCTTTGTGTAATATGCCATGTCTAACAGTCCGAGGCTTACCTGCCTGAGGCAGCCTGACGCAACATTATAGTTGCGACCTGCTATCAGACGGTCTATCAACTCGTCGGGCATAGGCTCACCTGTCTTGTAGTGGAATGCGAAGGTATGAAGGAACTCCTTCTCAAGTGAGAAGTTCTCCATGAACTGTGATGGCAACTCTACGAAGTCCCACCATACGCTTGTACCTGAGAGTGCCTCGAAGCGTGTGTTAGCAAACATACCGTGCAGGGAGTGGCCGAACTCATGGAGGAATGTCTCCACCTCACACAAAGTGAGCAGTGCGGGCTTTTCTTCTGTAGGTTTGGTAAGGTTCATCACTACGCTGACGTGTGGTCTGATGTTCTCACCCTTCTGATTTATGTATTGGTCTTGGAATGATGTCATCCAAGCACCTCCCTGCTTGCCCTCACGAGGATGGAAGTCGGCATAGAACACTGCCAGATATGAACCGTCGCGGTCAAACACCTCATAGGCCTTTACGTCAGGATGATATACAGGGATATCCTTGTTCTCCTTGAATGTGATGCCATATAGACGGTTAGCCAGTCCGAATACGCCGTCAATGACTTTTGACAGCTCCAGGTAAGGACGCAGCATCTCTGAGTCAACGTTGTATTTCTCCAGCTGCAGCTTGTGGGAATAGAATGCCATGTCCCATGGTTCCAGTTTGAAGTCCTCGCCTTCCATGCGGCGCGCTTTGTCTTTCACTTCCTCATACTCTTTCAGTGCCGTTGGCTTATATGCTTCGATAAGTTTGTCAAGCAGGTCATATACGTTTGCCACGTTGGATGCCATGCGCTTCTTCAATACATAGTCGGCATAGGTGTCAAAGCCTAACAGTTGTGCTACCTCACGGCGTATGTTGACAAGACGTTTGCATATCTCAAGGTTGTTGGCATCGTTGTTGTGCGTACATTCAGTGTTGCGTGCCATGAAGAACTTATGACGCAGTTCACGGTTCTCTGCATATTGCATGAAAGGTCCGTAGGAGGGAGCGTCAAGAGTGAACACCCAACCTTTCTTCTTGCGCTCTTTCGCTGTCTGTGCGGCAGCCTCGCGCTGAGTGTCGGGTAGTCCGGCAAGGTCTTTCTCGTCAGTGATATGCAGAGAGAAAGCCTTGTTCTCTTTCAGCAGGTTCTGTGAGAACTGCAATGACAGCATACTGCTTTCCTCTGTCAGGGCACGTAGTTTCTCTTTCCCTTTCTCGTCAAGAAGAGCACCAGAGCGAACAAATCCCTCATACACATTGTTCAGCAACATGTCTTCTTCTGGTGTCAGTTCCCTGTGGTTGTCATATACAGCCTTTATACGTTGGAAATACTTCTCGTTGAGTACCACGTCATTCTCGTGCTTTGTCAGCATAGGCTGTATTTTCTGTGCCAAGTCCTCCATGTCGTCGTTGGTCTCAGACGACAGCAGGTTGAAGAATACAGTGGATACATTTCCTAAGAGAGAGTAATAGTCCTCATCAAGTTGGTCGTTGATGATGGTGTTCTCAAACGTAGGTGGTTCAGGATTGTTTATGATGAGTTCAAGTTCCTCCTTGTCACGGCGTATGCCCTCAATGAATGCAGGCTCAAAGTGTTCTAACTTTATCTTGTCGAAAGGCACGGTTCCGTGCGGTGTGTTGTATTTTTCAAAGAAAGGGTTTGTCATTTCTTTTTCTATATATACTTAGTTGTGATATATTTTGTTATGCAATATGTCCTTTTATTTTACTACAATCTTCTTGCCATCCTTTATATATATGCCTGCAACTTTAGGCTGTCCGCACAGCTGGCGGCCATCAAGAGTGTAATAAGCATCTTCTGTGTCGCTGTTGACAGTTGCTTTTACTTCACTTACAGGTGTGGCCCCCCCCATGAACTTAAATGTCACGGTGAAATCGTTAGCTATGGCAATATCAGTGATAGGCTTGTTCACTGTGCCTGTGTAGGGCTTCAAGTCGGTTATCTCGGTAACGTTTGTTGAACCAGGGTAAGGGTCGCCAGACTCTTCTGTCAAAAATTGTTCTGGTGTTAGATAATATTTCGTTCCCTTTACATCTTCTGTTGTGTGGTAAGAACTTGGTAAAGATCCATCTGCTGGAAGTAGTGTCAATCCTGGTGCACCAGGCACGTTATTTACGTTATTTACTGCTCCACTCTGGTTAAAAGTCACAAAATTGTTTTTATTGTAGTTTACGTGTGTTACGAGCAATCCTTTACCGCTCATATACTGATGCCATGTTTCAGAGAGAGAGTCTGACGATATTGCTTCCAATATCCAATACTCATTGCCTGTTGGGTCATTATCGTTAAGTATGCGATAGGCTTTGCCACCATGAAGAATAGGCTTCATAGTTACGTCAGCAGGAGCACTTAACGTGTCTATTGTGCCCCAACCAAGCAGCTCGCGCTCAAAGGCAGAGTGTAACGGAGGCCAGCAACCGCCAGAAACATTTAATCCGTTGTCCATCACATCCCAATCCTCCATTGACTGGTTGTCATATTTTGAGAAATCGGGGATTTTTGTGCCACTGTAGTACCAACTTACAGAAGGATAGATGTCTGGTAACCCTAGGGCATGGCTGAATTCATGACAGAATACACCTATTCCGTTTTTATATGGCATGTTGGTTTTTTTGTCTATAAGACCTTCATAGCCTAACAATTCTGCATTAACTCCATAACGATACACTATCTTTGAGTCGTATGTGTTAGTGGTTGATACAAAACTGCATTTTGCCCATATCTCATCATCATTTCCTGATGTGTTTGCACCATAACCGGCATAGATGATATAGACTATATCCACATAGCCGTCACCATTGGAATCATATTGGGAGAAATCAACGTCATTGTCTGCAAGCCTGCATACCTCTGGAACGAATGCCCCCATATTGTCGTTGCGTCCGGTACCATACGTTTTCATATTTCCAGACAGTGTGTAAGGACCATATACGTCAAACTCTGGTTCGAATTGTCCGTCGCTGCTTTTCTTGAAATATTCTCTTACGGAACTATAACTGATATAAGGGCGTAGTCTTACGATTTCTGTCTCCTCACCAGATGAATAGCTCTTGCTGTAAACTTTTGTGTTTGCCACATTAGGTGAGTTAAGCATAGAGTCTATTGTCTCCTTGCCATATGTGAACTTGATGTCTTTGAATTGTGCCATCAGTACTAATACTTTCTGCTTGCCCGTATGTGGGAATAACTGGTAACCATATATTCCTTCCTCTGTATTGGGTCTTAACGCAGAGAAGGCTTTAGCTTGTGCTCCTCCACGTTCTTGGCTATATTCCAATATAGTGTTGTTTACCTCGTCTATCTCAGCCTGTGTGGCAACTCTGTAGCCTGCAGTGTCTTTTACTATCATCTCGCCCTCGTCGTCGTAAAGATAGTGTATATACTCATCGCCTATTTGATGTATGGTTACGATTCGACCGTCCTGCAATGTTACTGTACGTGATATATTGGCAGACTTGGCCGCATATAGAGCAATGCTTATAGCAAGTAATATAAAAGATAATAAAGCCTTCTTCATATATGTCTTCCGTTAATATTAATTGTTAATTATAGAAATTAATATCCAGCCTTGAAACCGTCGCGCTCCATCTCAAGTGAAGCCCAGATGAACGGGCCGATACCCTTGGCGTCATTGTCGCGGATAGGCTCTGACATATAGTATTCAAATGAGCCGTCACGGTTTGGACTCTTCTCTGGACCAAGTCCGCTCACTGCACAACAGCGGGTGAGACTGATGGTCTTGTCGTCGTTTACCTTTATGAAGTGCTTCAGCATATTGTTGTATGCCTTCACACCCTCTGCCTTAAAGTCATATTTCTCTGCGCCGGCAGCCTTTGCCTTCTCACACAGAGGCCATTCCTTGTTGCCCACTGCCCAGTTGTCCTTTGTCGGCAGGTAACCCAGTCGGGCACCTTTGAGCAGTGCGTAAGTGAACATAGCCGTAGCGGTTGACTCAAGGTAGTTCTTCGGGTCTTTCACGTCCATTACGTCATACCATACACCGCTCTTCTTGTCTTGGTAGTTCAGTACGGCAGTCATTGCCTGCTGCAACATGTCAACCACCTCACCACGACGCTCATAGTTCTCTGGCAGGGCATCAAGAATCTCTACCATAGCCATCACGAACCATCCCATGGCGCGTGCCCATGTGTGCTGTGACAGTCCTGTCTCCTTGTTTGCCCAGAACATGGTGTGTGTCTCGTCCCATGCGTGCTTCCACAAACCTGTCTTTGCGTCGTATGTGCGCTGGAATGTCTTGCCTATCTGGTCAACGGCGTCGTCATAGTATTTCTTTGCAGCCTTCTCGCCCTTCAGCTCAGCAGCAGAAAGAGTATAGAAAGGTAGTCCCATGTATATGCCGTCAAGCCATACCTGCCAGTGGTATATCTCCTTGTGCCACCATACACCTTCCTTCGTGCGTGGCTGCTCTTCCAACTGGCGGAAGAAAGTCTGCAGTGCCTTGTCTGAGCCCTCGTGTGGGAACAGGCGGTTTGCCCTGAGGATGAATCGTGCCGGACGGATATTGTCGAGGTTATAGGCCTTTATATCATAACCTGTAGTGGTACCGTCAGCCTTAATCATCTGCTCAGGATAACGTATGACGTAATCCTTGAAGATTGGATTCTGGTATGCCAACCATGTATCGAGAATACCCTCAAGCTCTATGCCCATCACGTATGACCACTTGCCGTTAGGGCGCTTTGCTTTGTCGGTGAAGTCAAGGTAAATAGGGTTTGGTACACGCTGCATCTCACTCCATGCCATCCACTCTGAATAGTGCTGGAATGGAGGCTCAGAAAGAACCAGCTCGCCATTGATGCGGAGGTTGTCAAAGTGTATGTCGTGACACTTGCCGGTCTTGCGCACCTTCTCCTCCTGCACACCGTTGAAAGTACAGTTCTTTACATTGATATTGTAAATGTTGTCATGATCCTCCAATCCGTTGAGCAAGATGCCGTAACGTGACTTCTGACAAGTTACGTTCTCCATATACACGTTGCGCACAGTAGGTATAAAGCCACGCTTAGCCTGCTCTCTTGGCTCATATACGAGATTGATGCGCAGTACTGCCTCGCGACACTGTCCTACCTCTATGTTACGCATATATACATTCTCTGTCACGCCGCCGCGGCAGGTGTTGGTCTTGATGCGCAGCACACGGTCAAGGTTTGGTGAGTCCATCTTACAGTCCTCGGCGAACACGTTGCGCACGCCTGCTGAAATCTCAGAACCCAATACCACGCCACCGTGGCCATCCTCCATGACGCAACGGCGCACGATGATGTTCTGTGAAGGTACGTTAGCACGGCGTCCGTCAGCGTTGCGTCCGCTCTTGATGGCTATGCAGTCATCGCCGGTATGGAATATACAGTCTTCTATCAGCACGTCCTCACATGACTCAGGGTCGCAACCGTCACCGTTAGGACCTTCGTTTATAATCTTTACTTTGCGTACAGTAATGTTCTTAGACAGTGTAGGTGTTATAACCCAGAATGGTGAGCGCAGCATGGTTACACCCTCGATGAGAATGTTCTGGCACTCATAGAAATTCACCAGCTGTGGACGCATACCGTGGCCTTTGCCGAAGATGCGCTGCTCAACAGGAATGTTATTGTCTGACATCCACAACAGGGTGTTGCGGTTGCTCATCTGATTGCCTAATGAGTCCTTGCCGAACTTGTCGCTGCCAAGGTAAGGCATAGCCTGAGACTGTGGGGTGTTCTCGTTGAAACCGAATTTCTTTGCTCCGCACCACTGCCACCATGTCTCGTTCTCGCCATTGCCGTCGAGTGTTCCCTCGCCACTGATAGCTATGTTTTGTGCCTGGTAGGCATAGATGCAGGCAGAGTAGTTCATAAGGTCAAGACCCTCCCAACGTGTCTTAACCATTGGATAAAGGTCTGGCTCGTATGCGAATAGAATGGTTGCATCCTTCTCGATGCGCAGGTTTACATTACTCTGCATACGTATTGCACCTGTGAGATAAGTACCTCCAGATACAACTACCGTACCGCCGCCGGCTTTTGAACAAGTCTCTATGGCTTTGTTTATGGCCTGCTGGTTCTTTGCGGCACTTGCCTTTACGGATGCGCCGTATTTCTTGATGTTGTAAGTCTTATTCTTGAATGTAGGGGCTATAATGCGGCTCTCTATCTGTTTATACAGAGCCTCGTCCCATCCTTCTGTGGCATGGGCGATATTTGTTAAAATAAGGGCACAAAGTGCAAAGAATACTTTTAGATTCAGGTTATGCATAATTTAGTTTGTTATATGTTTAATATGCGAAGTTAATAAAATTGTGGAAAATAGGCAAATATTCTTTTAATTATTATTTCCGTACCGTCCTAAAATGCTTGTTAGTCAGTAAAAAAAGAAATGGCAATACGCAGTTTGTTGCGTATTGCCATTTTCTGTTTTTGTTATTTTGCGGTTTTGTTTATTCCGGCTTCATGTTGGTATAGACAGTCTGTACGTCGTCAAACTCCTCGAGCTTCTCAATCATCTTGTCGATGGTAGCGCGCTGCTCCTCGTCCACGTCCTTCAGGTCGTTAGGAATGTAGGTGAACTCACCGCCGATTTCCTCAAAGCCCTTCTCCTCAAGGAACTTCTGTATCTGTGCGTATGACTTAGGGTCGCCGTAGATAGAGATTGTGGTCTCCTCCTTCTCCTCGTCATAGTTCTCGTCAAACTCGTCGTCAACGTTGAGGTCGATGAGCTCAAGAATGAGGTCGTCCATGTCGAGGTCGGCAGGCTTCTTGAATGTGAACACACACTTATGGTCAAAAAGGAAAGAGAGTGAGCCGGTAGTACCGAGGTTGCCGTTAAACTTGTTGAATACTGAACGTACGTCAGCCACGGTACGTGTGGTGTTGTCAGTCAGGGTGTCAACGAAGACGGCGATTCCGTGAGGACCGTATCCCTCGTATGTTACCTCCTTGTAGTCAGACTGGTCCTTACCCATGGCGTTCTTG
>DFLE01000033.1:59136-81280 GCA_002373375.1 Prevotellaceae bacterium UBA3627
CCATGGCGTTCTTGATAGCACGCTCGATGTTGTCCTTAGGCATGTTCTCACGCTTACATGTAGCGATGATGGAACGCAGTGTAGGGTTGGTGTCTGCGTCAGGACCGCCAGCCTTTACAGCAATAGCAATCTGCTTACCCAGACGTGTGAAAGTTTTTGCCATGTGGCCCCAACGCTTCAACTTGGTGGCCTTACGATATTCAAATGCTCTTCCCATTGGATATATAAGTGAATTATGAATTATGAGACCCACCCCAACCCTCCCTGTGAGGGAGAAAATGTGAGGGAGGGATGAGTTATTAATTATTAATTATTTAATTATGAATTCTTTTAGTCGGCCTGCGGCCTTGTTAAAAGCGTCGCAAGCGCCGAGCGATGCATTAAGCATTAAGCATCATCTCAGTTCGCAGTTAAGCTGCTTCTTGAGATTGTTGATGAGCTTGTTCATGATGGCGTCGATAGCCTTGTCGTTCATCGTCTTCTCGCTGTCCTGCAGCACGAAGTTGACGGCGTAAGACTTCTTGCCCTCCGGCAGGTTCTTGCCCTCATAAACGTCAAACAACTCAACCTGCTTCAGCAACTTCTTCTCTGTCTGACGGGCAATCTGCTCAATCTGTGCGAACTCTATGTTCTTGTCAATGAGCAGTGCAAGGTCACGACTTACAGCAGGATATTTAGGAATCTCAGTGAAGTGTACCTCTGCCTTCTTCACGGCGTTAGTCACCTGTGTCCAGTTGATGTCGGCGAAGAACACCTCACGGTCTATGTCAGCCTGCTTCTGCAGTTTCTTGCTTACTATGCCCAACTCCACGAATACCTTGCCGCCACGGTTCATCATCTTGATGCCGGCAGAGAAGATGTCGTTGTCAGTCTTCTCGCATACGAGCATACCCTGTGGCATGCCGATACGACGCAGGATATTGTCAACATGAGCCTTCAACTCATAGTATGTGCTGTCTTCATCTGCATGAATCCAAGAACCTTCCACACGCTTACCTGTAATCCACAATCCGAGGTGGCTCTCCTCAGAGTATGCCTTCATCGGGTTCTCATCATCCTTCTTCTCGTTGAAGTGCTGATAGCAGTTACCAAACTCAAAGAAGCGGAGGTTCGGCATACGACGGTTAGCGTTGCGCATGATGCTCTCCAATCCACCGAACAACAGTGACTGACGCATCACGTTAAGGTCGCTTGACAGTGGGTTTACTATTGTTACGCACTTGTCAGCGGGGTAAGCCTTCAGGTCAGCGTAGTACGCACCCTTCGTCAGTGAGTTGTTGAGTATCTCGTTGAAGCCTGCACCCACGAGCTGCTCAGCCACGAGGTTCATCAGTTTGTGACGCTGGTCCTCAAAGTCCTTCACGGTAAGTGTTGACTTCAGCTGTGTAGGTATCTCCACGTTGTTGTAGCCGTAGATACGCAGTATGTCCTCCACTACGTCGCATGGGCGTTGTACGTCCACACGGTATGCAGGGACAGTGATGTCGAGTCCTTCAGCATCCTCTGCGTTTATCTCTATCTCAAGTGACTTGAGTATGCTCTTTATAGTGTCGTTACCAATCTTCTTGCCTATGAGGTTGTCCACGTATGTGAAGTCAAGGCGCATCTTCGGGTTCTCGATAGGATTAGGATATACATCCTTAATCTCCATAGATACCTTTGCACCAGCCAGTTCCTTACACAGCAGTGCAGCCTGCTTCAGTGCGTATATAATTCCGTTAGGGTCTATGCCACGCTCAAAGCGGAATGAAGCGTCGGTAGAGAGACCATGACGACGTGCAGACTTACGTATCCATGTAGGGTGGAAATAGGCTGACTCCAGCACTACGTTCTTTGTGGTCTCGTATGTGCCGGAACCCTTACCGCCGAACACACCTGCTATGCACATTGGCTCCTCAGCGTTGCAGATAGCGAGGTCATGCTCACCGAGAGTATGCTCCTCACCGTCGAGGGTGACGAACTTTTTGCCTGCATTCTGGTCCTTCACGACAATCTTGTTGCCCTTCACCATGTCAGCGTCAAAGCAGTGCATAGGCTGACCGTATGCCATCATAACGTAGTTGGTTATGTCAACGATGTTGTTGATTGGGCGCAGACCTATCACTGTCAGCTTGTTCTTCAGCCATTCAGGTGATTCCTTCACCTCACAGTCGGTAAGGCTCAGGCAGGCATATCTGCGGCAAGCCTCAGTGTTCTGTATCTCAACGTCGATAGGCAGGTCGTTGTTGTCAACCTTGAAGTCATCGCATGAAGGACGGTGCAGTGTAGTCTGCTTGCCGTTAGCCAGCATCCATGCGTAGAGGTCGCGTGCCACGCCGTAGTGTGACAATGCGTCTGCACGGTTTGCTGTTATGTCAATCTCTATGAGCCAGTCGCTCTCAAGGTTATAGTATTCTGCGGCAGGAGTGCCTACCACGGCATTCTCTGGCAAAACGATGATACCATCGTGGCTTGTGCCAACGCCTATCTCGTCCTCTGCGCATATCATGCCGTTAGACTCTACACCACGCAGCTTTGATTTCTTAATCTTAAACTCCTTGTCGCCATCGTAGAGCACGCAACCGAGGTCTGCCACGATGACCTTCTGTCCTGCAGCCACATTAGGTGCACCACACACAATCTGTGATGGAGCAGCCGCTGTGCCGTCCTCATTCTTCTTGCCCAGGTCCACAGTGCACACGTGCATATGGTCTGAGTCTGGATGAGGCTCGCAGGTCAGCACTTGTCCTACATAGAGTCCTTTCAGACCTCCCTTGATGGTCTGTACTTCTTCCAGAGCGTCAACCTCCAGGCCTGTGCTTGTCAGCGCAGCGCACACCTCCTCGGGTGTGAGGTCGAAGTCAACGTACTCTTTAAGCCATTTGTAAGAAATATTCATAGTTGTTTATTTATATTCGTCTTCGTCCCGAATTACCGAATTTTCCGATTATGATGAAATGCAAGAAAATCAAGATAATAAAGTGAAATGTTTTAGAAACGAATTACTTTAATTAGTCTTAATTTCTTTAATTATAATTCGTGAAATCCGTATAATTAGTTTTAATCTGTTGTTAAAGAATAATCATTGTACTCACAGTAATCTGTGGTCGTTCTATTCGTCTCCGTTTTCGCCTCGTCTATTTCTCAAGATTCAGCTTGCCCTCCTCGCAGTGGTACACTATGCCGGGGAAACGCTCCAGCAGCAGCATATTGTGTGTTGTCACTACGACAGCGGTGCCTGTGGCAGCAATGTCGCGGAACAGTCCTACGATGCTCTCGGCGGTCTCAGGGTCAAGGTTGCCCGTAGGCTCGTCGGCGAGTATCAGCTTTGGCGAGTTGAGCAGCGCGCGTGCTATGGCGATGCGTTGTTGCTCACCACCAGACAACTCATGTGGCATGCGCTCCTCATATCCTGTCATACCTACAGCCTTCATCACCTCGGTGATGCGTTTGTCTATGTCGAACGAGTCCTTCCAGCCTGTGGCTTTTAATACGAACTCAAGATTGCGACGCACGTTGCGATCACCCAGCAGTTTGAAGTCTTGGAACACTATGCCCAACTCGCGCCTGAGGCCTTGTATCTCGCTGCGCTTAATGTTGGTCATGTCTCGTCCTAAGACATTCGCTGTGTAGGCGCTGTCTATGTCAAGCTCACCGTAGATGGTGCGCAACAGTGAACTCTTGCCAGAGCCTACCTTACCTATTATATATATAAACTCTCCAGCGTTCACTTTGAAGTCAACGCCGCGCAGCACCATCTCATCATCGTAATGGCTGATGTTTACGTTTTTATAGTTTATAAGCACGTTATTCAAAGTTATGAGTGATGGGTTATGAGTGATGGGTTATGCAGAGTTATGAGTTATGAGTTATGAATTATGAGTTATGAGTTACTTTATCAGCGGACACTCATAATTCATAACTCATCACTCATAACTTGGAATACACAACTTATTAGTGTTTCTTCCATCCAGGGTTATGGCGCTCTGCCAACTCGGCAGCCAGGTCCTCAATCCTCAGTCCCTTTGAAGTGAGCAATACGATAAGGTGATAGAGCATGTCAGAACCCTCGTATATCAGTCTGTCGTTAGTGCCGTTGGTAGCCTCGATAACAAGTTCGAGAGCCTCCTCGCCAACTTTCTGCGCCATACGGTTCAGGCCGTCCTTGAAGAGTGATGTGGTGTAAGAGCCCTCTGGCATCTCCTCATGGCGTTTCTCGATAAAGTCTTGCAGTTCACTAAGGAACAAAAGCGGATTTTTTTCTTCCATTTTATATAATGATATTATAATTTGTAACTTACAAAATGCAAAGGTACTTATTTTTTTTTAATTATAAGGTAATTATTCTGAAAAAACTTTGCCATTTACCTAATATGGTGTCTCATGGCAAAATGAAACTTGTCATTTTGCATGGTGTCATGACAGCTATTTGCTTATAACATAATTGCCATGAGTTGTTCATAAACTAATCCTTGATACCTAAAAATGGGGATAAGTGAAAACCCTCTTTTTTAGGTATTGCCAGAGTAGAAGGAAAGAGCTAACTTTGCATCGTAATTAGATATAACAATAATACAAACACAAATAAAGACAGAAGAAAGATGAAAAAGACAATCGTAGTATTTGGCAGTTCCACAGGAACTTGTGAGGGCATAGCCGGAGATATCGCGGCAAAGCTCGGTGTAGAGGCCATCAACGTGTCAGACCTCACCGCTGACGTTATCGCTGAAAACGACAACCTCATTCTCGGTACTTCTACATGGGGAGCCGGCGAGGTGCAGGATGACTGGTATGACGGACTGAAGACGCTCAAGGCAGCAGACCTCAGTGGCAAGACCGTGGCACTCTTCGGATGCGGTGACTCTGCCTCTTATTCTGACACCTTCTGTGGCGGTATGGCAGAGATATATAACGCAGTAAAGCAGGCTGGCGCCAATGTGGTTGGTGCTGTTGACGCTTCAGAGTACAGCTATGATGACTCAGAGGCAGTCATTGACGGACAGTTCGTAGGGCTTGCCCTTGACAATGACAACGAGGAGTCAAAGACCGCTGCGCGTATTGATGCCTGGATAGCAGCCATCACACCGGCTCTCTAAGTCATACTTATCACTCACATAGTAATAACAGATGCTTCCATACAACGACAACATAGTAAACGATTCTGCCGTGTGTCAGTCAGTGTCGGCTGGTGACAGAGAGGACGACAGGGTAGGGGCGTCAGCCCCCATGCGTGTATTGCTTAACCATATCTATGAGTACAAGAAAGGCGTGCGCCGCATGGTGCTCTACACTTTCCACAAGCGATATATGCGTTATGCCATAGAACGTCTGCAGCGTCAGGGCATAGACTATGTCATCTCACCGTTGCAGGGCGACAATGTTAACCTCTTTTTCGGCAGACGTGAGTGTCTTGATGCCATAAGGCTTATGGTTACCCGTCCGCTGAACCAGCTCTCTCCCGAGGAGGACTTCATCCTCGGAGCCCTTTTGGGTTATGACATCTGTATGCAGTGTGAGCGTTACTGTGACAGGAAGCAGCGCATAGCGTAATCTTTTTGTAATGATAAAGGGGTAAATCCCTGACCTTTCAACACAGTCAGAAATGGCTGTGTTTTTCTTTTTTCCCCCCTCAAAAATTCACTGGTTTGCAGACAGCCGAAAATAGGACATTTTTGTCATTAGGGGGTTAAAAAAAATTCGAGAAAAAAACTCAATCTAGAAGAAAAAGAACAGTGCAAAAACAAAAAAAAGCCTCAAAAAGAGGCTTTTTTTTCACTCTGAACCGTAAAAGCATAGCTTTCTCACCCTAAAGTGATAGCTTTTACGCTGTCATTCGATAGCTTTCACACTGAGAAACGATAGCTTTTACGACGTAAAAGCTATCACTTTACACCGCTTTTCTAAATCCCTCTGCTGATTATCAATAAGTTACAACTCTCGTAGATTTGCGTAGAGCCGACCAGCAATATTTTTTTTCAAAAAACCGCCCTTTATTTGGACTTAAAAAGAAGGTCAAAATAGGACAAAATCGTTTTTTTTGCCTATCCCAGGCACACGTCGCAGTGACCTGCTCAATGGAGTGGGGCACAGCTTTGTTTCCCCTGAAAAATTGGAGGAAAGGAAAAAAGTTTGTAAATAGTTTGGTAGAAAGAAAACTTTGTATTACATTTGTATTTGAAAGTGATATAAATGTAATACAAAGTAATACAGAAATATGGAGACGACAATAAGAAGAAAACCGACATCATTTAGACTGAGAGGGGACATAATAGAAGGACTGAAGCGTAATGCAGCACGTGAAAATCGCACTCTGAACAACTATGTTGAAAGTGTGCTCTTGGATGTGGTGTATAATGAGCCTAACGAAGTGACCAAAGCTGCAATAGGAGAGGCTATGTCTGGAAAGAATCATAATAAGGTCTATTCTAATGTCAATGAAATGTTTGACGATATTTTGAATGAGAAGTAATGAAAAACATTCAGCCTACGACACAATATAGAAAAGACCTTAAAAGATATAAGAATAAACCTGAAAAAATAAAGGCACTTGGGAAGGTTCTTGAGATGCTGATTAATGAGCAGCCAATTCCCTCTGAATATAGGCCACATTTCTTGTCGGGACAATACAACGGATGTATGGAATGTCATATTCAAGGGGACTTTTTATTGGTGTGGTTTGACACAGAGCGAGACATTATAGAGCTTGTCAGGCTTGGCAGCCACTCGGAACTATTTGGTAAAAAGAGATGATATTCCGTGATAAGCAGGAGTATCATAACAACAAGCAACGGTTCTTTTTTTTCCTATCCCAGGCACACGTCGCAGTGACCGCAGTCGCGGTCTGTTTTCTCTCCGAAATACTCCAGCAGCATACGCTCCCTGCATGTGGTGTTGTCGTCTATATACCGCAGCATCTTTGACACACGCTCACTCATCCTCTCCTGCATTGTCTCATACACATTTCTGGGTATTATCATGTGCGCAGAGTCAACTCGCTGGCGCGGGTATGTTATCATAGGCATGTGCCTCGGCGGTACATAGCGTATGATGCGCCGCTCGGCAAGGGATTTCAGTGTCATGTGGAGCTCGTCTTGTGACAGGGCGGTATGGCGCATGATGGCTTCGTTGTCGATGTAGGTCATGTCGGTGAACAACGTGCCGTAATGCCTCAGCAGGGCATTAAGTGCCTTCTCCTCGTCAGGGGTCAGGAAGTTGATGTTGTACAGCTCATTTCGTGTAACGCATATCATCACCCTTGCCTTGTTCTCGTTGTCGATGCTGTAGGTGATGTAGCCTGAGTTCTGCAGTATTGCCAGTGCTGCCTCAAGGTGCAGCGGATGGTGCTTGAAGCGTCTGCAGAAGAGGTACTCGTTGAAGTCATAGCGCGCTCCCTCGCCGGAGTTTATAGCCAGTTCAAAGAAGTATGCCAGGTGGTCATACACCTTTTTTATATAGTCCTTTGGCGGGAAGGCGGTCTTTACATGCCTGAGCAGATTGGTGCGGTCCTGTCCGTTGTATATCAGTACGGCATAGGCGCGCTTGCCGTCGCGTCCTGCTCGTCCTGCCTCTTGATAGTAGGCCTCTATGGAGTCAGGGGTATCCATGTGTATCACTAACCTTACGTCGGGCTTGTCTATGCCCATACCGAAGGCGTTGGTGGCCACCATGACGCGCACCTTGTCCTGCTGCCAGTCATCCTGACGTGTCTCCTTGATGGCAAAGTCAAGTCCGGCATGGTAGAATGTGGCGCTGATGCCCTCTTCGCACAGTTTGTCTGCCACCTCCTTCGTGCGCTCACGGTTGCGGGTATATACTATCACGCTGCCTCTGACGGAGCATATTATATGGAGCAGTTCCTGAAACTTGTCATCGGCCTGCCTTACCACATACGACAGGTTCTCGCGTCTGAAGCTCATGCTGAAAACCTGAGGCTTCAGGTTGTTATGCTTACCAAACTCTAGTTGCTCCTGTATGTCGGTAACGACGGCAGGCGTGGCAGTGGCTGTCAGTGCAAGTATGGGAGCGCTGGGCAGTACCTTGCGTAGTTCGTTAATCTTGAGGTATGACGGACGGAAGTCATATCCCCATTGTGAGATGCAGTGTGCCTCGTCCACGGTGATGAAGCACACCTTCATATAATACAGTTTGGCAAGGAAGAGCCTGTTAGACAGACGCTCGGGCGAGACGTATAGGAACTTCACGGCGCCGAATACTGCATTGTCAAGAATCTGGTGAGTCTCTTTCTTGCTCAGTCCGGAGTAAACGGCCTCTGCCTTGATGCCACGCTCCTTCAGGTGCTGTACCTGGTCTTTCATCAGGGCTATCAACGGCGAGATGACTATGCAGATGCCATCCATGGCCAATGCCGGTATCTGGAATGTTATACTCTTACCTCCACCCGTGGGCATCAGTCCAAGGGTGTCATGGCCGCTGCCAATGCTTTGTATGATGTCAAGCTGTATGCTACGAAAACTGTCGTAGCCGAAATGTTGGCGCAGCAAGTAAGTGTAGTAGGCGGTATTATTCACTCTTTCAACTCTTCGGTTCTTCAACTCTTTGTGCCGATATGTATGTCGTCAATCTGCAGTTGCACGTTGCCGCGACGGTAAA
Source organism: Prevotellaceae bacterium UBA3627 (assembly GCA_002373375.1). GTDB lineage: Bacteria > Bacteroidota > Bacteroidia > Bacteroidales > Bacteroidaceae > Prevotella. Next base: position 67,726 of record DFLE01000033.1, read on the forward strand.
CGTTCTCCTCTATGGTGTATAGCACGTTGAAGGAGCGTCGGGACTTGATGTATCTTGCCACGGATGACAATCCGAAGGCTATGCCGTTCATGACCGTAGGCGAGTTAGAGTCAACCAGTTCCAACTTCAGGTGTTCCTGCTGGCGTCCTACCACCTTGGAAGTACCGAAGTCGTACACCTCGTTGGTGATGAACACCGGCTTGGTGTTGCCCGGGCCGAACGGAGCGAAGCGCTTGAGGTCATGAAGCATACGCCTGTTGATGTCGCTGAAGTTTATTGTAGCGTCAGCGTTGAGCGTAGGTACAGTTTGAGTGGGTTGTATATGTTGGCTGACATATTCCTCGATGCGTTGTTTGAAAAGCTCCACGTCATTCCATCGTATGGTGAGACCGCATGCGAAGGTGTGTCCGCCGAAGTTTACCAACAGGTCCCTGCAACTCTTTATGGCACTGTAGATGTCGAAGCCGGCAACAGAGCGTGCGGAGCCCACGGCATAGTCGCCGTCGCGTGTGAGCACCACTGTGGGACGGAAATACATATCGGTGAGCCTGGCAGCCACAATGCCTACCACGCCCTTCTTCCAGTTCTCGTCATAGACCACTATGCACTGGCGGTTCTCTTGTTTGTTGAGGCGCTCAACGATGACGTTGGCCTCCTCTGTCATCTGCTTGTCTATATCTCTGCGCAGGTCGTTATACTCGTCAATCTCCTTTGCAGTGGTGATGGCAGTGTCGGGGTTGTTCTCCACAAGCAACTGTACTGACAGCTTGCCGTTCTCCATTCTGCCTGATGCATTGATGCGCGGGCCAATCTTGAACACTATGTCGCCCATGCTAATCTCACGCCCTGACAGTCCGCAGATGTCAATGATGGCCTTTATGCCCACTGACGGCTGGTTGTTTATCAGTTTCAGTCCGTGGTAGGCAAGGATGCGGTTCTCGTCAGTCACCTCCACGAGGTCTGCCGCTATGCTTATGGCGCAAAGGTCAAGCAACGGCATAAGTTTGGAGAAAGGTATGCCGTTGTTCTTGGCAAAAGCCTGCATGAACTTGAAGCCGACGCCACATCCGCACAGATGTTTGAAAGGGTAGGTGTCGTCCTCACGCTTAGGGTTGAGTATGGCGACAGCGTCGGGCAGGGTGTCGTCGGGCATGTGGTGGTCACATACTATAAAGTCTATGCCCAGTTGCTTGGCATAGGCTATCTCCTTGTGAGCCTTGATGCCACAGTCAAGGATGATGATAAGTGATACCCCTTGCGCCTTGGCGTAGTCTATGCCTTTGATGCTCACCCCGTAACCCTCGTTGTATCGGTCGGGTATGTAGTATTCTATGTTGCTGTAGAACTGCAGAAGGAACTTGTATATCAATGCTACTGCAGTACAACCGTCAACATCGTAGTCCCCGTAAATCATGATACGCTCCTTGCGTCCTATGGCATCGTTCAGGCGGTCAACCGCCACGTCCATGTCGCGCATCAGGAACGGATTGAGCAGGTCGCCCAACTGTGGACGGAAGAAGCGCTTGGCAGCCGACTCCGTAGCTATGCCGCGTCTTATCAGCAGCATAGCCAATACCTCGGAGATGTTAAGCTTCTCGCCTAACCTCTTCGCTTGTGTCCGTTGTTGTTCGGTGGGTTCGTATGTAGTCCACTTAAAGTGCAAGGGTCCTCTGCTTTATTGTATCTTTCTGAGGTTGAACTTGGTAATCTTGCTGTCGGGTGTTATCTCGACAGTCACTGCGTACTTGACATCCTTCTCTTTGCTCTCGTCGGTGCGCTCTATCTTCTGCTCAGCCGTAAAGTGTGCGGTGATGTTTGCAGGAGCGGCGCTGCCCTCCACGTTCTTCTCAGCCTTGAAGTCGTCGAGTATGTACCAGTTCATGTTTGTGATATCTTCCTTATACAGTTTGTTCATAAACTGCACCGCCTCCTGCTTGGAGGCATTGTTATGTCCGAGGAAGGATGCCATGACATCGCTAACGGTGCCTAACAGCTTCTCCTCGTTTCTTGCGTTGACAGCCTGCAGGAAACGTCTGCACACGTCGCGTGCCATTGCCTTCTCCTCAGCTGTTGCCTCTGATGCTTTCTTGTTGTCAAGGAATTCCTGGGCTTCTGCGGCTCTGCGGCTCTCGGAGTGCATCTTCAGGTATTCCGCGTATGCCTCGGCGGTGCCTTTGCGTACTGCTACGCTGAAGTCGATAGAGTCAATGAGATCCTCAGCCTCACCTCTGTGCAGAGACTTTGGGTGAGCCTTGATGAAGGCCTCCAATGCGTTTCTTGCTCCCTTCGCGATGGTGTTGGCCCAGTCGGCGTCCTCCTCGGTCAGCAGGTTGAGGCGTGCGCTGACAGAGTCGCGGTGCTCTTGCGGAGCATCGTTAAACTGAACGAGATAGTCTTTCAGATCCTGAATATTGGTGCTGAGCATAGCCTCCTCGTAACGCTGCATCTCAAGTTTCTCTTCTGCAGCGTTGCTCCAGCACATGTATGCCACGATGCACAAGGCAAGTGCAACGATAAATGCCAGCAGCCATATCATGCTCTTGTTACGCTTTGGCGGTTGAGACAAGGGTGCGGGTTCTGTTGACGGTTGTTCGCTTACGACGGTGTTCTCCTCCTCAGTGTGCATCTTTATGCCGCAATAAGGACAAGTGACTGCTTGGTCGCTTATTTGGTGTCCGCATTCAGGACAAAGTATTAATGACATTTTGAGTTATGAGTTATGAGTTGTGAGTTATGAGTTTTTGCTTAGACAAGCGTTACTGCGTGCCGAGCGATGATTTGTGAGCCCCCTCTGTCCTCCCTGGTAGGGAGAGAGCGTGAGCCTGGGGACTTGTTAATTGCTAATTATGCATTATGAACTATGCATTTTAATTATTTCATTATTAATATTATCACGGTTCCCCCTTTCGATGCCTGAACCTCAGTTCGCGCAATTTGTGCTCACCCATGAAGCGGCTTTTGTCCACATAGCCGTTGATGCCGTGCAGGTGTCCTTTACCGGTGTACTGCCACATGGTTACGTCACGGCCGTCTGCAAGCACCGGCTCCTTGTTGGAGTATTGCGCTATCATGATGAGGTAGCGGTCTAACTTGCCCTGCAGATGCTTGTTGTAGAAGTTGGCGCCGGCATATATCAGTGGACGTTGACGATACACCTGCTCTATCATGTCGAGGAACTTGAAGAGTGAGTCGCAAAGAGCCTCGGTACTCAGTCCCCCCGTCACCTCTACGTCAATCATAGGAATCAGGTCCTGCTCACTCGGTTTGCACTGGGCAAAGAAATTGGCCACCTGCAGCTCCTGGTCCACCGTGGGACGGTAGAAGTGGTATGAGCCCACTTTCAGTCCGTAGCTGTGTGCTGTCAGCACATTCTGTTCGTACGTCGGGTCTATACGTGTGCTTCCCTCTGTGGCCTTGATATAGACATAGGCCATCTTCGTGCCTGTACCCACTGTTTCCCAGAATACATTGCCCTGATAGTGCGAGATGTCAATGCCGTGTATGTGCGCACAAGTATCCTCGCACTCGGTGTATTGCGACTGGGCTTTGGCGTCCGTGGCGGACAACAGTGTTATTATTAAGGCAGAGAGTGTATATCGTGTAAAGTGTAGTCTTCCTATAGTCATAAAAGCAAAGTTACAAAAAAATCCCCATATCGGCAAATTTTGTGACACTTTGTTATAATTATTATGGATTTTACGATGTGAAGGTTTAACGGATGTTAAAAACAACGGTTACTTGGTATAGTAAAAGAAAATTTGTGTATTTGAATAAAAAAGTGTACCTTTGCGTTATCGTAACAGTTATTGATTAAATAATGCCGTTTACACTTCCATTTAACTTCCTTGACATAATAGTCAAGGGCATGATTGTTGGCATCATCTGCTCTGCGCCGATGGGGCCGGTGGGTGTGTTATGCGTACAGCGTACGCTTAACAAGGGCAGGTGGTATGGCTTTGTTACCGGTCTCGGAGCGGCCGCCAGTGACTTGTTCTATGCTTTGCTTACAGGCTTTGGCATGAGCTTCGTGATGGAGCTTATAGATGCGCCTCAGAATAAGTTCTTTCTGCAGATTTTCGGTAGCATACTATTGTTTTGCTTCGGTCTCTACTGCTTTAAGAGCGACCCCCGCAAGAATGTCCATCAGAGTAAGAAGAGCCAAAAGGGTACGTTGGTACACAATTTCGTCACGGCGTTTCTCGTGACGATATCCAATCCTTTGATAATATTCCTGTTTCTTGCCACTTTTGCGCAGTTTGCCTTTGTTATACCTAACCATCCAGTGGAAATGTCATTAGGATACCTGAGTATAGTAGGTGGCGCGCTGTTGTGGTGGTACGGGCTTACATGGCTCGTGGACAAGGTGCGTGAGTTCTTCTCAATGGACACCATAGTGATTATAAACCGTGTGATAGGTACGGTGGTGATGGTGTTCTCGTTCGCTATATTCATTGGAACGGCTTTTAACTTATTCTCTATATACTGATGCTAATATCACGACAGCTTAGAAAAGAAAATATTGCCGAGTACGTATTGTATATGTGGCAGGTGGAAGATATTATTCGCGCTTACGGATTGGACCTCGGCAGGCTGAGGCGTGAGTACATTGCACGCTTTGACCTGACTGACGAGCAGCGCGATGAGATGACCGACTGGTATGGCGACCTCATTCGTATGATGCGTGAGGAAGGTAAGACGCAGGGCGGCCATATACAGATATTGCAGATAGTGATACAGCAGATGGCTGAACTGCATGCCGAGTTGATGCAGTCGGTAAAGTTCCCGTTTTACAGTGCGGAGTACTATAAGGTGCTGCCGTTCATAGTAGAGCTGCGCTCCAAGGGCAGCAAGGAGGTGGGCGAGATAGAGACGTGCCTCAACGCTCTCTATGGAGTGATGCTGCTGCGTCTGCAACATAAAGAGGTAAGCAGCAGTACGGAGGCTGCGGTGAAAGAGATTACCACTTTCCTGGGTATGTTGTCAGATTACTATAAGAAAGATAAAGAGGAGGGTATAGAGTTTTGATACTGACGGCAGACAGTGGCAGCACTAAGACCACATGGGTGGCGGCAGGCGTACGTGTCTTGACGCAGGGTATCAATCCCTATCACATGGGGAGTGAACAGATAGAGAGTGTCATAAGGCAGGAACTGATGCCGCAGCTCACCTCACAGATGGAGGGAGAAGAGAAGATTACGGAGGTGCATTTCTATGGCGCTGGTTGTACGGAGAAAGCCTCTGCACCCCTGGTGGAGATATTGAAGAGGTATTTCCCCGATGCAGTCAATGTGGAGGTTGCCAGTGATATGCTGGGTGCAGCCCGTGCATTGTTCCAGGATGGAGAGGGAATAGCATGCATACTCGGTACGGGCGCCAATTCTTGTCTGTACCAGCATGGACGTATAGTGAGCAACGTGTCTCCTATGGGTTATATACTCGGTGACGAGGGGAGCGGGGCAGTGTTAGGGCGTACCTTCCTTAACGCATTGTATAAGGGAGGACATGCCAATATGATAGAGACGTTTGAGAGGGAGACGGGCTTGTCATTGCCAGAAGTGATAGAGCGGGTTTACAGGCAGCCGCTGCCTAACCGTTTCCTGGCGTCGCTGGCACCGTTTATCAAGGCTCATGTGGATTGTGAGTGGATAGGCATGATGGTGACAGAGTGTTTCAGGCAGTTCTTCAGGTGTAATGTCAGACATTATGACAGACCTGACCTGCCGTGTTCTTTTGTGGGAAGCATAGCCTATTACTTTGAGCCATGGCTGCGTAAGGCAGCAGAGTCAGAGGGGTATATTATAGGAAAGATAATGAAAGAGCCGTTATGACTTATTTAGAGATATTCCGTGAGATAGCACAAATACCACGAGCCTCACATCATGAGGAGAGAATAGCTGATTATTTGTGCAAGTTTGCCGCAGAACGTGGCTTGGACTACAGTCGTGATGAGCACCACTGTGTGGTGATACGTAAGGCTGCGTCGCCAGGCTATGAGGCAGAGGAACCGCTTGTGCTGCTTAATCATACAGATATGGTGTGCGTGAGCGATGCCGGATATGATACCCCCGGGGCTGTCAGCATAGAGGAGTATGACGAAGGAGGGGAGCGCTGGATGAGAGCACGCCATACTTCGCTTGGGGCAGATAATGGTATAGGTCTGTCTATGGCGTTGGCAGTGCTCGATGATGATACCTTGAAGCATCCTGCGCTGGAGGTGCTATGTACTACTTGCGAGGAAGACGATATGAGCGGTGCCGCCAATCTGTCAGCAGATTTCGTCAAGGGGCGCAATGTGTTAAACCTTGACTCTGAGAACTATGATGACATAACCGTGGGTTCGGCGGGAGCATACATACAAACTGCTACTTTGCCTGTGAGTAGGATAGCTATGCCAGAAGGGTATGTGGCGTATGAGGTGGCAGTGACTGGCGGACTCGGTGGACATAGCGGCGTTGACATAGACAGAGGCAGGGGCAATGCCATAAAGATACTGGCTAATTTGCTGCTGGTGGCTATAAGACAGATGAACATAAAACTTTACCTTGTGTCATTTGAGGGTGGGGGAGCATACTCTGCCATCCCGGCGGAGGCTGAGGCAAAGGTGGTGATACCCCGTGAGGATATGGAGCAGTTTGAAGTGTTGGTGAGCCAGTGCTATGAAGCTGTGAGGGCAGAGTATTCTGTCACCGACCCAGAGCTGCAAGTGGCGTGTGAGCCGTCGGTATGGCATTCCACGGTGATGAGCGAAGAGAGTACACATGTCTTTCTTGCAGCCGTCAATGGTATTCCCACAGGTGTGACGGAAAGGCTGGGCGAGGATGGCAAGACTTCTAATAATATAGGTGTGGTGACGATGAGAAAAGGCTCTAAACCTGCAATGCTCCTCTCTACTCACACGCGTAGCAGTGACTACGAGCGTATGCGCCAGTTGGCAGATAATATATCTCGCATTCTTATGCTTGTTGGCGCAGAGGTAAAGACATTACTCGATGCAAAGCCATGGCAGGAGGATACTGCACATCCGTTTATTAACAAGGTGATGAATATATATGAGCAGACGCTTGGCTTCAGACCTAAGCCTGTCAGTCAGCACTTCGTTCTGGAGGCTGCATATCTCGTAGAAAAGTTCCAAGGGATGCATATAGCCTCTATCGGACCGCTGATAAAGGGAGCACACAGCACTGCGGAGCGTGTGTCATTGGCTACGGCAGATAATATATGGAAGGTAGTAAGAGAAATTTTAGAAAGCAGATGAAACCACTGATACTTATATCTAACGATGATGGCTATCATGCAAAGGGCATTAACAGCTTGATAGATATGCTGAAGGGCATGGGGGACATAATAGTGTGTGCGCCAGAGTCGGCACGCTCTGGATACTCAAGGGCTTTCAGTACAGTGCCTGTGACGCTGAAGCATCGCCGGCATTATGACTATGAGGGAACTACTATTGACGTGTGGAGTTGTAGTGGCACACCGGCAGATTGTATAAAGATGGCATATCACAAGCTCTGTCCGAAAAAGGCAGATATAGTTATAGGTGGAATAAACCACGGCGACAATGCCAGCACCAATCTGCATTACAGCGGGACGGTGGGTATAGTGATGGAGGGTGCGCTGAAGCGTATTCCGAGTATAGCTTTCTCATTGTGTGACTATGATGATGACGCAGACTTTGAGCCTATGCGTCCCTTGGTACAGAAATTGACGGAGAAGGTGCTGCGCGAGGGACTGCCTACATATACATGCCTGAACGTAAATGTGCCAAAGCAATGGAACGGTGAGACACGATACTGCCGCATGGCACATGGACATTGGCGCAATGAGGTGGAAGAACGCTGGCATCCTAAAGGTAAGCCGTATTACTGGATGGCAGGATATTACCAAAATGATGAACCGGAAAGTACCGACACTGATGCTTGGGCCATTCGTAACGGCTATGCTGCTATAACACCGTTGACGGCAGACCAGACAGACTATGAGTTTCTCAATTCGCAAAAGGATGTGTTATGAAGTATTATATCATCGCAGGTGAGGCATCTGGCGATTTGCATGCCGCTAACCTCATGGCATCGTTGGTAAAGAAAGACCCGGAGGCACAGTTTCGTTTCTTCGGAGGAGACAATATGCTTGCTGCGGCAGGTGACAAGGGACATCTGACGATGCATTATAGTGAGTTGGCGTACATGGGGTTCATTCCTGTGTTGTTGCATCTTCCACAGATAATGAGGGGGATGAAGCTGTGTAAGCAGGATATTAGCCAGTGGCAGCCTGACGTGGTGATATTGGTGGATTATGCAGGTTTCAATCTGAAGATTGCGAAATATGTAAAACAAAAGTTGCCGCATGTTCGTACGTTCTATTACATAGCACCGAAGATATGGGCGTGGAAGGAATATCGCATCAAGGACTTTAAGAGGTATGTAGATGAGATGTTCTGTATATTGCCATTTGAGAAAGAGTTTTTTGAGGGGAAACATAACTATCCAGTACATTATGTGGGTAATCCTACTGCAGACGAGGTGATTGGTTTCCTAAAAGGGGCAGAGGCTGGCAATGAGAAATTCCTTAATGATAGCAAGCTGACAGGTGACAAACCGGTCATAGCCTTGCTGCCTGGTAGCAGAAGGCAGGAGATAAAGGATAATCTGCCGGTAATGCTTGAGGCTGTAAAGGATTATATTGATAAATACCGGGTTGTGATAGCTGGTGCTCCGTCCGTTGATGCGCCTTATTATAATCGCTTTATGGATGGCAAGGAGGTGAGGCTGTTGGAAAGGGGAAACACTTATCAGTTGCTTTATAATGCGAGTGCGGCTTTGGTGACCAGCGGTACGGCAACGCTTGAGACTGCACTGTTTAATGTACCACAGGCAGTGTGCTATAAGACCCCCGTGCCATCGCTCGCACGTTGGGCATTCAATCATATTATAAAGTGTAAGTATATATCGTTGGTCAATCTTATAGCCGACAGGGAGATAGTGCCGGAGTTGTTTGCTGACCGTTTCTCGGTGAGTGAGATTAGGCAATGCCTGCATAACATATTGTTCACAGATGAGAGAGAAGAAATGCTGCGTGGATATGAGAATGTGAGACAGAAGCTGGGAAAACTCTGTGCACCGGATAACGCGGCAGACATTATGTTGGGTATTCTGAAACATTAACGCTTTATGATAGCATCTGATAATATATGTGCCATAGCCACCGCTATTGGTGGGGCAATAGGCGTCATTCGTGTAAGTGGACCAGAGGCAGTGGGTATCGTGGCTGGTGTGTTCAGCAAGGATATATCACAAGCTAAAGGCTATACCATGCATCATGGATATATAGAGGGTATAGACGAGGTCATAGTTACCGTATGTCGTGCTCCGCATTCCTATACGGGTGAGGATACGGTGGAGATATCTTGTCACGGCTCTGCTTATATACTTAGCCAGGTGCTGAACCTGTTGGTAGAGAAAGGTTGTCGCTTGGCAGGACCAGGAGAGTTTACTAAGAGGGCATACCTTAACGGTAAGATGGACCTTTCGCAGGCTGAGGCTGTGGCTGATGTGATAGCATCGCAGACGGCTGTGCAGCACAGGGTCGCCATGCAACAGATGCGTGGAGGTATATCTTCAAAGCTCCAAGTGCTTCGTGATGAGTTGTTACATCTCACTTCGTTATTGGAACTTGAATTGGATTTCTCTGACCATGAGGAGTTGGAGTTTGCTGATCGTACGGAACTGGAAAAACTGGCTGATACTATAAATAATGAGATACAACGGTTGTCATCTTCCTTCCGTGAAGGCAATGCCATAAAGAACGGCATACCTGTGGCTATTATAGGTGCGCCTAATGTAGGCAAGAGTACCTTGCTCAATGCCTTGTTGCATGATGACCGTGCTATTGTCAGCGATATACAAGGAACCACGCGTGACCTTATAGAAGACACCATGACCATAGGTGGTTACCTTTTCCGCTTTATTGACACTGCTGGTATCAGAAACACCGATGACACCATAGAGCAGATGGGTATAGAACGTTCTCTGAAGGCTGCAGAGAAAGCCCAGATAATCATCCTCCTTGCAGACGAAAAAAGCCCTTTCCCCGATATTCAGGAGAAAGAGCATCAGCAGATAGTATATGTAATCAACAAGAGCGACAAGTTAAAGCCTGACCATCAAAATCTCCATTCAGCATTAGAAATCTCAGCCCTTCACGGCTCTGGTATCAAAGAGTTGGAGGAACGTCTGCTATCCATAGCTACATCTTCAAGCAATGCAGGCGCAGACGGGGTAATCATAACCAACCAACGCCACAAGCAAGCCCTTGACACCGCAGCCACCGACATTCAGCGTGCCATGCAATCCATGCACATGGGACTCACCGGCGACCTCATCTCAGAAGACCTCCGCCTTTGCATAAACCATCTCTCCGACATCCTCGGAGGCACCATCACCACCAACGAAGTCCTCGGAAACATATTCAAAAACTTCTGCGTGGGAAAGTAGATTCTGCGTGGGAAAGTGATTTTTTGCAAAGAAAAGCATATCGTCTGCAAATATAGCTTGTAAATCGCATAATTTCAGGCATTTAAAATTTCGTCCATTTTTGCAGATTTTTGATTTTTAACTTCGATATTTGCAGATTATCACCCATGTTGTCCCCCATCTGTCCCCCGAGATAATAGAAAATAGCCGAGGAAGAAAAATTAAAGGACAACCTTACCAACATACATTCGTATTACATTTACTTTCTTACTGAATTTAATAATCCTTGCGGGATTAATAGTAATATCGACGCTTACACTACCGTTATTAAAATCATTTGAATTTGAAAAACTAACGATGTCATCAATCTTTGAAACATCAAATTCAATATATGGCAAATCTTCGTTTTTAATCAATACAATAGAGCTTTTATATTCCTTGTATAAATCAGTGTCTTGGAAATATCCAAAATGATTCACATGAACAAATGGTATTTCATCAAAATAACAATCATTAAATCCTCTATGTTCAATATGGAGCATCAAATCAGTATTACTTTCAAAATCCAACAATGTGTACTTATCATATTCTCCTTCAGTCGCATCTTTTACAAATGCTTCAAATCTATCTGGTGACAAATATTCATCATTAATATTCATTTGCTTGATTGCACTTAAATAGAGGTAAACGAAACGTGATACAATTACACTCATAGCAGGCCTAAAAGCAAAAAAATACTTATCAGCACTCAAATTCTTTAAAAAACTTTTGTCATATGAAAAAATACATGGATTAAGAGTTAAGACTTCTGTCTTTTCAGCATTATTCCGACCCCACATATGCTTATTTGTATAAGAATCAATTTGGCTTATCTGATTCCCCCAAAAAATATTGATATACTCATTTATATGTACGGGTAAAACTTCTTCATAATCTTCTGAAGATGGTTTCTTCGTCAAAGAATTATAAACATCAACATAATTCGAACCATAATTAAATTCGCATATTTTGTGATACAATTTCTTTACGATATAATCGTCCTTAAGTTTGTTACCTATTTTAATAAAATGTTCTTTATTTTTTTCAAGTACATTTTTAACATCTTCTGTAACTATTGGATAATACGACAGCCCTTTAGAGCCATCCAACAATGCAAAAAGTGTTGCTGCAAAAATATCCAGGAAATCTGGATAAACTTTTTGTCCAAATAAATCTTCAGACTTAGAATAGTCAAAACTTCCATCGTCTTTGAATTTTGTTTTACATCTAGCATATCTTATCAGCAACATCTGTTTATTATGGGGTAACACGCCTATTCCATATTCATCAACAAGAATCTGTTTTGGTAATGTATTCAACCCTTGATGATATGCATAAGCCGCAAGTATGAAATGGTAGTCACAAATATAATTCCATAAATCTTGACTCTTTTGAAAAACCCTAGGTTGCTTATCTATCTTTCCTTTTTCAACATACAGTAACAGAGGAAGATTAAGAACATAATTAAACGAATGCTTACACAAATCAAAATAACTTTCAATAAAACGGAGTTCTCCTCGGCTCGCAACCTTTAGCAATGTTTTAACAAGCATATATACATCAGAACGATTAGGATACTTATTAGGAGAGAATCCTTTTAACCATGTTGTAATCAATTGAATCTGTACTCTTTGATCTCTTGCAGACAAGAAATAATCCTCATAAGCTTGAGTTAAGAAAGTTGCAGATTTATACTTATATTGCGCTTCTGGCAAGGTGTTTTCATTGTTTTCTCTTGATAGAGACATCTCATCGTTAATGAGTTTTTCTATTTTTTTTATTATAGAATAAAATAGGTTATAATCATTCTCAACAAAAGAATATCTGCATAGATTAGAAAGACGATTTACATAGTTTGTATCTGCATTATTTGAGTATGCATTATTGTTAACTCTTCCAACAAAATTCCATTGGTCCTTAACGCGCTTGCTTTCTGCTTTGTCTTTTTTCTTGTTCAGTTCCTTTTCGAATTTTTTGTCTTCTTTCTTTGCTCTATTTTTTTCCTGAATATATCTAACCTCAATTTTCCCTATAATTTCAGAAGGTTTATTAAACGATATACTTTCTTTTACAAAACTAATAACCGAATATACGAGCAAGCTTACAACAATCATAGATATTGGCGTGAAAATCAATCCTACCCAATGATGCAATACATCAAATAGGAATATAGAAAAGAAGCCATATAGCAACAACCATACAATGCTCAAAATTATACTTATTTTGAAACATTTATATGCATGAGTGGAAGAATACAACTCAGAAAGAACTTCAGAGTTGTATTTACTATTAATTTTGTTAATAGCATCAAATAAAAAAGGAAATGCAAACGCAAAAATTGCTATTATTAATGGGAATACAATAGTAGAAACAATATCGCTAAAGCCAATACCATATTCCACAATAGTATTACCCAAGGATAACAAATCACTCAAATGACTGTTATAAGAAGTATCTGTCACCGCAACGATACCATCTATTTTAATAGAAGATGGAATATTGCTAACATGAGCATTCAGTGTATCAGGTAAACAGACCTGATTTGTAACATATGTTGAATCCATTTGTAAACTATAATTACGTTAGAAAGTTGTCCCTCACTTGACTCTGCAGTCTAACTCGTTTTTTTGACGATGTCGAAATTATTATATTATGCATCAATCTATCCCAATCATTATCATTGAAACTATTATATTCTTCTTCATCGCCATAAAATTCTTTGATTACATCCCAGTTTTTTAGTTGATTAATGACATCAATGTATTCTTGTACCGAAAAATCCTTAAAGAATAATTCTATTGTATAATATAGCATGTCCAAATTACCTCCATTTAATAATGTGATTGCTACATTCGCATCATTAAGTATTTTGTTCATGTCTTCTTTTGAATTAATATGGTGTGAAGAGAAGGCTTCAAGTCCATTATAAACAGGAAATCTATGGTCTTCTTCCATGTAGCCACCGTCAGACTCCATATATGTACCACCTATTTTAATATCAATCGTTGACAGATATTTGGCTTTAATTTTGCAGCGTAAATAAT
>DFLE01000048.1 GCA_002373375.1 Prevotellaceae bacterium UBA3627
CGAACACGGGCTACCTTACGCATAGCCGAGTTAGGCTTTTTAGGGGTAGTTGTATACACACGCACGCACACACCACGACGCTGAGGACATGAGTCCAGAGCTGGTGACTTGCTCTTGTCTACAAGTACCTTTCTGCCTTTTCTTACCAATTGTTGAATTGTAGGCATTTTGTTTGTTGTTTTTTGTTATTATTATTGTTGTTTATAATCCTTTATCTAATAATGTGTTATACGCTCCGCTTTCCACGGGCCACACACTATGGATATCGCCTTAAAAGGCAAAATCGGGTGCAAAGTTACGATTTTTTTTTCTTTCCACATAATATAAAGCACAAAAATCATCTGTCAGCACTCTTAATTTAGACAAATATAACTTGCGTTAACATATTTTAGTATATCATTCTACTTACAGAGAGATTAAAGAGAGGGTTATACGTGCGAAAAACTGACAAGTGCAGTTTGCAATACGTTATTAATAATATATAATGTAAACTATTTTTCAACTTAATAGTTTTTCTTTATTAAATAAAAGATGTATCTTTGCACTCTCAAAATAATCGTAACAGAAAGAAGTAAAAAAGATTGTAAGAAACAACCAACAACAATGTTTAAGAATTTTAACGGAATCCAACTTGTTGACGCCTACCACAAGATGCGTCAGGAGAGAAAGTCGCAGCCCGCGCGCGTAATGAAGAAAGCTATCGAGGCCATAGTGGTGGCCATTGTCACGCTTATTTTATGGAACATGCCCTCCACTGCCTTCGGCATAGACGGCCTCACGGTGGTGCAGCAGCGCATCATAGCCATCTTCGCCTTCGCCACACTGATGTGGGTGATGGAGGTGGTTCCCTCATGGGCAACCTCAGTGGCCATCATCGTCTCCATGCTCCTGTTCTGCAGTGACTCGGGCATCAAGTGGATGTGTAACGAGGAAGAGGTAGGCACATTGTTGTCATACAAAGGAATCATGGCATGTTTTGCCGACCCAGTCATAATGCTTTTCATCGGCGGTTTCATTCTCGCCATTGCTGCTACCAAGACTGGCCTTGACGCACAGCTGGCCAAGAGCCTGCTAAAGCCTTTCGGCCAGAAGAGCGAGAACGTACTGCTGGGCTTCCTTGTCATCACAGGTCTTTTCTCTATGTTTGTCAGCAACACCGCCACCGCGGCCATGATGCTCACATTCCTCACCCCTGTGTTCAAGCAGCTTCCTGCCAACGGCAAGGGACGCATAGCCTTGGCACTGTCTATCCCTATCGCTGCCAACATCGGTGGTATGGGTACTCCTATCGGCACACCTCCTAACACCATAGCACTGAAGTACCTGAACGACCCTGAGGGAATGAACCTCGGTATCGGCTTCGGTCAGTGGATGCTCTACATGGTACCACTGGTACTGGTGCTGCTCTTCATCAGCTGGCTGCTGCTGCGTAAACTCTTCCCATTCTCACAGAAGACGATAGAGCTCCACATTGAGGGTGGCATGAAGCATGGCATACAGTCAAAGATTGTCATCTGCACCTTCTTCGTCACCGTGCTGCTGTGGCTCCTCGATACCGTTACCGGCATCAACTCCTACACCGTGGCGCTCATACCGTTTGTGGTATTCGCCCTCACAGGTGTCATCAACCGCCGAGACCTCGAGGAAATCAACTGGTCTGTCATCTGGATGGTAGCCGGCGGTTTTGCCCTGGGTTACGGCCTTAACAAGTCAGAACTGGCAGAGCGCGCCGTGGAGAGCATCCCGTTCGGCGACTTCTCTCCACTGTTCATCCTCGTGCTCTCAGGACTCATCTGCTACGCATTGAGCAACTTCATATCTAACTCAGCCACAGCGGCTCTCCTTATGCCAATCCTCGTAGTGGTTTGCGTGGCAATGGGCGACAAGCTCGACGCCATCGGTGGCACATCAACAGTGCTCATCGGTGTGGCCATCGCAGCCTCAAGCGCAATGGTGCTGCCTATCTCTACGCCGCCTAACGCACTGGCCTACGCCACCAACCTCGTGGAGCAGAAAGACATGGCACGCATAGGCCTTATCATGGGCTTCACATCTATCGTGCTCGGATATACACTGCTCTACGTCATCGGTACATTACACCTTATATAATATATAGGTCAACATACAATATCAAAACAAGAGTGTCATGAATTGATTTCATGACACTCTTATTTTTTTCTCTCGAAATATAACAACCTATCTTTTGTGTTTCTTAAGATTCAAATAAGAGAACACTATAAATATTAAGACAAAAGAGATTAGCCCTTCTATAAAACAACCAACCATAATTCCATACTCTTTTTCAAGATACCCTCTGGTTAGTATATGTATCAGGACAAAGCCCAAGCCTACCACCCATGGATTATCATTTGCTATTTTTCCAAAAAGAGTATCACTCTTTCGTTTACCCAGAATAAGTCTGCCTGCCATTGGGGCAAGAAAAAGATATCCGCTAATCAATAATCCGGCAATCGCTACTTTGTCAAATATGCTACCACCATGAAATTTTGTGTCTTCAACAAGCGGCCTCAAAATGTTTACAAACACCAACGTGATGATAAACATAGTGACAATATACAAAGAACGTCTTAATAAGTTTTTTACCACCATAATACATTTTCCTTCTCACTCGCTACCTGAACAGCTGCGGTAGGAAGTCGAGCAGATACCTGCGCCAGTTGTCCCAGGTGTGCCCGCCGTCGCTCTCGTTATATTTATATGGATAACCCGCAGCGTCGAGTTTCTCTCGGTGCATGTCCACCAGCTTCTTCACATAGTCCTCCTTGCCCACGGCAATGTAATACAGGCGCGGAGCCTCAGCAAACTGTGCCGCCAGCTTCTGGTCAATACTGTCATAGGTTACTATGTCGTCATACTTCTCAAACTTCTTGTCGAGCTTATTCTCCCACTTGTCGCCCACCACGGGAATCTGTCCGGCAAGGCTCTTTATGCCCTTCGTAATGCTCTTTATGCCCGAAATCTTCTTACCGTTGAGCGAGTTCGTTGTCTGCGGTGAGAACAGTCCCACATAGTCAAATGCCTGCGGATTGTTGGCAGTGATAAACAGCGTATGCAGTCCGCCCAGCGACAGTCCCGCTATAGCCCTGTGCTGCTTGTCGTTGATGGTGCGGTAGTGCTGCTCCACGTATGCCATCACCTCCACAGGGAACGCCGCCTCTATCCTTCCTGTCATTGACGACAGGTTGCTCGCCTTCGGTTCGGCATTCATATAAGGACTCTCGCCCGGTGCCGCGTCAAGGTCGGCGTTGCCGTTAGGCATCACAACAATCATCGGTTCACACTTGCCCTCTGCCGTCATCTTGTCCATTATCTGCGCCAGCCTGCCCATGTTGAGCCATGCCGTCTCGTCGCCGCCTGAGCCATGGAGCAGGTAAAGCACTGGGTAACGCTTCTCCGTCTGGCTGTCATACTCTGCCGGCAGGTACACCGACATACGTCGCTGCATCATGCCGTTGAGGTTTGACGGATACCACGGCTGCTCCACCCTGCCGTGGGGCACGGGCTGGTCCATGTAGTAGTCTGCCGGCCATCCTGGCACGAAGAAATAGTTATAGTGACGGTCTATGTCGCGCACGGTAGGCACACCTGCCGGCTCCGTCTGCATCACGTCATCGTCAATCACGAAGTTATAGGTGTACATCTCAGGCGGCAGCACCGCACTGACGTAGGTCCAACTGCCGTCAGTCTGTCTTATCATCTTCTGCTTACGCAGCACTCCCGAGCCTTGCAGCACCACCTCCTTAGCCATAGGGGCGAAGATAGAGAACCTCATCGTGCCGTTAGGCAATGGCTCTGCGGCGCTTGCCGTTCCGGCAGCGACGGAGAGTAAGAGTGAGAATAAAAACTTCTTTGTCATAGTCATGTGTTCGTTTGTCAGCCGCTGCCGACCTGCGCGTCCGGCTTTACGGTAAGGCAAAATTACAAATAAAAATCCTATCCCGTCTTTATTTATACGAATTTTATTTATTTTTTTCTTAATTTTCGTTCAAAGCAAGGAGACGCTTGCCACCATGGCGTCACAAGGATTCCCTTCCTAATATAACAACTGCAGCCTGACAAAATGGGCAATTTCCGTTCTGAGTTAGTATTCTGTCAACTACAATCAGCAACAGATTACAGAAAACGAATTTCAGCGCTCGGTACTTCTTTGTCTTGCAAAGAATTAACCATAATCCAGACCATAATTTCTGTAAATATATAATTATTCTTGTTTAACAGAATTGTATATCATAAAAAATTACTATTTTTGTATCCATATGCCTTCAAATGCTAACTAATACATGAAAAATATAGAGAAAAAGAAATCATCACAAATATATGGCGACGCAAGCCGTCACGTTCTTCAAATAAAATTCAACAAGGGAAAAGTAGGAAGCGTCATGCAATATTAAACAACATATGTATATATATATTCTTGTATTTGCAGGCACCATTGCATTGTTTTCATTGTTAGTGGTGAGAAAAAAGTTTAAGCGGCAATTGGAAAGAATTGACGCAGAAATATCTGATGCTTTGTCTAGTCATGACCTCTATTGTCAAGAAATAGAAGAAAAAAAGCCAGAAGACAGAGAATATTGTGACTTATATGATATAGAAGATGTTTTGAGCTGTCGTTTCAAAGGGCATATTATTACTCAAGCAGAAAGAAAAAACATCACAAATCATTTTAGCGAAATATATAATGAAGTCTATTCGTTTAGACGCAAACTGCAGTTTTTCTATTTGGAACCTACAGAACAGATGTCAAAACTAATAGACGACTTCACCTCTATAAATCGGTTAATCAAAGAACATAACGAGACAACGACAAGAGAGAGACTGGAAGAAAGCCGTGATTTCTTTGACAGTTGTCTGGCCTACCCTCTGGATGAGCAACAACGACGCTCCATCATTTCCGAGGAGGAAAACTGTCTTGTCGTAAGCAGTGCTGGCAGTGGGAAGACATCATCAATAGTTGGAAAAGTTAAATATTTGATAGAGAAAAAAGGAATAAAGCCACAAAAAATTTTGTTGATAAGCTATACAAACAAGGCAGCAGCAGAATTGACAGAAAGGATGGGCATACCAGGATTAAGAGGGTACACATTCCATAAACTGGCGTTGGACATAATAGGGCTAGTGACGGGAAGAAAGCCATCCATATATGAAAATACTGACACTCTTTTTGTCAAAATATACCGTGAGTTACTTGCTGATAGCAAGTTTCAGAAGGCAGTGGTGAAATATTTCGTTGACTACCAGATAAAGGAAGATGAATGGGAGAAGCGCAAGAATGAAAGAAGGCAAACTCTGTCAGAGCTGAAAAATGCAAGGCTCAAGGCTTTGCTTCCCGACATGGACGGGAATACGGTCTATGTAAAAAGCGAACAGGAGCAGAAAATATGCTTCGTATTGTCCTCTTTGGGCGTGAAATACAGATATGAGGAAGCTTACGAACATGATGTGGCCGATGAGATGCACTCCCAATACAAACCTGACTTCTCTATCTATTATGAAAAAGATGGATGCCTACGCAGAGTCTACTTGGAACATTTTGGAGTAGACGAGCATGGGCTGGTGCCGGCATGGTTTGCAAAGGACAAGAATATAACATATGATGAAGCCAATCAAAAATATGGTGACGGCATTACATGGAAACGTGAGGTTCATGCTAAATATGGAACGACACTTATCACCACATCAAGTGCGGATTTTCAATATTTCGACATGCGCGAGAAGATAATGAAGATTCTGAATAACATTGGTGTTCCTACGGAATTGAAATCAGACGAGGAACTATATGATATGGTGCTACCAAAGGATAGCAAGCAGGAGAAAGCATTTATCAGGCTTGCTGTTACTTTCGCTACGCTTCTAAAATCTAGTTGTAAGACCATACAAGATGTTATGAGGAAAGTGGATGATGAACGCAGTGAGTTTATTATCAAGCATATCTTCCAACCCGTATGCGAGCGATATTCTAAGGAGTTACAGAAAAGCAACCAGATAGACTTTACAGATGCTATACTCTGGGCTACACAGCTATGTAAATCGGAACAACCAGTATCATACGACTATATTATCGTTGATGAATTCCAAGATATATCCGTTGACCGCTATGCATTCTTGAAAGCCTTGCGTGAAGGACAACCACCAGCAAAACTCTATTGCGTTGGGGACGACTGGCAATCCATTTATCGTTTTTCAGGCAGCGACATGTCTCTTTTCAATCAATTTGCAGATTATTTCGGACCGACAGAAATTAACAAGATTGAGACAACATATCGTTTTGGAGAACCGCTTGTAGGTTTGTCTTCACGGTTTATCCAGCGTAACAAGGCGCAGATATCAAAAAACATCAGACCTTTTAACAAACAAGTCAAAACGGAACTGCATTTCTATGCTTATGACCGAGCCAACTACAACAAAACTATTGAACAGTTGGTGGCTTCTATCCCAGCAGAGAAATCAATCTTCTTGTTAGGGCGATATTCATTTGACGATTATTATTTATCATTTACATATAAGAGCGTAAAAGAAAGTAACCGGTACTTTTATATCATAGGGGGCAGAAAGATTGAATTCTTGACAGTGCATAAGTCAAAAGGATTGGAAGCAGATTACGTAATTATCCTACAATGCAACAAGGACACTTACGGTTTCCCATCAGGAGTAAGTGACGACCCCGTACTTGACTATGTGCTTACAAATAGCGACCAGTTCCCTTATGGCGAGGAACGGCGATTATTTTACGTCGCCATCACTAGAGCAAAACTAATGACAATGGTACTTTATGACAAACGCTTCCCTTCGGTGTTTGTGGATGAGTTTTTGCACCCAGAGAGCATTACAGAAGTAAGTTATGCAAAACATCCCAATGCAAACAAAAGATGGACACGTAATGCCGACGAATTTCTGTTGGCGCTGCATCGCGAGGGGAAAAGCATTAAATACATTGCTAAAAAAATGGGACGCAGTCAAACTTCCATAGTAATGCGATTAGGGAAATTGAAAGCGGATTAGATATAAGGAACAAGTTGCCATAGTTAACCATAAGTATGCAAATTCAGTTGATAATAATTATTTTTGAAAATTTATGGTTAATTTCTGGACATTCATGTTAAGACTTGAAACATGAAGAATAGTTATTGTTATTTGTCACAATGCTACAAAAAGGACATTTTTTCTGCCATAGTGTCAGAAGGAAAATGTGCGCCGGGAAATGCAAAATAGAATGAAGAGGCACAACTATGTACCGGCAAAATCTACAGTTTATGGGAAATGGAGTTGAGGATAACCATGCGACAATGGCTTTTTCTTCGCTTTTTACGCTCTGAAACGATAGCTTTCAGGGTGTAAAAGCATAGCTTTTAGGGTGTGAAGTGATAGCTTTCACAATGTAAAAGCATAGCTTTCATATTACAGGAAACGGTTCGTTTTTGCATCATACTGATAGTCAGATGGATGCAAAAATACTAAATTCTGGCGTATTTGAGAGCGGAAGAGCATTTGCTGACTAATATCGCAAGGATTAGGGGCAAAGAAAAATCACTTTGCTGAGGAAAAGAACATTATCCTTACAAAGTGATCCACTTATTTTTAACAAAATGTGTATGAAAAAACGTGTGTTAGTCAGCCTTGGGAGTCATCAAGATGTGCAGTGGCACATCAAGATGACTCCGCTGACATAGTATCGATTAGGTTAACTTGTTCAAAACTTATAGTCTATACCTACGCCTATCACATGGTTGGTGCGGCTGTAGGTTTCCTTAGCGTTCAGATTTGGAACGCCGTATGCGTTTGTGAGGTTCTTCTCGTAGTCGCTATATATAGATGTGAAATAGCTTACGTTGAGACGAATCTTATCGTTCACGTTCCATGCACCGCCCAGACCTACGGAGTAGCTGTCGCAGGCGAATGATGTGTTCTGCTGGTACTCGTCGGTCAGACCGTAGTCGGTGCGCTGACCGCCGCAGCTGACGGTGAACTTATCGTTGATGTCATACTCCACGCCGGCGAGAATCTCGTGTGTGCCGTGGCTGAGAGTCTTCTGACGGTCACCGCCCATCTTGGCGTTCTTGTCGTCATACCAGTGGTACTCCACAGCAGCGCGCAGTTTCTTAGTGAACTCATAGCCCACAGCAAAAGTCAGCAGTGAAGGCATATCGTAGCGAGTCTTGGCACCATCCTGGAAAGGTGCGGTGTAGGCACCGAGACCACCCATAATAGCCTGTAGATTCTGCAATTGTGCAGGAGTCATTGCAGCCAATACATTAGTACCCAGTCCGGCATTAAGCACGTTAGTCTCATTCTCTGTCTGTATCTTTGTGCGGAACTCATAGCGTGCGCTGACAGTAAGTGGACCTTTGTGGAAGTCAAGGCTGACGATAGGAGTAAAGCCCCAACCTTTCTGATTCACATCAAGCAACAGCGATGCCACCTCGCCAAACACCGGGTGGTTACCTGCAATAACGTGACCACGATAGTAACCATCATAATAGTTAGCACGCAGACCTACTGCAGCTGACAAGCAGTCGATGATTTTATAAGAGAAGTTCACCTGACCACCATATATATACTGCTTACCCTTCATGTTAGAGTTGAGAGAGTACTGGTCGGGGGTAACACCTCGTGAGGCGAGCAGGGAAGTCATCATCATGTTATACATAGGCACGCCTTCCTTATACTCCACAAAGCCGCCGCTGCCCACGATGCCAATCATACCTGATACAGCCCACTTGTCCTTGTGGTAAGTAGCGAAGAGCGCTGGCACGATAGGAGCAGAGGCCTCGCCATTATACTTTTTGTTTAACTCAGGCATACCCTCAAAACTTGTCTCTATGTCACGTTTCTGCCAAGGCTTCTGGAGGTTAAGAGACAGTTCCAGTCCCTCGTGTCCCCATACCAGTCCGGCAGGGTTAGAGAATGTAGCGTCAATCTCTGTTGTTGCGCCACGGGCGAACATACGGTCAAAAGCGATGTGGTAGTTAGTGTTGGTCATCAGGCCGCCAGCCTGTGCAGCTACTGATGAGAGGCAGCAGAACGCCGCCATAATAAGATGTTTCTTGTTCATATACTTTTTTACCTTAAACAATGAGTGCAAAGGTAAACAAAATATATTTACGAAAACAAATTTGTGGTATAAAAAGGCGTAACAAGGGACAATTTCGCCTAAAATGTACTATAACGAAAACAATAATATACTATCAGGACGTCATCCAATCAGTCTGTCACGGTACTGCTGCGGGGTGTAGCCGATGTGTCTCTTGAACAGACGCACAAAATAGGACGAGTCTGTAAATCCAGCGCTCTGTGACACCTCGCTGACAGTCATTTCCGTGCCCAGCAGCAGTGTCTGCGCATGCTGTATTCTCTTTTTTATGATATACTGCAGCGGAGTAACCCCCAGCTCCTTGCGGAACGCCTTCACCAGATGTGACTCCGTAAGGCATGATATGTCAGCCAAGGTTGCCACCGTGATGTTTTCGCTGACGTGCTCTGATATATATCCTATGAGCTTCAGTATCCTGTCATCCTTTATTATAAGGCGTGGCTCAGCGTGCTTGATAAAGTAAGAGAGAAGAATCTCCACCATGCCGTGCAACTGAAACTGCTCATAGTCCTTCATACGCATATATGCCCTTGCATAGTCGCGGTAGGAAGGATGGCGCTCAAAGTCCTCTGCCGACATTGACGGCAGGTTGAGCTGTGGATAGAGCGTGCAGTAGTTCTCAAAGAGCAGTGTGGTGGCGTGGTTTCCCCTTACGGTGGTGGGCACGTCATATTTCTCAAATATGCCAGTGTTCTCACCCTGGTGGAAGAATATGAAGAGGTAATAGAACTCAAACCCCGGTTCGCAGTCATACGCATGGGGCATATAGCTTGGCAGCAGATACATATTGCCCTCCTCCACCTTCATGTCACCATTGGGCAGGTGCAAGGTGGCCTTTCCCTTCTTTATGTAGTATATACGCATGAAGGGAGACGAGATGTCGCGGTTGCCCCATTGGTGTATGGTTCGTGCGAATCCTAAGTTGAGAACTATGAAATCACTATTCCTCACTGACTCATGAAGTCTTTTATTCTTTCCATCATCTGCCGTGCAGCCTCATACCCCTGGTGGTGCACACGGCGCATCTTCTTCTCGTTAAGCTCTGTGCGGCCTATCTTCAGCGGCTTGTCGGGATATATCAGCAGGGCATTGCCTGCCTTCTCCTGACTGGCTATGTACTCCAGTTCCTCGTTATACATCTCATGGCGGCGGGCCATCACCTCTGCCACCTTGGGGTATTTCTTGGTAAACTGCTTGATAATCCACACCAGCTTGGTCTTCTTCTTGAAATAGTCACGCGGCTGCGTCAGCACCACCACGTTTCGCCCGTAGCCCATGCGCTGGAATGCCTTCAACGGTATGGCGTCAACCATGCCGCCGTCAAGCAGCACACGGCCGTCAACCTCCACAGGGCGCGACACCGCGGGCATGGAACCGGAGGCGCGCATCCACTCCAGCTCATGGTGCGTGAACTCCCTCATCTGGTGATACACAGGCTCACCTGTAAGTATATCGGTGGCGACGAGCCAGAAGTCCATAGGGTTCTGGCGGAACGTCTCGCCGTCAAAGGGGTCTATCTCAAACGGCACCACATGATAGGAGAACTCCGCCCCCACGATGTCGCCGGTCTTTATAAGGCTGCGCAGCCCCATGTACCTCGGGTCCTTGCGCAGCTTCACGTTATACCTGAGGGCACGGCCTTTCTGCCTTGACTTCAGGTTGCAGCCAAACAACGCACCCGCCGACACACCTATCATGCCGTCGAAGTTTATGTCCTCGTCAATCATGGCGTCGATTACTCCACCAGTGAACATACCGCGCAATCCGCCGCCCTCAAGTACCAAGCCTGTCTTTTGCAAATTATTTATTTAAGTTTCGCTTGTACTCAACTTCTTAGTCTTCAGGAGTAAAGAAGTAAAGGAGTTAAGACATTACCCTGGCTATTTGCTGTTTATTGACGAACCGAGGCTCATGCTGAGGTATTCTGTATTGTCTTCATTTATGCTTGAGCTTGTCTCAAAACTACTTAACTACTGTCTACTTGACTACTTCAGAAAGTTGAGTTATTTATATATTGAGTGTTAATATAATGCAAATGTAGTAATAAAATTCCAAACCACAAATAAAATTTGCCTATATTAAGAAAAATTATTACCTTTGCCATTTGGATGTATATAACCAACTCAACTTTCCCAAGTAGGCAGTAGTTAAGCAGGCAGTAGTTAAGACATTACGTTCTCTTTTTATAAGGTCGCTACATTTGTCTTAACTCCTTAACTCCATAACTTCTGAGAACTTAAGAAGTTGAGTACTTACGAGATTTGAATAACTAATAAACAAAACAATATATGAAAGAAAAAATCCCTTACAAGATATATCTCACGGAGGATGAGATACCCACACAGTGGTACAATGTAAGAGCCGACATGAAGAACAAGCCGGCACCGCTTATCAACCCTGCCACGCTGAAGCCGCTGACGGCGGAAGACCTGGCGCCTATCTTCTGTGATGAGCTGAACAAGCAGGAGCTGGACAATGACACCGCTTACTTCGACATACCGGAGGAGATACAGCGTTTCTACCGTATGTACCGCCCGTCACCGCTGGTGCGCGCATACTTCCTGGAGCAGGCTCTGGGTACTCCGGCTAAGATATATTACAAATTTGAGGGTAACAACACTTCAGGCTCACACAAGCTCAACTCTTCTATAGCACAGGCTTACTATGCCAAGCAGCAGGGACTGAAGGGCGTGACCACCGAGACCGGCGCCGGACAGTGGGGCACGGCTCTCTCTATGGCTTGCTCTTACTTCGGACTGGACTGCCAGGTATATATGGTGAAGTGCTCATACGAGCAGAAGCCTTTCCGTCGTGAGGTGATGCGCACATACGGCGCAAGCGTCACTCCGTCACCATCAATGACCACTGAGGTGGGCCGCAAGATTCTCTCTGAGCACCCTGACACTACGGGTTCTCTGGGATGCGCCATCTCTGAGGCTGTAGAGGCTGCCACTAAGCAGGAGGGCTACCGCTATGTGCTGGGCTCTGTGCTCAACCAGGTGCTGCTGCACCAGACCATCATCGGACTGGAGGCACAGAAGGCGCTGAAGAAGTATGACATCAAGCCTGACATCATCATTGGCTGCGCTGGCGGCGGTTCTAACCTCGGCGGACTGATAAGCCCGTTTGTGGGTGAGATGCTCCGTGGCGAGAACGACTATAAGATTATTGCCGTAGAGCCTGCATCATGCCCAAGCCTCACACGAGGCAAGTTCGCATACGACTTCTGCGACACCGGCATGATATGCCCATTGGCTAAGATGTACACACTGGGAAGCCAGTTCCTGCCAAGCGCTAACCACGCCGGCGGCCTGCGTTTCCATGGCATGAGCCCTATATTGTCACAGCTCTATCACGACGGTCTGTTTGAGGCACGCTCAGTAGAGCAGACAGCGGTGTTTGCTGCTGCAGAGCAGTTTGCACGCGTGGAGGGTACACTGCCGGCTCCTGAGTCAAGCCACGCTATACGCGTTGCCATTGACGAGGCACTGAAGTGTAAGGAGACTGGCGAGGAGAAGACAATACTCTTCGGACTCACCGGAACAGGATACTTTGACCTGTATGCCTACGAGCAGTTTAACAACAAGACAATGACTGACGTTATACCAAGTGATGAGACCATAGCTATGGCTCTCGCAAAACTGCCTAAGGTTGACCTCTAATAATAAGGGCAAGGTTTATCCTCATATATAGTAAATCATATTTTTCATCAAAATAATGAACTTTTTAGACAGAAACGAGTTTAATTTCCAACCATCACAGAAGGTAATCGAGGC
>DFLE01000008.1:0-24105 GCA_002373375.1 Prevotellaceae bacterium UBA3627
CATCAAACATTGTTGGGAACCAACCATTGTTTTTCATCAAACTTGTCAACATAATTTTTACCTCCTGATTATAATTTTTAGTTTAACGTATGTTCTTGAAATCCCTGCGGGCCTTCATCGTCCTCAGAACTTTCACTGCTCTTTAGTGCAATGCGTGTGCCAACACCTTGTCCGGGGGGCTTCTTCCGCAGGGAGAGACAGAAGTGGCAGTAATTTTAAACTTTGGTAAACATTGCTGCCGTTTTTTTATACTACGTTAAACATTCGGCGGACATTTTGGCACGTCGCTCGTCTCTTTATTCTTGTCTTTCCGACCATAGAGATACGCCACTGTGGCCCCCGATATGTTGTGCCATACGCTGAAAATGGCTCCGGGGATGGTGGCAAGCGGATAGGCGGCGAAGTGTATGGTGGCGAGACTGCATGCCAGACCGGAGTTCTGCATGCCTACCTCTATTGATACGGCTCGCCGCTTGGGCTCTGACAGTCTGAGCAGTGAACCTATGATATATCCCAGTGTCAGTCCGCATACATTGTGAAGCATCACCACCACCACTATTATCATACCTCCTGCCAACAGCTTGTCGGCGTTGGCTGCTATTACTATCGACACGATGAAGGCTATTGCCAGCGAAGAGAAGGCGGGCAGATAGTCGGTGATATGCTGCGTGAACTTCGGCCATATCCATTTCACTGTCAGTCCTGCTATGATAGGCAGTATCACCACCCACAGTATGCTGAAGAACATATTAGCTATGTTCACGTCCACTGTCTTGCCTGCCAGTGCCCATGTCAGCAGCGGCGTTAGCAGCGGAGCTAACAATGTTGACACTCCCGTCATGCCTACAGACAGTGCCAGGTCGCCCTTGGCAAGATATGTTATCACGTTTGATGCCGTGCCACCGGGACAGCAGCCCACGAGCACTACACCCAGCGCCAGCGCCTCGTCAAGATTGAAGAGGCGCGACAGTCCCCATGCCAGCAGTGGCATGACGGTGAACTGTGCCAGACAACCGATGATGACATCTTTAGGACGGCTGAACACAATCTTGAAGTCGCGCAGGTTAAGCGTCAGTCCCATGCCGAACATTACCACGCCAAGTAGGTAATTGATGGTAGAGGGATGCACATGAGGCATTGCCTTCGGAAACAGTAGGGCAGCCACTGCTACGGCGAGCACCAGCACACCCATATACTCAGAAATGTAGTGACATATTTTTTTCATAACAAATACAAAGATAATAATTTCTAAAATAATAATGCTTAAATCATGGAAAAATAATGCGAAATT
Source organism: Prevotellaceae bacterium UBA3627 (assembly GCA_002373375.1). Taxonomy (GTDB): domain Bacteria; phylum Bacteroidota; class Bacteroidia; order Bacteroidales; family Bacteroidaceae; genus Prevotella. Next base: position 1,292 of record DFLE01000008.1, read on the forward strand.
ATAATTCCGTTTTTACCACCAATCACCAAAATGTCCTATTTCAGGCTTCATTTCCTTGCGATATTACTCAGCAACCTGTGGTTTGGGCTGAAATATCGCAAGGAAATCGTGGTTGGCGTTAAGTGCTGTAATACAGCACTATACAGAACGAGGTGTGGCTAAAGGGTGACATTTTATGGCTTTTTTAGCGTGAAAGCTATGCTTTTACAGTGTAAAGTGATAGCTTTTAGGGTGTGAAAGCTATGCTTTTACTATATGAAAGTTATGCTTTGGGAAGCAAAAAAGGCGCTTTTTAGCCCGAAAAACGAAAAAGAGAAGGTTGTGAGTTGTCACATCCTTCTCTTCTATTGTTATATTTTTCTTGTGAATTTCTCCAGATTGCGAATTGTAATGAAATGTTAAATCACCAAAATGTCCTATTCTATGTAGTACAAAAATTTATGATTAATTCCTGACAATTCCTGTTTATTCTTTAACATAAATCACCCATGAATTTATCAGAAATTATATCCGCTACTTCGGTAACTAAAATCCTTTAATCCTATAATCCTTAGAGTATTTTGCTGCATATCTCTCTGCGGATCTTAGGATTCCGCCAGAAACCGTTGGAGTCGGTGTTTGTGACGTATTAGAGCAGGGACAGCAGTTCTTCAATGCTGTCTATGATATGGTCGGCGCCGGCTTCCTCCAGGTCACGGCGTGAACCGTTACCCCATGTGACACCACAGGTGTGGGCTCCGGCTCTCGCTCCCATCAGTATGTCAACCGCCATGTCGCCCACCACAAGGGTGTGGCTTGCGTCTATGCCAGTGGCGGCAAGAGTCTGGAGTACCGGCTCGGGATGTGGCTTCGCCAGTTCCACATCGTCGGCTCCGAGGAGATAGGATATACAGTCGTCGATGCCGAGGTTGTGCACAAGCTCTACAAGTGACTTGTGCCAGCGTGATGAGGCTATGGTAAGTGTCAGCCCCATATCCTTCAGCTTGTGCAGAGTCTCTACAACGTGAGGAAAAGCCACAGGCGTGAAGGTCTGCATATTCTCCTTGAACAGACGTCTGTAGGTGTCGGCGCAGAGTGTGACGGTCTCCTCGTTGACATCGGGATAGAGAGCCCTGAAGCAACCGGCGAGAGGCAGTCCTATGATGGAGATGCACTCGGCATCTGTACGCTCAGGCAGATGCATCTCTGCTATTGTCATGTGTAAGGTGGTGACGATTATCTGCTGGGTGTCGCCCAGCGTGCCGTCAAAGTCAAATACTATAAGTCTTGTGTTCATTATGCTTCTTTTACTGTTGTACCTTCTGGCAACTCATACATCACACGGGCATGGTTGACACGTATCACCTTACTGTCAACGATGTCGCCGGTGGCGCGGTCAATGACATCGCGTATTACCTGTCCGTTACGGAAAATCACTCCTTCCTCACGTGAGAAGTACTCATCCTTCGCATGGATGTGGTAGGTGTGAGCGTCCTGCGTGGTGGAGCGTAACTCTCCGCACAGATACTCATCATCGGTGTGCAGGAGCAGTTGGTAGGTGTTCTGCGTGTCGTTTGTCACGCGGTAGTCCAGGTAGTTGTATGTAATGCTGGTACCGGTACCGAAAGGTATCTGTCGTCCGAAGTCAGGGAAGAGGTCCAGACCATCGTGGTGATGGTGCTCGGTTATTGTCAGTTCGCTGTGCAGCACCATCCAATGTATGAGGTTAGACAGTTGGCATAGTCCGCCGCCGATGCCGCTGCTGGGATGCCCCTTGGCGATGGTCAGTCCCTCGCGGAAACCACGTTTTGCTGTGGTGCGGCCCACGAGTCTCCATAGGGAGAATGTCTCTCCCGGTCGTATCAGTATGCCATTGATGCAACTTGTGGCAAGTGTGAGGTTGACAGCCTTGTTGTCTTGTAAGCGCATGTCCACATTGCCGAGTCGGCGGCGTATCAGTGACTTGTGGGTGTAAACCTTTACAGGCAGCGGCGTAGTGTCACGCTCCTTAGAGAAAAGTGTGCCGCTCAGTGCATCGCTGATACGCCTCTTTATTATCTCTTTCTCTGCTGAGAGCTTGTAGGCAAACGGGCACAGTTCGCAAAACAATGGTCTTTTCATTTTATTGTCAGTTTGTTTATGGTGGGAATGTATAGAACCCACCTTGTGTTCTTTGTTCGCTTGAAGTGTAAATAGAAATTACTCCGTTACCTTTATCCCCATGGCCTTGAGCTGCTGCCAGCCGGCACGGTCGGTCAGTCGTATCATGAAGTGATAGTCGCCGGGGTCCACATCATCGGGGATGTGGATGTCAAAGTTCGCCTCGTATGTGGCTTGTCCTGCGGGGATGACATAGTCCTGAGAGAATACCCAGGGGTTAACGGCTTTCTTCTTAGCTTCCCATTCGCACTCAGAGGAAGAGGTGCCGTGGGTGTGGTGGTCGAAGTTGTTGTGTATCTCGATATTGAAGTTGCCCAGTTCTGTGTCGTCGGTAAACACATAGCTGAACTTTATGTCCTCACCTCGCTTATACACCTGGCAGTCTATGGGGTTGGGTACGCCGATGCTTGTGATGACGGGGTAGGTCATGTCAGAACCGCTGCACGCACAGAGTGCGCACAGCGGTATTATTGTGTATAAAAAGTTCTTACAGCTCATCATCATCTTCTTCTGTAAGGTTCTTCTGTACAGTAGTAGAGTTGCCGTTCTGGTCAACCACGGTGAACTTCAGCAGGTCGCCCTCGACAATTGCTGGGTCATAAGTGTCAACATCGAGTATGTGCTTGTGGAAGCCAGGCACCTCAAGCACACCCTCAAATCCTGTGAAAGGCTGTGTTAACTTTAATGTCTTTCCGTCGGCACTGTAAACCTCGGCGATGATAGTTGCTATCTTACCGGGGCACTTGATGTCAGCCTGAATACAAATCTCAGACCCCTCGTGCTCGATGTTTGCCTCGTAGAGATTGATGACAGGTGCGTTGGTAACATCATCGTCGTCGCCGCAAGAAGTGAATGACAGGGTTAACACACTCAGGAGAGCCACCATAAGGCTCATATACTTGAAATTCTTCATTGTTTTTTGTTTGTTTTAAGTTTTTAGTTTTTTTCTTTTTTATAGTAGCTATAGTTCCTATAGTGACTATAGTATCTATAGGAACTATAGCTACTATCCCCTCCCTCTAAAACTCTATTCCGAGCAAGAACGACAGGTTACGCCCTGGCTCCGGCACGTCAATCAGTCTGTAGTAACTGGTATGATTGTAGTAACGCTTGTTGAGCAGGTTGTCGGCGTGCAGTGCCAGCTTCAGCGTAGTCTTGCCAAGAGGCAGTTCCTTGCCTATGGCGAGGTTTAGCGTGAAGTAACCGTCTGTGGGTTTCTCTGGTGGTACGATGTCGTTCTGCGCTCCCACGATGTGGGCGTTGAGGCGCACAAAACAGTCGCCGTGCCACTGGAAGGAGTATTTGCCCTCTGCGTCGATAGACCACGGAGTGGAGAATGGCAGCGTGTAATACTTCTTTCTGCCAGAGAGCTGGCGTGCATACAGATATTCGCCCTTCAGCACTGCGTCCCAGTGGCGGCTGATGTGCCAGTCGGCCTCGGCCTCAAATCCCCAGCGTATCACCTTCGCCTGGTTGTACTCATAGAGTTGCAGGCCCTCCACATAGTCGGATGTGGGGTTAAGGTAGATGTAGTTGGGGAAGTAGTTAAGGTAAGGCTCAAACTGTACCGTCAGGTGGTCGTTAGACCAGTTGAGACTTGCGTCAAGTTGGTATGACTCCTCCGGGTCGAGCGTGCTGTTGCCGCGTTCGTAGCGGAAGATGTGGTAGTTCACACCGTCGGCGCCAAGTTCCTTAGGTATAGGTACACGGAAACTCTTGCCGATGTTTGCTTTCATTACCCAACGGCCAACGCTGTAGTTCAAGCCGGCAGACCATGTCAGACTGTTGAAATGGCGTGTCATGGTAGCGCTACGCTGTTTATACACGGAACTGACGGCAGAGACGGGAGTCTCATACCAGTCGGTGTAGCCGCTGATATGGGTGCGTGTGTAGTCATAGCGCAAACCGGCGTTGAGTATGAGGCGTTCGTTCACGTGGTAGCGGTCCATAAGGAACAGACCAGTACTGAGCGTCTCAAAGTCAGGGATGATAAATCCCCATCCGCTGCGTCTGTTGTGCTGGTACTCAAAAGAGGTGCCGCCGCGTAGCTCATGACTGGCGAGCCATGTGTGCAGTCTGAGAGCGGCGGTGTATGTGTTCTTGTTGAAACGCCGCTCAAGGGAACCGTCGGGTTGTGGCATATAGCCATGGCTTACAGGCTCTGTCAACTCTTCGCGCAGATTGTTCTGGTAAGCCAGGTTAAGCTCCACCTGCGTACTGTCAGTACGCCATGTGGTGTGGCTGAGCACCTTGAGATGGTTTACCCACTGGTAAGGCAGTGATATATCGCGCCGTGAACAGTCATAGTCTATCTCGGAGAGACGCACCTCCAGACCGTGCGCATTAGCGAAGAAACCACTCTTGGAGTAGCTGTCGCTCACGCGTACGTCGGTGTGGAAGTTGTATCCGGCATACCCCAGCGTCAGACTGCCGTCGCGCTCGCTGCCGGCAGTATTGCGCAGACGTTGGTCTTTCAACTTTATCCAATATGAATAATACTGTATGCTGTCTGTCGGAACCTTGTAGTCCGCATAGTCTATGAGAGTCATGTTGGCGCGGTAGAAGAACCTGCCGTGTCGTCCGCCGATTTTTGCCGATACGCCCAGTTGCTCGTTGTTACTGCGTCTGAAGAGCTGGATAGCTCCCTCGAAGGGCTTGCTCGGTACGTGGTTGGTATATAGGTTTACCACTCCGCCGATAGCGTCGCCGCCATATAGCAGTGCGGCAGGACCTTTCACAACCTCAACGCGGTCAATGGCGAACTGGTCTATCTCCAGTCCGTGGTCATCACCCCATTGCTGGCCCTCGTGTTTTATGCCGTCCTCGGTCACTACCATGCGGTTGAACCCTAAGCCGCGTATTATGGGCTTGGACTGTCCGCTGCCTATCGCCATGGCTTTGATGCCGGGAATACCCTCCAAGGTCTGCATCAGTGAGCCGGAGAAGTTCTGGCGGATATAGTCACGGTTGACGGATATGACAGACTGTGATGAGCGCATAAGTTGCTGCTGTCGCAGTTGGTCGGTCACGGTGACACCGTCAAGCACTACTGACGTGTCGGCTGGCAGTGGGGCGCTGAGCACCGCTGCCAGTAACATATTAATCATTCTGCTTAAACTAAATTCGTTAAGTAAAGAAAAAAGTTATGCAACAATCTGACGCGAGGTCAGACCATTTACATCATAATCATGCATAATCATGAATCATGAATTATGCATTATGCATTATGCATTATGAATTATGCATTACTCATTAGCGTTGGCGGTCCGCGCATTGGCGGAATGCCCTGCGTGTGGAAATGAATATTGTTTTGGAGCAGGGCATAATGATTAACACTTCTGTTGTAGTAAATTACTGCGACCGTTGTGGCAGTAACGAAAGGAATCGTGAGAAAATGACACAACACGCAGTTGTGCGAATTGGTGTCGGTCTGCAGCAGATGGCCGTGGCAATGGTGGTGTACGCACTCGCTGCAGCTGTCGGTGATGTCTGTCTGTGAATGGTGTAGGTGAAGGGACGACATGACAAGCATTGGCACAAAGACTGCCAATAGTATCCATGAAGCAATATGTCGTTTCTTCCTCACATTCATAGAAGTACAAAGTTACAATTTTTCCCTCATACTACTTGTAACAGAGCCTTATATTTAACTTATTTTTAATTTTATTCGTCTGTTAATTCTAATTTAGACTTCTCTTTGTTGTGTAGATGAAAAAAATATAGTACTTTTGTATATAGAATAGTATGTTTTTTTCGCAAGTGACTGGTAGTTGTTTGCGTAACTGCTTTTACCTTAGGATATTATATGTGTCCTAAGGAGTTTTGGTGTGTACCATAGGGAAAAGGGGGCGAGAGAGTAAAGGGATTGAGGGCGTAATTTCAAAAATCAGTAGTGAATTATATTATTTGCGGTCAAAAATCTCGACTACAACCTTCTTCAAGAGCAAGATTAGGCACACGTTAAAGTGTGTGAGGAAAAAGTAAAAACAGCGTAATAACGCATGATAATAAGAATAGTATTCCTACTTACGATATTTGCGAGTCTGATGTCACAATTGCCGGTAGTGTTGGATAGTGACTATGATGGCTATTTGAAGGCTATGTGGCTGATTCCATTTGCCTTCTTAGGAATCTTTAAGTTTAAGACATACACGGAGAGACCTCTGTGGTTTATGTATATAGGTACATTGTGTATGCTGTTTTATTGTGCGGCATGTGAGGGGGTTACCGGACGAAACTATATGAATATAGACCTATACAATATGAGTCTGAGTCTTATGATAGGAATAACTTCTTATTCGTTATTTCGTAATTATTATAGTAAAACATTGTTATTCAGTATATCCATCATATCAATGATAGGCTCCCTGATATTATGTCTGTATCTTTATGAATTGTATTTCATAGACTATGATATTATGGATAGGATGTATGCGTTCAAGGCAAAGAATGCTATGGGCCAGATACTGTTCAATTGCTCCATTGTTATAGCCTTGTACTCTAATGCAAAAAATGTCTTTGTAAAATCATTGCAATACTTTAGCATAGCAATTATTCTTGTAATGTTATGTATGTTGAAGTCAAGGGCGACCCTTATAGGTGTGTTTTTTACAATTGCTTACATGATTGTTCAATCAAGGAGTAAGGTAGTTAGATGGGCAACTGTATTTGTGGTTAGTTTGTCGTTGACATACATTTTCATGCATGACTACTATTATGATATGATATTCAATGGAATCTTGTTCGCAGGAAGAGATATTAGTGATATTAACGAGTTGTCATCAGAACGAGTATATACTATAGAGCGAGCTCTTGAGGTAATACCACGAAATTTATGGATAGGGATAGGTGACAAATATATAGACTGTATGCCGGTTGCAATGATATTACAGTTCGGATTGCTAGGGGCTGTTATAGTTTTTGCTTATATAGGTGTAACCTTGTCTAAGGTGTTGTCGCTGGATAGGGATAATAAGATACATCTTGTTACATATTTGCTTATGATGGCAATGATGCTGAATTCTTTATTTGAGGCACAACCTCCGTTTGGTCCAGGAGTGAAATGTTTTATGTTGTGGATGGCTTTGGGATTTTCTCTGGCACAAGCAAAGGATGGAGGGCAAGGAACCACGATGCAAACAGGTGTTTTGGAATAGGTGAATCATGGTAACAGGATATAGGAAAACAATATTGAAAAATATATGTTGGTCAGTTATAGGAAAACTTGCTAATATAGGAGGAGTATTACTGACTGGTATCCTTATAGCTAGATATCTTGGTGCGGAGCAGTATGGATTGATGAATTATGTCATCAGTTATATAGCGATTTTTATTACGATCTCTATTTTTGGATTAGATGCTATAGAAGTAAGGGAGTTCTCAAAATTGTCAAATTCAAATAGGATTTATGAGATATTAGGTACATCTCTTGGCTTACGAGCAGTGAGTTCTTTTTTTACCTTTGCTTTGGCATTGCTTATATCCATGTTTATTCCAGAGGCAAGTAAAATAATAGACTTTATTTTTATTTATGCGCTATGTCTTTTCCCAAATATATTTAACAATATAAGAAATTTTTATTTTGCAAAACTGGAAAATGAAAAGGTAGTAAAAGCAGAAGTGGTGCGTACACTTTTAGGTATGTCCTTTAAATTTATACTTTTATGGTGTCATGCTACGCTTGTTTGGTTTATTATCGCAATGTCATTAGATTTCTTTCTTGTGGCAACAGGCTATATATCTAGTTTTATTAAAGATGGATATGATTTTCGCAATTTCTCTTTTAGCAAATCATTGGCTATAAAGTTATTCTCCGAATCCTTACCTCTGCTTATTTCGAGTCTCACAGTGATAATTTATCATAAGATAGATCAATTGATGTTGGGTAATATGATAGATATGAAGGCTTTGGGATTGTATGCCGTGGCTGTTCGATTGGTTGATGTCGTTGCTGTTATTCCAACAATAATTGTTCAAACAGTAACCCCGGTATTAGTGAGAAAGAAAGAAACAGATAAGAGCACTTATAAAAAAAACAGATTAGCTTTTCTTGGTATGATGGAGTGGATTTCCATTATATTGTCTTTGGGTACACTCATCATAGCATATCCTATGGTAAGATATAGTTACGGAATACAATACGTTATGGCGGTTCCAATACTTCAAATTCTTATATGGAAGATTGTAGGAATGACTATGGCTGCAGCTTCAGGACAACTTATTATTCTGGATAGCATTCAAAAATGGGTAGTGCTAAGGAATATTGTAGCATGTGTGTTGTGTGTTACGCTCAATGCTATTCTTATAAAAGAGTATGGTTTGGCAGGGGCGGCTATAGCTTCGGTTTTGACACTCTTGTTTTCATCTTTTGTTGCGAATGTATTTATACCAGCATATAAAGAAATATTCATAGAACAATGCAAGGCTATTGTTTATGGTCCAATGATATTAGTGGCAGAATTAAAAACATTAAGAATAAATGATAATAAGTAAGTGGATAGAGGAATTTAAGCGTCTGAGACTTAGATTCTATATGTATAGGCGAGATAAAAAATTAGCGAAAGGTTTGCCTCCTATTCCTGCGGATGAGATGAAAAAATTTCGCAATACGTGGACTTTTGCGAGAATTTCTAATTTTGATATGATATATCCAAGAATTTATAATAAAATATATGGTTATTATCCATATGCTTTTATTACGGATTATCATTTACAACTCATATTAGAAAAAACAAATAGAGTTGGTGACTGCCAGGCTTTATCAAACAAGGCTTTGTTTGATGTGTATTTTTATAAGATGCCTTTTCCTCGAAATTATGTCAGAGCAATATCAGGTGTATATTATGATACGAATATGGGAGTGCTTTCAGAAGAAGAAGCATTAAACACCTCATTAAATATAGATGAAGGAACCTTTATAATTAAACCTTCTATAATATCAGGATGTGGAAGAGAGGTAAGAAAGATTAATATTAAAGATATTGATCATGCTACATTAAGAGAGATATATAAAATATATGATGGAGAGTTTGTTGTTCAAGAATGTCTACGTCAGTGTGTTGAAATAGAAAGATTAAATCCAACTTCAATTAATTCTTGTCGAATAACTAGTATATATATAGATGGTAAGTTTGGATGTTCTACTGTAATAAAAATAGGTAAGACTGGTGCGATTGTAGATAATTGGAAGGATAGTTATTTAGTAGGTGTCGATGCTCAAGGAAATCTTTGCGAATTTGGTTTTGATATTAATCTGAATAGAGTCTTCCAAACAGATAATGGTATACCTTTTAAGGGGGTATCAATACCTTGTTATGATAAAATGATAGAGTTTGTTGAAACAGCACATAAACAATACCTACCACAATGTGGAATAGTAGGGTGGGATGTCGTGATAGATTCAAATTATGAGATAAAGGTAATAGAGATGAATTTAGTACAACCTGGTGTGGTGGGTGAACAACTTGCTTCAGGATTGTTCTTTGAAGATTTTGTGGACGTAATTAACAAAAGACTGAGTTAATCCTCAAAATAATAATGTGTTTGTTGCGTAACATAAAGAGTTTCTTAATGCGATTGATTTCAGGGTTGTCACCGGAATTGCTGTTTAGAATTGCGTATATTCACAATCGAGGTCAATTGCCAAATCTACGCTCTCCGCAGAACTTATCAGAGATATTGATAAGAAAAGTGCTTGACAGGGAACTGGACTCCATTGCTTTCCTCGCAGACAAATATGCTGTCAGAGATTATGTAAAGGGCAGAGGACTGGATGATATATTACCACGATTAATTGGAGTGTGGGACAATGCTTGCGATGTGGACTTCAACTCTTTGCCAGAGAAATTTGCTTTGAAAATGAACTTCGGTGCAGGAATGAACATTATCTGTCCTGACAAAAGCAAAATACAAGAGGAAGAAGTAAAAGAACAACTTGAGAAATGGCTTGAAAGTGGGAAGTCTGGTTATGCGGAATATCATTATGACCTTATTCCACGTAAAATCATCTGTGAAGAATGGATAGATGATGGTAGTGGATGTTTTCCTACAGACTATAAGTTCATGTGTATAAATGGCAAGGTTCATTGCGTACTTGTATGCCATGGCAGAGGTTCTGAAGAAGCAAGTTTCTTTCCGTATGACGTTGTTACGTGGAAACCTTTGCAAGAATACTACAAGGTTAAGTTGCATGACACGGTGCCGGCACCAAACAATATAAAACAAATGGTGGAGATTGCAGAAAGACTATCCGAGGGAATGGATTTCGTAAGAGTTGATCTCTATTCAAATGGGACGTCTGTTTGGTTTGGAGAAATGACATTGACTCCTTCTGGATGCATCTTGCATAGATGGACAGACTATGCAATTGAGCAAATGGGGGGTATTTATAAAAAACAAAGTATTGAATGACTTTGTTAATCTTATTACAGGAATTTTGAAAAAAATAATCATAGGTTTCGTTTCAACGACAGACCCTTTTCAAGACAGAGTGTCTTGGAGTGGTACAAATTATAAGTTAAGAGAATCTATAGAGCGTGCGGGATTTGATGTGCAGTGGATTCCGTATGGGCATAGTCTTAAGAGTTCGATATTAGAATTGTTTATTAGGGTATGGAATTGTGTTTTTAGAAGAAATGGAAGATGGCTGGCGAGATTCCATTTCCGCCCATTAGATAAGGTCTGGGCAAAGGATATTGATGCGAATCCAAAAGTTAGAGAATGTGATTATCTGTTCTTTCCTTTAGGTTCTCAAATTGCTTTGTACACCAAGATAAAGAAGCCTTTCATCAATCTATCCGGCTATACTGTTCCATTAATGATGGACTATTATTATTTTGACTTCTTAGAAAGATCTAAGGGTATGGCTATTGATATGGATAGGGCTGCGTCCAAAGAAGCCTTTATCAATATACGTTCTTCAGACTGGGCGAATGATAGTCTTATAAATGATTATCATTGTGACAAGAATAGGTGTTTTGTATTAGAAATGGGCGCAAATATTGACACCAAGGATATAAAAGAAAACAGTCCTTACGATGGAGGCCAGTTGAGAATACTTTTTTCTGGCGTGGATTGGAACAGGAAAGGTGGAGATATTGCGGTTGAAGTAGTAAAGATAATGAGAGATAAGGGCATTGATGCTCATTTGATAGTAGTAGGGCCTCGCAAGTGTCCTGAGAGTTGTATGGGAAAACCTTACGTGAATTTCATAGGTTATTATGACAAAAATAATCCAAGTGATTATCAAAAGTATATAGATTTGTATGAGCAATCCCATATTTCGTTGTTACCTACCAAAGCAGAGTGCGGCGCGATAGTCTATTCAGAGGCAGCTGCCGCCGGAATGCCATGTTATACATATTTAACCGGTGGTGCCGGCAATTATGTGATAAATGGTGTTAATGGTTATGCGTTACCCGAAGGCTCTTCAGCATTGGATTTTGCAGAACAGATAATCAATGATATAAACGAAGGCCGTTTACCGAAGTTAAGGGAAGGTGCCAAGAAAATGTTTGTGGAAAGATTAAGTTGGGAAGTCTGGAGTAATAGATTCCATGACATCATGTACACTTTTGTGAAATCGTGAATGAATCCTTTATCTGCTATGAAAAGGATTTTTAGGTTAGCGTTTCTTATTTCCGCCCACACTGATGCGGCACAGTTAAAGAGACTTGTAGATGCTTTGCCTGATGATTCAGTTTTTTTCTTGCATATAGACAAGAAGGCTGATATTGATATCTTTAAGCAAGTCTTTGCCAATGATAACCGTGTGGTGTTTATAGACCACAGGGTAGATGTGCGTTGGGGAAGCATCAATGAGATTGAATACCAGATGGAACTGGTGCGTGCGGCACTTGAGTGTGGTGAGCAGTTCGAGCGTCTGATAACCATTAGCGGGATGGATTATCCTGTGTGGAGTAAAGAACGGATAGTACAGTTCTTTGAGCAGGACAGGGAGAAAGAATACTTGGCAGCAATAGATGTATCTTTCCCTTGGAGGATGTCTGCTATTTATCAGCAGTATTTCTTTTGGATACATAAGCCAGGCAGTGGATGGAAGTATTATGTCACAAGGGCATTAGGACGTACTTTAAGACTGTTGGGAGTGAAGAAACCTCTGCGCAGGAAGATAGGAGACAAGACCTATAAACTGTATAAAGGCGCGGCATGGTGGGCGATAACACCAAAGTTGGCTAAAGTGATTTTGCATGAGTGGGACACCAACGAGGAACTTAAAGACTGGTTGAAGTGGTGTATGTGTCCTGCCGAACTGTTCGCACAGACAGTGGCGCTGAATGATGAGGTGTGGAGGGAAAAGTGTATGCTTGACAATGAGAAGTATAGTCTGCCTATGCATACGCCTCTAACTTATGTGACATGGGTTAATGAAGAGATAAAGACTCTTGATGAGGCTGATTATGATAGGATAATACAAAGCGGCAAGATGTTTTGTAGGAAAATAGTGTCAGGCAAGAGTGATAATTTAGTAGAAATGATAAAAAAGGTCTGAAGACTTCGTAAATATATTTTCAGTTTGAAACTTTGTCTAATATATAACTTCGCTCAGCATTACCGCACAAACATATTCAAACTAATCAGTGAGGAGTTTGATTGCGATTTCTTATTTGGTGACTCTATGGGAGATGTCAAGAAAATGGATTATTCCCTATTGAGAGGAAAAGTCACGGAAACGCATACGCTACGTATTAAAGGGTGGTATTGGCAGCCAAAGGTTATTTCGCAATTATTCAATAAGTACGATAGTTATATATTGTTAGGAGAGACACGTAGTGTAAGTGCATGGATGTTCTGTTTATTACAGAGAATACTGTTTCCAAAGAAGAAAGTATACTTCTGGACTCATGGTTGGTATGGCAAGGAATCACATCTTGAAGCCTTGATAAAGAAAGTCTTTCTGCGCTTGCCTAATGGCGGAATATTTCTTTATGGTAATTATGCAAGGAATTTAATGATAAAGGAAGGTTTTAAGTCTGATAAGCTATATGTAATACATAATTCCTTGGCATACGACAAGCAGATAGAATTACGTTCTTTCATCGGTAGGAATGATATATACAGGGAGCATTTCAAGAATACTTATCCTAATATCTTTTTTGTAGGCAGGTTAACAGCAATTAAAAAGATAGAACAGCTGATTATGGCATTGCATACATTGAAACAGCAGGGAAAAGGATATAACCTCACGATAATAGGCGATGGTGAGAAGCGTGAAGAACTTGAGGGAATGGTTAGTTCTCTTTGTATGAAAGATAGTGTATGGTTCTATGGCTCTTGTTATGATGAACGGGAGCTTGGAACTATGATATATAATGCAGATTTGTGTGTCTCGCCTGGTAACGTAGGATTAACTGCCATCCATTCAATGTCATTTGGCACGCCCGTTATGACGCACGATAAGTTTGCCTATCAGATGCCAGAGTTCGAAGCAATCAAGGAGGGGGAAACTGGCGGCTTCTTCAGGTATGATGATGTGAATTCCATTGCTTGCAGCATTGAGGAATGGTTTGATAAATATGCTGGTTCTCGTGAGAAAACAAGGTTAGCCTGTTACTCTGAGATAGATAAGAACTGGACTCCTTACGCTCAACTTGATTTATTGAAAAATGTATTGACACCCCATGAGTAAGCTGAAATATTATTTGTCAAAGTTGATATACTATCTGCAGATCCCTTCAATAAGGGATTGCAAGTTAGCCAAGCATACAAGAGTACTTCCACGCTGTAATCTTATAAGGGTGGAGATGGCAAGATATTCATATATAGGAACAAATACGATAGTATCTGACACCAAGATTGGCGCTTTCTGTTCCATAGGCAGTTCATGTTCTATCGGTGGAGGGGTTCATCCGTCAGACAGAGTTTCTACGTCACCAGTGTTTTATGATTCAAGTAATTGCTTTAAGGAGAAGAAGTACGTCTCTGCGGATTCCCGTAACCCTGTCAAACAACCACAGACCATAATAGGAAATGATGTGTGGATAGGTGAGAATGTGTTTGTCAGTGCAGGCGTTAATATAGGAGATGGGGCTGTAATAGGAGCTCATGCGGTAGTTACGCATGATGTCCCACCGTATGCTATAGTCGCAGGCGTGCCGGCAAAAATTCTAAGGTACAGATTTGACGAAGCAACAATAAAAGAGCTTATGGCCACACAATGGTGGGAGTGGAGTGATGAGAAACTTGCGGAAAACAAGGAATGGTTTTCAAAAGTACTTGGTTGAATGTTTCTCGAATCGGTAGTGTGGAAATGTATGATGTAATTTATAAATTTATGAATGAAAATCGTTGCTTGATAGTATCGTTGAATTTCAACCCTGGCCATGTGAGTCATCTCGTGGCCAGTTACAGACAGGCGGAGGAACTGGGCTATGAGCCGTGGCTTTATGTGAATGAGGGATTTCTCAGTTTCTTGCCAGGGCAGTGCAGGGTCATGACAGACAGGGAACCGCTTCCGCGTGCAGCATTTGCCATAATAACCTTCCCGAGCATCAAGAACCTCTGGCTGCTGTGGCGGTTAAGGCGGCAGCATATCAGAACTCTGTATATGTTTCACGAACCGCTGGCACCGATACATACTTATCGTGAGGCAGGTTACTCCTATATATATATAACAAAGGTGCTGATGATACACTGCGTCAATGCACTTACGGTAAAGTTGTCTGACATCGTCCTGCTACCGTCAAAGAAGGCAATGGAGTATTATCAGCATAACTGCATGTATGGTAATGCCAGGTACTATCACCTGCCGTTGCTCTATCCTGATGAAAGGACAGAGATGCATGAGCAGACGGAGAGACAGTATTTCAGCTATATAGGCACGGTTGCTAAGGATCACTCATTTGATGAGTATCTGAGTTTCATAGAGTGGGCTGTGACGCATGACAGACTGCCTCAGTTGCGTTTCTTGATAGCCACGCGCAGTGAGTTTGTGGTACCAGAGGCATTGCAATCATCAGATTGCGTGACAATACAGCAAGGCAAGCCAATGACCGATGAAGAGATAAATCATTGGTATGCCTCGTCATACGTTGTGTGGAACGCATACAGCCGTACTACGCAGAGTGGCGTGCTTGCCAAATCGTTCATGTTTGGCACGCCAGCAGTGGTGATGAGTAAGAACTTGTGTGAGGTGGCAAGTAACGGGGTGGAGGTCATTGCTGTCAATGATAACAAGGATAAGAAGCAGATAGAAGATGCTGTGACTGAGATTATAAGTAATTTCGACAGTTATAGCAAGGCATGTCGTGAGAGATTTCTCTCCACCTTCTTCTATAGGAACTATAATGAACAGTTGCAGCATATACTGTCAAATTAAATAAAATGCAATCTACTTTTGATACACTGCTGATGCTCCTGCGCTATGCCTTGGGTAATGAGGAGAAAACGCTAAGTGCCATCCCAGACAATGTGGATTGGGATGTGCTTATCCGTACTGCCACGATGGGCGGTGTGGCAAGTCTGGCATTTGACGGTTATGTGAAGAGTGGATTGAATGATTCTCCTGACTGTCCGCTAAACAGCAAGAAGATGCGAAAGCTGCGATTATCGTGGATGGGATTGGAGATACCCCAGCGTAAGAATTACGAACGTCAACTGAAAGTGCTGCGTAAGTTGCAGACATTCTTCCGCCGTCATGGCATAGAGATGCAGGTGCTGAAAGGCTATCCGTTGTCATTATGCTATCCTAAACCAGAACTGCGCACAGCATCTGATATAGACATCTATTGTGCGGAAGACTATGAGCGCTCCAACAAACTGATAGAGAAGACTGGCGTAACCGTTGACTACAGTCAGCATAAGCATAGCGTGTTTACCATAGAGGGGGTGCCGGTTGAGAACCATTATCATTTCCTTAATGTGCATGGTCATCGTTCTTCACGACAACTTGAGAAGCTGTTGCATGAGAAGGGTATCAGTTCTCCCTCTGCCACATTGCTCTATCTGTTGCGACACTCGGCAGAGAACTTCACTGCCTCGCAGGGACGTATACGTCAGGTTATAGACTGTGGACTGTATGCAAGGAAATATAATGCTGACATTGACTGGCAGTGGCTGTGTGATACTGCCACTCTCGTTGGTATGAAGCAGTATGTTGATATAGTGTTCGCCATCTGTGTGAGGTATCTGGGCTTCTCTGCGTCATTGTTCCCTGAGTGTGAGGTAGATTCAGAACTACTGAACCGCTCCTTGAATGATATACTTTGTCCGGAATTTAATGATGAGCATCCTGCAAATATCATGGCGGAGCTGATCTATAAGATGCGAAGGTGGAGGTCAAACATGTGGAAACATCGTATAGTGTATGCCAATGAGAACTTGATGACCACATTCCTTACCCAAGCATGGAGCCATGTGCTCAAGCCGTCGTCAATAACATACGGTATGAAAGGGTGAGAGATTAGAGTTTATCAGATGAAGATTTCGATAATTACAGCAACATATAACAGCGCAGCAACGCTGAGCGATACGCTTGACAGCATACTGCGGCAGACGTACCAAGACTACGAGGTCATAATACAAGATGGTATGTCAACCGATGACACCCTTGCCATAGCACGAAGCTATGAGTCACGTTTCGATGGCAGGTTAAAGATAATCTCAGAGAAAGATGATGGACTGTATGACGCCATGAATCGTGGCATCAGTCATGCTACGGGTGACGTTATCGGAATACTTAACTCTGACGATTTCTATGCCGACAACGATGTGTTGCGGATAATTCACGACACCATGGAGCATGGGCAGGTGGACTGCGTTTATGGCAACCTGAAGTATGTGCTTCAGGGTGATACCTCCGTGGTGGTACGTCACTGGCAGGGGAGCCAGTACTCCGAGGGGGCTTTCTGCAAGGGATGGCATCCGGCACATCCCACGTTCTATGTCAGGAAAAAGTGCCTTGACAGGTATGGAGCCTTTGACACCTCGTTTGCTGTTTCGGCTGACTTTGAACTGATGTTGCGCCTAATAGAGAAGCATAGGATATCAAACTGCTACATAGACCACTGCTTGGTCATGATGCGCGAGGGAGGTGAGAGCAACGGCAAGCTAAGCAACATAATAAAGGGTAACAGAAACATTATGCGTGCCTTCCGCAAGAACGGAATACAGGTCAGTATGTTTTATCCTGTAAGACGCTTGCTACCGAAGATTATAGAAAGAATCAGAAACTACAAATTCAGATAATGAACCAAACACTTATAATAGTATCTTTGGCGTTTACCATCTCGCTGGCGCTCAGCATATATATATTGCCGCGCATGATGGTGGTGAGCGTGAAGAACCAGTGGGACCGCAAGGGTGATGACCTCTCAAGAGACGGAGTGCGTGTATATCAGATAGCAGGCTTGTCCATATTGCCCATCATACTGCTCAGTCTGTGTTCCTCGCTGCTTATCCCCATAGCGCTGCCATGGAAAGAGCTTTCACATTCGTGCACGTCGATGGTGCCGCGCATATTCACGCTTATTACTGGCTCGCTGATACTATTCATCGTAGGACTGAAATATGACATAAACGGAGCATCGTCGGGGGTGCGCACTGTGGCGTTGCTTCTTGCATCGTGTGTGTTTGCGGTGTCAGATATGCCGGTCAATAATCTTCACGGCCTGTTTGGCATCTACGAAATACCTGCGTGGGTGGGTGCGGTACTTACGGTTATTGTATCATTCCTTATAATCTTCACGTTCCGCCTGCTTGACGGTTTTGACAGTCTGGTCAGTTCCATAGGTATAATGGTGCTGGTGCTCTTTATCCCGATTCTATTAAGGTCAAGCCGCATAACGCCGCTGCTTATCACTGCGGTGCTGCTGGGAGTCATGGTGCCATATTGGATGATAAAGACCTTCTGGAAGAAATGGGCACATTGTTCTATGGGTAACTCCGGCAGTTACATCCTTGGCTTCTTCATAGCCTACTTGCTAATTGTCATCTGCCGTGGCTCGGAATATGAATACGGCAAAGGCGCGATGACCATCGCCACGTCGGTGTTGATGTTCCCGGTGCTTGAGATAATAAGGGTGCTGGGCAGCCGTCTGCGAGACGGACGTGAGGTGTTCACTCAGGATCGAAACCAGATTAACGATAAACTGTATCGCACAGGAATACGCCGCACAGGAATATGCCTTGCGCTCATGCTGATACCAGTTGCCTTTTTCGTGTTCAGCTGTCTGATGGTGGAAAGCAATGTGAACTATACCATTATCTTTGGTCTTGACATAATGTTGTGGGTGTTGATGCACTGGGTTATCAACTGGCGCATCAGAGTATATGAGGAGAAGACCCACCGCAGTGTGTGGAACAAGGAGTATGGTGAGGAGGCATGGAACGCCCAGGTGCCGGTGGAGATACTTGAGAAGAAGATACGCACCTTCGGCACCATGGGACTGCCCAGCAATATGGTGGAGAAAGACACCATGGCATTTATTCCTGATGGCATGACAGGCATGGAGAGAGGCATGAAGCGTGGCATAGATATGCTTATATCCTTCGTCTGCATAATAGTATTCTCACCTCTGTTCCTCCTCAGCTATATCTTGATAAAACTTGATGACGGAGGACCTGCAATATATAAGCAGGAACGCATAGGACGTTTTGGCAGGCCTTTCTGCATATATAAGTATCGTAGCATGCGTCTTGATGCAGAGAAGATGGGACCGCAACTGAGTCATGCCGGCGGCGATGAGGACCCGCGACTGACTAAAATAGGAAGGTTCCTGCGTCGCCACCATCTTGATGAACTTCCGCAACTGTGGAACGTCTTGATTGGCGACATGGCATTCGTAGGCTACCGGCCGGAGCGCAAGCATTTCATAGACCAGATAATGCAGCATGACCCCAGATATTCCTTCCTGTACCAGATACGCCCGGGTGTAACGAGCTATGCCACGTTATACAACGGATATACAGACACAATGGAGAAGATGCTACGCCGCTTGGAACTGGACCTTTACTATCTGCGTCACCGTTCTTTCTGGTTTGATATAAAGGTGCTGATTCTTACTTTCGGCAGTATCATTTTTGGCAAGAAATTCTGAGTGGTGCCAAATGACAAAATGAAAGCTATCACTTCTCATCGTAATATGATAGCTTTTACACTCTAAAGTGATAGCTTTCACGACGTGAAGTGATAGCTTTTAGGACACAAGGAGCTTTTTAACGTCGGTTAACAAATGGCGTCGGGAAATAAGCGTAAAAACGAGCAAAGTGTAAGAATATAAATAAAAATAATGACAATATGGAAAAGACATTAACACAGGCTGTGTTGGCAGCTATCAAAGACCTCTATGGGCAGGAAGTGGACCCAAAGATGGTGCAGGTACAGAAGACAAGAAGCGAGTTTGAGGGAAACCTCACACTGGTGGTATTCCCTTTCCTGAAGATTTCTCGTAAGAAGCCGGAGGATACTGCTGCGGATTTGGGAGAGTGGCTCAAGAACAACTGTGAACTGGTAAGTGACTATAATGTGGTAAAGGGATTCCTTAACCTCGTTATATCTGCACAGACATGGACTGACCTTCTTAATAAGATTGATGCCGATGAGCATTATGGCGAGAAGCAGTCTACGGCTGACAGCAAGTTGGTGATGATAGAGTACTCTTCGCCAAATACCAACAAGCCTTTGCACTTAGGTCACGTCAGGAACAATCTCCTTGGATGGTCACTGGCAAAGATTATGGAGGCCAATGGCAACCGTGTTGTGAAGACAAACATCGTTAACGACCGTGGCATACACATCTGTAAGTCTATGCTGGCATGGCTCAAGTGGGGCAATGGTGAGACTCCTGAGACATCGGGTAAGAAGGGTGACCATCTCATAGGTGACTACTATGTGGCTTTCGACAAGCACTACCGTGAGGAGATAAAGGAGCTTGTGGCACAAGGCATGGATGAGGAGAAGGCCAAGCAGGAGGCTCCACTTATCAAGGAGGCTCATGAGATGCTGGTGAAGTGGGAAAATAACGACCCCGAGGTGCGTGCCCTGTGGAAGAAGATGAACGAGTGGGTGTATGCCGGATTTGATGAGACATATAAGGCTCTGGGCGTATCATTTGACAAGATATACTATGAGAGCCAGACCTATCTTGAAGGTAAGGAGAAAGTGGAGGAGGGACTCCAGAAGGGGTTCTTCTACCGTCGTGATGATAACTCAGTATGGGCTGACCTTACCAAGGAAGGTCTTGATGAGAAGTTGCTGCTGCGCTCTGACGGTACGTCGGTATATATGACGCAGGATATAGGCACTGCCAAGTTGCGTTTCCAAGACTTCCCTATAGACCAGATGATATATGTCGTAGGTAATGAGCAGAACTATCACTTCCAGGTGCTCTCCATCCTGCTTGACAAACTGGGCTTTAAGTGGGGTAAGGACCTTGTACACTTCTCTTACGGTATGGTAGAGTTGCCTAACGGCAAGATGAAGAGCCGTGAGGGTACGGTGGTTGATGCTGATGACCTGATTGCAGCGATGATAGCCGACGCACGCAAGACAAGTGATGAGCTGGGCAAGAACGCAGACCTCACAGAGGAGGAGCGTCAGGAGATAGCCCGCAAGGTAGGTATGGGCGCGCTGAAATACTTCATACTGAAGGTTGACGCACGTAAGAATATGCTGTTTAACCCAGAGGAGTCTATCGACTTCAACGGTAACACAGGTCCGTTCATCCAGTACACATACGCACGTATCCAGTCTATACTGCGCAAGGCCGGTGAGCAGACAGCTGTACTTCCTGCAGCATACAAGCCGTCAACAAAGGAGGTTGACCTGATACAGAAGATTAGTGAATACGGTGCTGCCGTAGAGCAGGCCGGCAAGGACTACAGTCCTTCAGGTATAGCCAACTATTGCTACGAACTGACAAAGGCATTCAACCAGTTCTATCATGACTACTCAATCCTCAATGCCGACACAGAGGAGGAGAAGCAGTTCCGCCTTGTCTTGGCACGTAATGTAGGCAAGACCATCAAGAACGGCATGGCACTGCTGGGTATTGAGGTTCCTGAGAGAATGTAAACAGTTTTCTCCAAAAGACTATTATATGACGCGAGGGCGGTGAGGATTTTATTCCTCACCGCCCTCTTCGTTTATGTTATGCATTTCTGGCAGAGGTTCGCAAGTTGGGGCACCTCGGTCTTAAAACTATCCCAAGACGCAGTACCCTGTCTGATGCGAACTCCAGACGCTCGGAAAAGTTCTTCGAGGACGTATAATAAAACAAAATAATCTCACTGAATCTGTTATGCAAATTCAGTGAGATTACTCAGTAAATTCAGTGTATACACTGAATTTAGTTATATGTTTAGCGTAATGCGCCGTAAGTAAGGTCAGTCCATACGTAAGTCATGTGCTGCTGCTTAAGTGCCTCTGACAGTCCATCATTGTTAATGATATTCATTACTGACTCTATAACTGCGTTGATAGCTATTACCAAAACGATGAAAAGGAAAAGTGCTGTAAGTTTCATAACCGTATGTTTTTTAATTGTTAATACTCTGTTGTTTTGTTTGATATTGCAAAGTTACAACGAAAACTTATGGGATGGAACTTTTACGTTGTTTTTCGCTTCGGATATTTGCGACAGTCGCCCGTTTTTGCGACAAAACGACTGGAGACAGTTCTTTTTTGTCGCAAAACCAGTTATGTGGATGTTTGTGTAAATGAAAAGAAAAGATTAACTTTGCATCCTGAAAGATACAATGATAAAGACAATGAACTATGATAAGAATAAAGCCTGGGCTGTAGATGCCGGTTGCTCAGGTAATCCGGGACCGATGGAATATCGTGGTGTGGATATGCGCACAGGTAAGCAGATATTCCATTTCGGACCTGTACAAGGTACAAATAACATAGGGGAGTTCCTTGCGATAGTACATGCGCTTGCCCTGATGGAGCAAAAGGGCATTACAGACCATATTATATATAGTGACTCTGTTAATGCCCAGATATGGGTGAAGAAGCAGCAGTGTAAGACAAAACTGGAGCGTACGCCTCAGACAGAGAAAGCGTACGAGTTGGTAGCGCGTGCGGAAAACTGGTTGAGGACTCACTCTTTCCGTGTTCCGATTGTCAAGTGGGAAACAAAGGAGTGGGGCGAGATACCTGCAGACTTTGGTCGTAAATAGGTTCGTACCTTTTTATTTCATGAATACGAAGAACACTGCAAGTATAAGGCAGAGGAATGCTGCTGCATGATTCCAATGCAGTGACTCACCATTGAAGAACAGTGTTACGAAGACGGTGAATACGGTAAGTGATATGACCTCTTGTATCACTTTTAGCTGCATTAGGTTGAGGGTACCCCCGTTGCCTACGAAGCCTATTCTGTTTGCCGGTACCTGGCATGCATACTCAGGCAGCGCCAGCAGCCATGAGCAGATAATGATTAGATAGAGTGGGGTATTGTTGTTGAATACATTTATCTGCTGCAGTTTCAGGTGCCCATACCAGGCAAATGTCATAAAGACGTTTGATACAATAAGAAGTGATACTGTGTAAACCAGATTCATAGTTGTGATGTTTTATTTCTTTACGCTGTTGCCTGTAATGAAATAGCCGCAGCACCTGTTGCCAGGCACCACGGCTGGGGAGGGAGTGTTGTCCTACGCGGATTCGAACCACGACAAACAGAACCAAAACCTGTTGTGCTACCATTACACCA
>DFLE01000008.1:24200-24404 GCA_002373375.1 Prevotellaceae bacterium UBA3627
ATTTGCGAGTGCAAAGGTAGTAAATATTTTTTATACTACCAAATATTTCAAAGAATTACTTTACGGTGATAAGGAAATAGTTTTTCTTACCACGCTGTGCAAGAATGTATTTGCCACCGATGAGGTCATCCTGTGTCAGAGGCTTGTTTTGGTCGGTAAGCTTCTCCTTGTTGATGGAAACGCCGCCGCCCTGTACCATCTTGC
>DFLE01000008.1:24605-24755 GCA_002373375.1 Prevotellaceae bacterium UBA3627
TCTCGAGAGCCTCCTTCGTTGACTTTCCAAACAGAATGCCGCTTGCCTCAATAGCCATGTCAAGGTCCTCCTTAGAGTGTACCATTACTGTTACTTCCTCGGCAAGACGCTTCTGCAAAATGCGACGGCCTGGGTCCTGCTTGTGCTCCT
>DFLE01000028.1 GCA_002373375.1 Prevotellaceae bacterium UBA3627
ACGCTGCAAAATTAAAGCGATATTTGAAAATTATTTCCTGCTGGCTGCGTACAGCGAAATCTACAGAGGGCTGTAACTCATTGAAAATCAGCAACAGGTTATAAAAAAGAATAAAAAAAGCATAGCTTTTGCGTCGCAAAAGCTATGCTTTCAGGGTGTAAAAGCTATCGTTTCTCATCGTGAAAGCTATCGAATGACGATGTAAAAGCTATGCTTTCACACAAAAAAACATAAAAAATGTCCTTTTACTGCCATACAGATGCCCAAAACGCACCTCTTTTTTCTCTAGTTTGCGTTTTTTTGTAGTCAAAATTGAAAGTACCAAATTACCAAAATGTCCTATTCCGGTATTTTCCACTTTGTGATCACAACGGTGCAAAAAAACAGGCTACACTTTTACGTCAAACGATGGTACGGAAACTCGTTACTCAAAAAAAGCCGATACACTAATTCTTCATTTTTCGTTCGGTTATTCTTCAATATCATACTGATACTTTGGACTTTACACATTTTTTCATAATTTTGCACCGCAAAGAAACAAAGACATCTCAAGGTAAAACAATGTTATGGTTTACTGGACCATACTTTATACTGGGTTCTCTGAAAACATCTAACTATCAAATGGATACTATTTCTTGGATAACGTATTATGCTAACCTATGGTTGGCTTACGCTACGTATTGGCTGACATATCTCTACAAGGCATATTGTGATTTCCCTATAGAGGTAAGGATAGCAGCCACAATCATCATGCTTTGTTCGTTTGGTATTGTGTGCCTCATACTTACCACACTCGGCAGGATGAGGCACCGTGCACGATGGGCAAAGACCACGAGACGCTTAGAGGAGCGTTTCGGGAAGGCCGTGGAGTATCTCTTGGCTGCCGAGTGTAAGCCTAACATGACGAGACAGGAGGTGATAGACCTTCTCGGCGTGGGCGAGGAGCTGAGGAACAAGAAGGATGTGCTACGCGACAACAGGGAGAAACTGCTTTTCTGCAGGATGATATATTTCAAGTGTATATCAGGCAATGCCGCACAAGGACGCTACGACAACCTACACCAGCTCATAAACCTTTTCTCCCTGCGTGAGTTTCTTGAGAAGTCAACGAGCATAGGCAACTACAGGCGTAAGCGCGATGCCTTGTCTATGCTACGCACTTTTAAGTTGTATGTCAGTCCGTGGGTAGTCAACCAATTGCGTGTATCTAAGAACAAATATGTGCAGCGCCTTGCCATGTATGCCTCCATCATGGCAAGCTCTGACAGCAACCTGGACTATTTCGAGACCAGTTTCTTTGATGACAACTGCTGCATATACGACGAGATTGAACTGGGATTCCTGTTGCAGCGCCGCAGGAAAAGCGGTGTCAAACTGCCAAACCTTGCCAGCTGGGCACTTCATCAGAAGAATCCCAACACGCAGTGTGTGTTTGTAAGGCTGATGCGCCGCTTCGGACAGAAGGAATACTGCGCCCAGCTTGAAGACCTCTTCCGCCTGAGCAGTCATAAGAAACTCAAAGAGGAGATTTCACGCACATGGGGATACCTCAACTATCGTGAGAGCGAGGATCTGCTTACCGACTCCATCCTCATGCAACCTGACGACACTAAGGTGGCTATCATGCACGCCGTCACGCGCATGGGAACAGGCAACAGCCTCAAGATGCTGGTGGATGAATACAAGGAAGAGATAAACCCTCACGTGCGCTTCGAGGCCCTGCGATGCCTTTACAACTATGGCAAGGAAGGACTGGCACAGTTCCAGAAGTTAGAGGTGGCAAAGACTGAGAACGAGCACAGCTTTTTCTCTTTCTTCTACAACCCCGCAACGCTGGCTACGATAAAGCTTGACAAGGAGCAGGCTTACCGTCCTTCCGTTGAAACCGTTTATATATGATTCATTATAAGAGAAGAAGGGAATAAGGAGGAAGATAATAAAGAAGATGGGGAATAAGGTGTAAGGTTTATTGTCAAACAATCCTTAATCCATCACCCACCACCCTTAATCCAAATTTACAAAAGTATGTGGATGACATTCTATTATACATTCTGTTACATCATCTTTGCCTACTCCATAGCCATACTGCTGAGCTATCTGTTTCTCGTGGTTCAAAGCTACAGGGCACAGAAGAAGATGAAGATAGACATGCCGTCTGATACTACGTTGAAGTATCTGATGGAAGGCTCGCCCCTTACCCCAGGGGTATCTATCATCGCACCAGCCTACAATGAGGAGGTGACTATCATCGACAATGTCTATTCGCTAATGCAGATAGACTACCCCAACTATGAGATTATCATTGTGAACGATGCGAGTACCGACCGCACCATGGAACTGTTGCTTAACGAGTTCCAACTGGTGGAGGTGCCGTATGACATCGCCATGAAGGTACCCTCAAAGCCTATCAAGCGCGTGCTGAAATCAAGTAATCCTAAGTTCAGCAAACTCGTGGTGGTTGACAAGGAGCATGGCGGCAGAAAGAGCGACGGCTCCAATGCCGGCATCAATGTGTGCAACAACAAGTATTTCGTCTGTACCGACGTGGACTGCATCGTGGAGCCCATGGCGCTGTACCGCATGATGTGGCTTGTAGTCAACAGTCACAAGCCTATGATAGGCGTGAGCGCCACCATGCTGATGAACAACGGCTGCCTGATAGGCGACGGCAGGGTGATAGAGGCAAGGGAGCCGTCACGCATACTGCCGCTGTTTCAGCAGATGGAGTACCTGCGCTCTTTCCTCGTGGGTAAACTGGGATGGGCAAGCATCAATGCCCTGCCTAACATATCGGGCGGCTTCGGACTCTTCGACACTGACGTGGTAGTGAAATCGGGCGGCTATGACCAGACATCCATGGCAGAGGACATGGACATGCTGCTGCGTATGGTGACATATATGAAGAACAGCAATCAGGATTTTTGTCTGGCGCAGGTGCCGCAAGTGTGCTGCTGGACCGAGGGACCAAGCATACTGAAGGCTTTATACAGGCAACGCACCAGGTGGGCACGCGGACTGTTTGAGATTGTTTCACACCACCGCAAACTATTCTTCAATCCCCACTACGGACCTATCGGCATCTTCACGTTATCCTATATCTTCCTGTTTGAGTTCATTGCCCCCGTACTGGAACTGCTTGGCGCACTGTTCATGCTGTGGCTGCTCATCATCGACGGAATAAACTGGGAGGCGTCGCTCGTCATCTTCGGCATGGTTTATATGTTCGCCATACTCATGGCGGTGTGTGTCCTCACATTCGACTACTCCACCAAAGCCGTGAACTGGCACAACAGGAAACGCACTTACCTGAAAATGTTTATCGCCGCCATGTTCGAACCTATCATATTCCATCCCATCGTGACATATTGCTCCATAGTGGGCTACTTTAATTTCATCACCCAGACCACCGCCGTGTGGAAGCCTATACAGCGCACGGGTGTGAAGAAGAACAAATCTAACAAGACTCCGAATGCATAACATATATAATATAAGTTTTTGGTTGAAGGTTGAAGGACGAAGGTCAAAGGTTGAAGGACTGATGGTTTTGGTCTTCCTCCTGTCCTTCATGATAATGCCGCTCATTGCCATGGCGCAAGACAAGGCGCACAGGGCAAAATACTATGTATCAAGGGCAGAGTCTTTCATCCACTCCAACTCTTGGACTGCCGCCAAGCGTGAAATAAACAACGGCCTTGAGGAGTGGCCCGACGATGCCGACCTTAGATACCTCAACGGCAGGTACTACTACGTTACCGGACACCTGAGCGAGGCTCGCTACAACCTCATACGGGCTATACAGACTAACGACCAGCACTACAAGGCTAAGCGCGTAATGGTGGACGTGGAGGATGCCTCAAAGCATTACAGCAGCGCTATATGCTATATCAACGAACTGCTGGAGTTCCTGCCCTATGACCGTGACCTGTGGCGCAGGAAGATTTCACTCTACCGCAAGATACACAACGACGTAGAGGCTGATGCCGCACTGGAGCGACTGGCACGCATATACCCCAACGACAGTCTGGTAAGGAGCGACCTTACCAACCTGCATCGCAGGAGCGTTGACAAACTGGTAAGGAAGAGCAGTGCGGAGCAGGCGGCACTCGAACTGGAGAAGTGGCTGGAGATGGACCCCGATAACCTGGGGTACTACATAGAACTGATGGGCATCTACCAGCGCATGGGTGAGAACGACCGTGCCATAGGCGCAGGCAACAGAGGATTGGCACGCTTTCCCGGCAATGCCGAACTGACAAACAAAATCATCGGCATACACGCCGAGATGGGTAACTACTCACAGGCTCTGCGCATGGCGCAGAAGAGTCCGTCGTCAAGCATATACACCAACCTGCTACGCGAGGCGGCTGCCGACGCACGCACCCGTGACCCTTACGAGATGAACGGCAAGCTCTATGCCAAGACTCATGACCGTGATGCCTTCAACTATCTGCTAAATACGTCGCTCACCAGGGGATACTTCGACGATGCAAGGGCATATCTTTCTGATGCCATGCGACGTGAGGGACGCACCAAGCCTCTGCTTATGAAGCTATACACACTGGAGAAACGCATGGGCAACGAGAACGCTACCAGGCGGGTGTTACAGGAACTTTACACAAATAATCCCGATGACGAGGAACTGAAGGCTGCATACGCCGACATGATGCTGCAGTTGGGTATTACCGACATGGCACAACAGCAGTGGACTGACGCCAACGACCACCTGCAGCATGCCACCGAGCTAATGCCCCCCGACCATGAGTCATGGCCGGCTGCCATGTCAATGCGCATCATCTGTCTGGCACGTCTGAACAGGTTCAGGGAAGCCAAAGAACTGTTCCAGAAGGCTGCTGAGACTGACTCTGCAAACAGAAACCGCTACGCCTCTGCTTACGAGGAGATGGTGGCAGACCGACTTCATGCGCTGACAGAAGAGGAGAACTACGGCGAGGCTCTTGCACTGGCACAGGAACTGTTGGAGGTGGTGCCCGAAAGCGAGGCGGCACTGAGGTGCTGCATAAACATGAGCCAGACGCTGAAGCGCGAGGACTTGTTCAGGAAGTATGCAGAGATGGGCTGCGAGCGTTACCCCGACTCTCCATATTTCGTAATAAAGCAGGCTGTTTCCTTGCGTCAGCAGAGGCGCAACACAGAGGCTCTCGACCTGGTAAACCCTGGCAAGAGGAAAACGGGCGAATATGAGTCGCCTCTATATATCGCTGCCCATTCAGGTATTACTGCCGAGTGGGCACAGGAACTGCTGAAGGAGCACATGCCAGAGACTGCCATGCAGATTACAGACACGGCTTTGGTTTACGACCCTGAAAACAAGGAACTGCTATACATTAAGGGACTCGCCAGCGAACACATGAAAGACTTTGCCAGCGCCTATGACTACCAGAGACGTTACTATGAGCCGGGCAACGCTGAGCAACAGGAATACTACGAGCACATGCGCTACCTGGGATTCCGCGCCTTGAAGAACCGTGTTGACGCATCCTACACGCAGGCTTTCTATGACAACAGACAGGAGGGCTTCTCGTCAAGGGCTCACCTGTATTCCATAGCCACAGTAAGCTACAGCCGTATTGGCAAGGAGGACACCTACACCGGACAGATAAGCTATAAGGGCATCGACGGATATCATGACGGCAAGGAGTCGGAAGCCGGGGGCGTAGGACTGGAATTCATGGCGCAGTGGGAGCACACCTTCAGTCACCGTTTGAGCGGAATGGCCGACATATCATTCTCAACAAAGTTCTTCAATAAGTTTGGCGCCAACGTATCGGCAAACTATGCCATGGACCAGGGATGGACTCCGTCGCTCCGTATGGGTTACAGGCGCACCCCGAAGACTTATCTGTATCTGGGCAACGGCGAAGAATCTACAGAGGCATTAAACGATGAGTTCAACATCTTTATGCTCACCCCGTCAATAGAGAAGGCATGGGAGCGCATAAGGGCATCGCTCAACACGAACATAACGGTAATGAACAGCAGTCTGTACTACAACGTGGGAGTGAAAGGGAAACTGTTTTTCAACAATGACAACATATCTGCAGTATCGCTGATGACCGGCTTCGGTTCTTTCCCCGAACTTACATTCTTTGAACAGACAGCCCTGCGCAACGTGTCACATACCAATGCCATGGTGGGCTTCGACGTGCAGTATCTGCTCACGCGGCACCTTTACATAGGCCTGCAGGGGAACTGGAACACTTGTTTCTCTCCCTACATTGACAGCGAGGGCAAACTCAACGATTCCTACCGTAACATATACAGTATGACACTACAACTGCACATGGCGTTCTGAATACATTGCTTTAATCAATTAATTATGAAGAAATCACAATTGTTTCTGACATTCCTGACTGTCCCCCTACTCTGCTGTTGCGCACAGTCTGTCAATACTACAAAAGACAAAGGCATATTCGAATACAAGGAGATATACCTCTCTGACGCTCTTGGGCAACAGGGCAAGGAACTGGGACTTAACAGCGTTGACGAGGACTGGGGACTGTGGGGACACAATCTCAGGCGTGTGCTTCCATTGAATCATTCATCACAAGTGTATGCCACAGTAGAAGGACAGCGCACCAAGGAGCAGTTCTGCTTCTCGTCTGAGCAATTGTATGAATACATCGCCAACTATATCATTGACACATACGGCGAGAATGACACACAGCGCTTCGCCATCCTTGCCAACGATAACGATCTGGTGTGTCAGTGCCAACTATGCCGTAAGGCTGGCAACACCCCCCACAACACTTCGCCTACGGTGCTCACGATGATTGAGAGACTGGCAAGACGTTTTCCCAGACATTTGTTCTTCACCTCTCACTACAGCACGGCGAAGACGGTGCCTGCACACAGGATGCCTGAGAACACGGGAGTACTCGTCAGTGCCATGGACTACCCTCTATGCTCTGTGGAGACTGAACATGACAAGAGGTTTGAGAACCTGCTCAGGCAGTGGGGCGAGAAGATGAACCATGTCTATGTATGGGACTACATCAACAATTTCGACGACTACTTCACGCCGTTCCCCATCTTCCGCATCATGCAGCGCAGGTTACAGATGTATGCCAGGTGCAATGTGAAGGGCGTGTTCCTGAACGGCAGCGGCAGCGACTACAGCACATGGCAGTATATACACACCATGGTGCTGGCTGACTTACTGAAGAATCCTGACCTTGACTGTGCTAAACTTATAAAGTCTCATTGCGAGGCAAGGTATTCCAAGGCAGGAAAACTGACTGCCGACTTTATGCTTAAGCAGGAGGACTGGACAGCGAAACGCGGAAAGGCCCTGCCACTGTACGGCGGCGTCAGTCAGGCAGTAAACTGTTATCTGCCTGCAAAGGAGTTCATAGACTTCCACAATGCCTTCGCCGCCTTGGTACCTGAGACATCGGGTGACGAAAGAAGGGTGATGGACAGGCTGTGCCGCGCCATGTCGCTGACACGCATGGAACTGATGCGCCTGTCAGGAGACATCAACGGCTACCAGACCTACCACGATCACCTTGCAGCCCTGAAGGGAAAGAACACCGAGGTGTATAGCGAGTCGTGCTGGACGGTTGAGACTTACCTGAAAGACTATGAGGAGATGGCACAGCATGCCGCAGAGTCAAAAGACCACAACCTGTTGCTAGGAAAGAAACTTACCGCCCTCAGCAACCTCGACGAGGAATATAACGACATCGTCATATTGACTGACGGACTGCTGGGATTGCCCTCTAACTACCACTGCGGACAAATGATTTCATCGGCAAAGACGGCTTTGCTAATCGGTGTCCCACGGGTGCCGGGCATGAAGAAGATATGCGTCTGGACAACAAGGAACACGCCTTGCCACATTCTCTTTCCTGAGAAAATAACGCTCACCTGCGGAGGCATCACCATTGCAGAGGCCATACCCGAGCCTACGCCCTCAAACGCTGACCGCTCCGTAGCCGAGCTTTATATCCCATCAACAGCAAAAGGCGACCTCGTGCTCCACATAATACGCAACACGCAAGACCGCACCATGGCTATAGACGAGATAGAAAGCTTTTAGCTTTAATGCATAATTCATAATTCATAATGCATAGTTGCCATGCGGACCGACGCGGAGCCAATTATGAATTGACATGCGGAGCTTAATTATGCATTATGAGACCCACCCCGACCCTCCCTGTGAGGGAGGGAGATTGGGCGGTGCATTATGAATTATGAATTATGCATCATGAATTATAAATTTTGAATTATTAATTATAAATTGACATGCGGAGCCTAATTATGAATTATGCATTATGCATTATGAATTATACACTGTTCGCTTGCTTAGCGCTCTGCGCATGCAGCAAAGAGCTACAGCCTGCCGAAGTAATAATAACAGACCCTGCCAGGCACTATTACCCTGTAGTGCAGGGCGAGATTATGGGGGTAAACTATGAGATAGAGAACATATCTGAAAACCCTCTCTTCATACAGGAGGTACAGACAACATGCGGATGCCTCATTGCACGCGATGAACTCCCGATGGTCATTCTGCCACACAAGAAGGGATTCCTGCACCTTGACTTCAACACCATCAAGAACAACGGCTATGCCGAGCACTTCATTTACTGCTACGGAAATTTCAAAAACGGCAGAATGATAGAACTGCAGTTTGACACCAACGTGGTGCCAAGGGCTGACTATTTCCACGACTACGAGCAACTGTGGAAGGAACAGAAGAAAGAGGCTGTAGCCAAACGTTCGTGCGATGACGGCGACTATGACGACAAGGGCTATTACACAGGAGACTACATGGAACCTCAGACTATGAAAACTAATA
Organism: Prevotellaceae bacterium UBA3627; assembly: GCA_002373375.1. Lineage (GTDB taxonomy): Bacteria > Bacteroidota > Bacteroidia > Bacteroidales > Bacteroidaceae > Prevotella. Next base: position 8,822 of record DFLE01000028.1, read on the forward strand.
ACGAGGAAGAATAAGACGCTGAAAAGATGGAGTTGCGCAGCATCATTGCCGAGCACATTCTCTTCCAGTTCCGTTCGCGATATATCGACCTCCACTGCGCCACAGCCCGCGAACGCTACGAGCGGCTGCTGCAGCGTTGTCCCGG
>DFLE01000060.1 GCA_002373375.1 Prevotellaceae bacterium UBA3627
CACGACAAGCTGGCTCACTATGCTAATGCAGCAACAGATATTGAGTTCCACATGCCATTCGGATTCAAGGAGGTAGAGGGCATACACTCTCGTACCAACTTCGACCTGTCACAGCATGAGAAGTTCTCTGGCAAGCAGATAAAGTACTTCGACCCGGAGTTGAACGAGTCATACACTCCGTATGTCATTGAGACATCTATCGGCGTTGACCGTATGTTCCTCTCCATTATGTGCCACTCTTACGAGGAGGAGAAGCTGGAGAACGGCGAGACACGCACAGTGCTCCACCTGCCTGCGGCTATCGCTCCGGTGAAGCTCGCAGTGTTCCCACTTACCAAGAAGGACGGACTGCCAGAGAAGGCTCAGGAGATAATGAACGACCTGAAGTTCCACTTCAACTGCAAGTATGAGGAGAAGGACCAGATAGGTAAGCGCTATCGTCGTCAGGACGCCATCGGTACACCATACTGTGTTACCGTTGACCACCAGACACTGGAGGACAACACAGTTACACTGCGTGAGCGTGACTCAATGGAGCAGAAGCGTGTCAATATCAACGAGCTGCGCGGCATCATTGAGGATAAGGTTACTATTACATCATTGCTGAAGAAATTGCAGTAAATAAATGAGAAAAGCATTTTGCGATATACACCACATGGTATTCATGTTGTTGCTGCTGCTTGCTGCTACAGTGACTACATCATGTTCCGAGTCTGACGATGATACTGACACTGAGTATCAGAACTGGACAGTGCGTAACAATGAATACTTTGAGAATATCTATCAGACGGCCAAGGCAGCCATTGATGCCGGTGATAACAGTTGGAAGATAATCAAGTCTTTCTCCAAGATTGACGGATTGTCTGTCTATACCCCCGGCAGTGAGTTGACGGGCTCGCACACGTCATGTATCGTTGTGCGTGTGATAAACGAGGTGGAGTCAGGCGAGACACCATGTTATACGGATACCGTCAGGGTGCACTATTACGGTAGCTTGATGCCGTCGGCATCATACAGCGCAGGCAAGAAGTTTGACAGTTCGTGGTCGGGCCTTGTATATGATGAGGAGACGGCCATACCGGCGAAGCTTCCAGTTGCAGGCAATGTTGACGGCTTTACCACCGCACTGCAGTCAATGCACGTAGGCGACCATTGGGAGGTTTACATACCATGGCAGTTGGGTTACGGTTCTCCTACATCCAACTCAGCAATCCCTGATGGCAGTACACTGCGTTTTGACATGACGCTGGTGACATTCTGTAAGGCTGGTACACCTATGCCGGCATATAGATAAGTATATTAGCGTAATTATATAACAAACAACGGATTTACACGGATTGTGCGGATATCCTCAGCTAAAGATAATCCGTCTGGTCCGTGTAAATCCGTTGTAAGAGGTATAGTTACAAACAGATAAGGTAATCACAGTTCAAAGAAAAGTGACAGAGAGATGAATCCCGCCCTTGTAGATGTAAGCGTATTGTTATTGTTCCATGCCCGTGCTGACAACTTTGCACAGGTGTGGGCAGAGGTAAGGAAGGCGCGCCCGGCGCGTCTGTTCCTTTATCAGGACGGCCCTCGCATGGTTGACAGACATGGCGAGGCGGTCAGTGACTGGCATCAGTCCAAGGACTATGAGGGCATCATGGCTTGCCGTGAGTTGGTAAGTGATGAGAATATAGACTGGCAGTGCGAGGTGCACCGTAAATACCTGGAGCACAACCAGGGGTGTGACCCCAGTGGCTACTTGTCTCAGCAGTGGGCGTTCTCACAGACAGACAAGTGCATAGTGCTGGAAGACGATTGTGTGCCAAGCCAGTCGTTCTTCCCGTTCTGCAAGGAGATACTTGACCGTTATGAGCATGATGAGCGCATAACGATGATAGCGGGTTACAATACAGATGAGGTGACGCCGTCAGATGAGAGTTACTTCTTTACTCGTGTGTTCTCTATATGGGGCTGGGCGTCATGGTCAAGGGTTATAATGAATCTTGACGGTGACTATGGTTTTGTGAAGGATAGTCAGCGCTTCGCCACTCTGTGTGAGAAGGTGAGGGAATATAAGCAAAGAAACGATATGCCGCGGATGGCGCTTCAACATGCCGCTTCCGGAAAACAATACTTTGAGAGTATCTTCTGGGCGTATATGCTGTTGCATGACGGACTTGCGGTAATGTCGCGAGTCAATATGATTAATAATGTAGGACTTAACAGCGGCACGCATTACTCTACTCAGTTAGACCTGATGCCCAAAGACCTGCGGAGGACATTTACCATGAAACGGCTTGACCTCCGTTTCCCTCTGACTCATCCTGACAAGGTGGAGGAGAGAACCGATTACCAGGAGCGCCATTACAAGCGCATGGCATGGAACAATCCGTTGCAAAAGGTACGCTACTCACTGGAGGAGTTGTGGCTGAACCTGAGGTATGGTAATATTAAGAATATCATACAATCTGTTATTAACCGCATAAGGATAATAATCCGTGGGAGGAAATGTGTGTGAAGTATTTTTATAAGTAATAATTAGCACATTCGAAGATGAAACTTGCATTTCTTATATCTGCACATACGGATGCACCTCAATTGAAAAGACTCATTGGTGCGTTGCCAGACAACTCTGTGTTCTTTGTCCACATTGATAGGAAAAGTGACATGACACCGTTTTCCGCATTGTTAGCGGCAGACAAACGTGTCAGGTTCATCAAACACAGGGTCAGCGTGGTATGGGGAAGTATTAATGAGGTAGAATACCAGATGGAGTTAGTACGCGCAGCACTGTTAAGCGACCTCTCGTTCGACTATCTCATTACGTTAAGCGGCATGGACTACCCTGTATGGGAGAAAGGGCAGATGCTTGAGTTTTTTGAGCGGCAGCAGGGGCATGAGTTTCTCTGTGGCGCGCCGATAACTATGCATGGTAAGGGTTCTAAACTTTATAGGGAGTATCGCTTGTTCGCCTCTCTCCCATGGAAATATGGCAGTGTGAAAAGTAAATTCAGGGTGTTTCTTAGAAAGACTCTATGGATGCTTGGATTCAGGAAACCGCTTACTTTCAGCGTATGTGAGTCCGAATATAACCTGTACAAAGGGGCTGCATGGTGGGCCATATCACCAGAACTGGCCGCTTACATACTTGGCGAGTGGGATAAAAATGACAAACTCGTAAGTTATTTCAAGACAAGTTTCTGCCCTGCTGAGACTTTTGCACAGACAGTGGCCTTTAACAATAAGCAGTGGCGCAACCGCTGTATCGTTAATCCCACGTGGGAGGGCCTTGAGGTTAATACTCCGCTGACGTTCATTCATTATCATCCTGTTATGAAAATATTGACGGAAGATGATTATGATGACATTGTCAGCAGCGGAAAAATGTTTGCGAGGAAAATCATTACAGGCAAGAGCGACAAACTGGTGACAATGTTACTTAACCAATGTAATAAAAGGCAGATACACGCCAATGAGCAGTGAACTAAAGGAAAAAACAGCGAAAGGGCTCATCTGGGGGGGATTGGGCAATGGTGCCATGCAGGTAATCGGCGCATTACTGGGACTCATAATGCTTAACATACTGACGCCTGCCGACTATGGCAAGGTGGCGGTACTCCTTATATATTCCAATATAGCCACCTGCATACAGGACAGTGGCTTCACTGCCGCGCTGATAAACAAGAAGGAACCTACGCATGAGGAGTATAACTCCGTGTTCTGGTTCAACATCACAGTCAGTCTCGTTATGTATGTCATATTATGGTTCGCCTCCCCTTTTATTGCGGAGTTTAACCACGACGCAGAGCTGACCACGCTGGCGCGGTTTATCTTCATCGGCTTCGTTATCAACTCACTCGGTACCGTGCAGCGCGCTTATCTCAACGGTCATCTGATGGTAAAGCAGACAAGTATCATAGGACTGGTGGCCTTGGTGTTGTCGAATACCGTGGGCGTGCTTGTGGCGTTCGTGGGCTACGCCTACTGGGGACTGGCCTTGCAGCCAATGCTGTTTGTCACCATAGTGATGGTCTGTGACTGGTATGTGTCGCCGTGGCGGCCCACGATGCGCATAGACCTGCGGCCGGCTTTCGGTATGTTCGGTTTCTCAGGTAAGATTTTGCTTACGGGGCTGTTCGGTCAGCTCAACACTCATGTGTTCTCTTTCCTCTTAGGCCATTATTACGGTGCTCACACGACGGGACTATACAGCAACGCGCGTAAGTGGAACGACATGGCCTCTAACACTATCAACGGAATGATGAGCAGCGTTTCACACCCTGTCTTGGCACAGGTGGCTGACGACGACGCACGATACCGCGCGGTGTTCCGCAAGATGCTGCGCTTCGCCTCCTTTGTCAGTTTCCCGTGTATGCTGGGGCTTGCCATCGTGTCGCGTGACTTCATTCTCATGACCGTAGGTGAGAAATGGGCTGACAGTGCGCTGCTGCTCTCTATGCTGTGTCTGCACGGAGCCTTCGTCCCCATTACCGATTTGTATAGTCGTCTGGCCATCAGCAGGGGCAGGTCGGGTGTCAACCTCTTCTGCACGGTATCGTTATGTGTATTGGTGTGGATAGGACTCTACGCCATGCGGTCATTCGGCATATATTATATGATTGCTTATTTCATATTGATAAATGTGGCGTGGCTTCTCGTGTGGCAGTGGTTCGCATGGAGGATAGTGCGCCTGTCATTCCTTGCGGTGCTGAAGGATGTGTCGCCGTTCTTCCTGTTTGCCGCGAGCGTGGTGACGGCCACGTGGTATATGACGTCGCCGATAGACAATGTGTATATATCATTTGTGGCGAAGATAGTAATTGCCGCGACGCTTTATATAGGAATAACTTATCTCAGCGGAGCCGTTATATTACGTGAGTCAATAGATTACCTGAGGAAAAACAGAAAGTAGTATGCGTGTTTATTTTTATTCATCATTTACTGAATATATGCGAAATCAAGAGTGACAGGTTGTGCCACCATAGAAATACGGTCAATGATACCACAGTAGTTAGTAGCGTCACCCGAAGTCGCGGTTTTGCTTTTGCTGCCTTTATCAGATATGCCACGGCCACGGGGATGACCACTGCCCAGTGGGCGGTCATGATGTACACGTCGGTTAGGGCGAAGCGCAGCACTACGTGCAGTAACATATCGAAAAGGAACGGCAGCATGCACATCCATAGGAAACGTTCTCTGCGTCCGGCGATGATGCCAGCGGCGAAGATAAACAGCAAGACAAGTTCTATGATGTAGTTATACCATCTGCTGTATCTCACTATTACCGGGCGCTCCCCTGACTCGTTGGCGTCGTGCAGCAGGTAGTCCTCGTGCAGTTGGAATCCCTCGCCGTAAATGTTCTCAATCAGTGTAGGGATGATAGGTATGGACATGTCGGTCCACTCAAACAGAGGACTGTCTATCAGTTGCTTGTCCTCACGCAACGCTATCTTGCGCCGCCCCTCCTCCTTTTTCTTCTCATAGGCCACGCTGTCTTTGGTCTGCGCTCTTGCCTCTATGCGTCTCTGGAAACGCTGCTCCTCCACGTTGGCGGTTGTCTCCTGATAGTAGTATATCCATGTGAGCAGCAGGGTGGGGAGTAGGTATAGCAGACTGTGTCTCACTATAGGCATGAAATCTCTGCGCCTCCATCTGCCTGCGATGTCTATCATCCATATCTTTATAGCGTTGGTGGTAGAAATGCCAGTGCCGATGAAATATAGCAGTAGAGCCTTCCATGTGGCGATGGCCTTGCCTTGTTGCGCGGTACGTCCGGTAAGATAGAGCATCAAGAACAGGGTGGTCATGGTCAGCAGCATGTGGTCTGGCACGAACATGGCAATCATAACGTGTGCGAAAGAGTAGAAAAACACGTTCAGCAAAAGACTTTCCCATAGGCTAAGTCCTATAATCTTGCGGAATATCTTATACAGCAACGTCCACGACAGAGTGCCGATAAGAGTCCACACTACGGCAACGATATATATGGCGCAGTTTATTCCGTACTCGTCTTTCAGCCAATCGTTAAGTTCGGACAAGGGCCATACGAAGTAAAGCAGAGCGGGGTGGCGCAGGTGTACGTAAAGAGGCCTGAATTGAGATATTACAATATACGTAAATTGGTCAAAGCCTGAGAACGTAAATCCCTTGTGGAAGGCAGACCATGGTCCCACATGCTTGTTGGTCCATACCTCAGGAGCAGTATATACCATCAGCAGGTTCAGACTGCTGAATATCAGCAGTCCCAGCAATACTATTAAGACTGTAGAATACTTCCTTCGCATTTTATAAGATAAACAGATATTCCACAAGTAAAGATATATTCCACACTGTTATGTATAGTGCGACGGCTCCTGTTGCCCATGTCAGTCTCTTGCGCCAGCGTGGTGTCAACGCTTTCAGCAGATATGCCATTGCTATAGGTAAGACAAACAGGTAGTGTGCCGACATTATCGGCAACTCATTGATGCCGAAGCCCAGTCCCATGTGCAGCAGCATGTCCATGATGAAGAATGACATGGCAGTCCATAGGAACAGTTGCCGGCATCCGTACCATATACCAGCCAGGAACAGGATGACGAGTAGTCCCTCCACAATATAGTTACCCCAGTTGTGGTAACGTACTATCACAGGTCTGTTGACCAGCACATCGCCCAGCAGGTAATCTTCATGCAGCATGATACCTTCGCCGAACAAGCTCTCTACTGCTACGTCCCAACGTGAGGTGGTGATGTCTGTCCACTTAGAGAATTCTCCTTCAGCCATGGGCTTGCCCGAGTGCTTGTAGGTAGCGCTGGAGCGCCAGCGTCGTGCCTTCTTCACTATCAGTGCATGCCTGATGCTATCCCTTATTTCCTTTTGGCGTGCCTTTATCTTTGCAGAGTCATTCTTATTCCACTTGGCCTCCTCGGCATTCCATATATTGTTGAAGTTTCTCTCTATGCGTTTCTCAAAAGCCTTTGCAGTCTTCTCCTTTCTGGTCATCTCCTTAGGCCATACGAATTGCTTGTAGCTCCATCGGGCGCTGCCCCATATCAGTGCGGAGGGCAACACTATTGCAAAGAGCAGATAGCGCCATTCAAAGAACCTTTTGCGTCTTGTGACCATGGCTGCAAGGAATATCTTTAGTCCGTTGTTTAGTGAAACCCCTGCTGTAAGTATGAACATGACAATAGTCTGCCACATGTTCATAGCGGAGCCACGCTTCAGTTTCATGCCGCAGAGATAAAGAGTCAGCGTGAGGCAGAACATGGACATGATGAAGTGGTCGGGTGCCATGCTTGCCAGCATCACGTGGGCAAAAGAGTAGGTGAGCAGAGTGAGCACCGCGCCCTCAGTGCGTTCCAATCCTATTACACGACGGTGTATGCGGTTTATGAACAAAGCGGCGTAGGTGGCACAGGTCACCAGCAACAAGGCTACCAGCAGCAGGGCAAAGTTGTATCCCGTCAGCCATATCAGTGCCTCGTTGAGTTTGCTCAGAGGCCACAGGAAATAAGCCAGCAAGGGGTGGCGGTATATGTTATAGCCTATGCCCCAATCTGTCACCACACTATATGTGATGGGATCGAAGCCTGACAGGTGCCATCCTTTGGAGAATGCAGCCCACTTGGTTCCGTCAGATGCTTTCAGTCCGTCCCAATACTTTACCACGCTGAGCACGTTGAGTATCGTGAAGAATACGAGGGCTGTCAGTGTCTCCCGTCTCTCGCCCGGGTATATGCGGAATATGTTGAGTATCTTCTTCATTTATATGTCTGTACCTTTGTAAATCTCTATATAACGTCTTGCTACGCTTTCCTCGCTGTATTCATGCAGCACCTTCTCTCTTGCTGCCGCACCGAGGCGGTCATGGTCGGCAAGTACATACCTGATGCCTTCGGCAAGGTCGGCTGCATCCTTGTAACGTGCCACGTAGCCGTTTACCTTGTGGTCAATCATCTCGGGTATGCCGCCCACGTTGAAACCTACGCATGGTGTGCCGCACGCCATAGCCTCCATTATGGTATTAGGCAGGTTCTCTGACAGCGATGGCAGCACAAAGGCATCCATTGAGGCATACAGTTTCGCCATTTCCTCCTCGCTGCTCACATAAGGGATGTCACGTCCCAGTGCCACGACCTCCACGTCATCAAGCATCGCTGCCGCCTCTTTCAGATACTGCACGCCCTTCATGGGGTTGTCAACCTTTTGTGCCACGAACAGCACTCTGCGTCTGCCGGTGTGTGTGACGGGCTGGAACAGCTCTGTGTCTATGGGGTTTGGAATGCTGGTTACAGGCAAGTCGTGCATTAGCTGTGACTGCTTCACCTCGCTCATGAGCCACTTGCTGCACGTCACGAATTGAATGCCTCCAAGGGCATATAGCCGTTGTTTGCGTTGTAGCATCCACTGTTCCAATGGCGTGTCCTTGCGTTGTATGGACAGGTGGTATGCCCCCATGGTGTTCCATGCATCGTGCATAGTCCACACCACGCGTTTCCCGCTCTTGACTATCTTTTCTATGGTGCTAAGCGACAGGAATCCTTGGTTCACCCAGTGCAGGTGAATGACGTCGGCTTCCTTGTATTCTTTAGTCTTCGTTATGTCTTGTCCGCAGAGGGCAATGTCAGTAGCCCACAACTCCTTTCTGTTGAAACCGTTCCTGCAGAATATCACGGTGCGCTCCCATATACTGCTCCACGACTGCTTGCGTAGTCGTTGAGGCCCCCATGATATGTTCTTGCGGCACAGCATGGTGGCGTCAACTCTGTTCTTGCGTAGTGCGTGGAGCAGACGTGAGGCGGCTATCGCCGCGCCGCCGCTTCTCTCGTATGTGCTAAGTATCAGTACCTTCATCTTCTCTTTCTCCAAATAAGGTAGCCGGCCAGCGAACCTAACAATACTCCTATGCTGTTGCATACGGCATCAAACCAGTCGCCCGACCTGCATGTGGTGAGGTATGCCTGTGCCAGCTCTATCAATATACCCATGATGATGGGACAAACAATACCGTATGTAACCAGACGCTTGCCATTACGGCTGTCAGTGTGGTTGCGATGGTATTCCCACCATATTACGATGGTAAATGTACCATACATCACAAAATGTGTCCACTTATCAATGAAATTAATCTCATTGAGCGGCGTCTCAGGGACTGGTATCAGGCAGACAATCCATATAGTGACAGCCAACAGACAAGAGAAAGGATATTTTTTTATACAGTAAGACATCTTTTTCTTGTGTAATCGCTCGCAAAATTAAACATTTTTATTTACTTTTGCAAATTAAACAAAATAAAAGAAATGGCAAACACGAAATTTGCGTCCCGCATAGGACTTATACTTGCTACTGCCGGTTCTGCCGTGGGACTGGGTAATATATGGCGTTTCCCTACCACCACGGGTGAGAATGGCGGTGCTGCGTTCATACTGGTTTACGTTGCCTGCACCCTGCTTCTGGGGCTGCCGGGTATGATGAGTGAGTTTGTGGTAGGACGTAACGCCGGTACTAATTCCATGCGCGCCTATATAAAGGCAGGCAACCGTAAGTCATGGGGCGCCATAGGTGTGTTGGGTATGATATGCTCTATCATAATACTGGGCTTCTACAGTGTGGTGGCAGGGTGGTGTGTCTATTATCTGCTGTTGGCTGTGAGCGACAATGTGCTTGGAGACGCAGCTGCCATTAGCAGTAACTTCGACAACCTCGTCAATAATCCCTGGATACCATCGCTTATGTCGATAGTGTTTATACTCCTTACTCATACTATCATCATTCGTGGTGTCAGGGGAGGCATAGAGAAAGCGTCAAAGCTTATGATGCCTATGCTCTTCATTCTGCTTGTGGTGATAATCTTTGCGTCTTGTTCATTGCCCGGTGCGTGGCGCGGCGTGGAGTTCCTTTTCTATCCTGATTTCTCAAAGATTACCGGCAAGGTGGTGTTTGAGGCTCTGGGACAGGCTTTCTTCTCCATCAGTCTCGGTACGGCGTGCCTGTGTACATACGCGGCATATTTTGATGACAAGGCAAACCTGTTGCGCTCTTCTGCTCAGATAGCTGCCATAGACTGTGGCGTGGCTGTCATGGCGGGCTTGATGATATTCCCCGCGGCATTCTCCGTGGGCGTGCAACCAGATGCTGGTCCTAACCTCATATTCCTCACATTGCCAAATGTGTTCACACAGGCATTCCCGCATGGCGTGGCATACGGTGTGGCGATACTCTTCTTCTCTCTGCTCACGCTGGCGGCGCTTACTTCTACTATCTCCATGCATGAGATAGGTACCTCACTGCTCTCCGAGGAACTGAAGATTAAGCGGTGGCATGCTGCAACCTGCATTACTGTCATCTGCTGCGTCGTTGGAATACTTAGTGCGTTGAGCATGGGACCTGTGCCGATGGGGGTTATGGGCAAGAGCCTGTTCAGTAACTTCGACGCGCTTACGTCAAACATCCTGTTACCTACGGGAGCATTCCTGACATCGCTTGTCGTGGGCTGGGTGATGCCGCGTGAGGCGGTTGTAAGGCAACTGGAGTCTTACGGACAGTATAAGTGGATGCCGTGGGCTGTCAGCGTGTTTTACTTCCTTGTGAGGTTCGTGTGCCCTGTAGGCATAGCGCTGACATTCCTTAATCAGATAGGTGTGGTGGCGATGTGAGAAAAACTACTGGCACCGCTTTTTTCATTCTATTAAGTTTTTTTGTGAGGGAAAACGCTGTTGTTTCACGGAAAAAGTGTAACTTTGCAATATGAAACTTCCTATTGGCATACAAGACTTTGAGAGCCTCCGTAAGGACGGCTACCTCTACGTTGACAAGACGGAGCAAGTTTATCGCCTCGTCTCGGAGGGACGTTATTACTTTCTCTCTCGTCCACGCCGCTTCGGCAAGTCGCTACTTATCTCTACAATCAAGGCTCTGTTTCAAGGTAAGCGTGAACTGTTCAAGGGCTTGGCGATAGACCAGAAGGAGGACTGGGACTGGGCAGTACACCCCGTGCTGCACCTTGATCTGAACACGGAGAAGTTTTCTACGAAGGAGGCACTTGAGAACAAGATAAACACCTTCCTGTCCATAGAGGAAGAGAAATATGGCAGGGCAGAGTGGGAGAAAAGTTTCGGCACACGCTTTGAGGGCATAATAAGACGTGCCTGTGAAAAGACCGGCCAGCGCGTGGTAATCCTCGTTGACGAGTACGACAAGCCCATGCTGCAAGCCATAGGCAACAAGGAGCTGCAAGACGAGTACCGTGGAACGCTCAAGGGCTTCTACGGCGCGTTGAAGTCCATGGACGGCTGCATCAAGTTCGCCATGCTGACGGGAGTGACTAAGTTCGGCAAGGTCAGCGTGTTCAGCGACCTGAACAACCTTGAGGACATATCGTTGCTCAGACAGTACTACGACATCTGCGGAATATCAGACGAAGAACTGCTGTCATACTTTGACACGGAGATAGACCATCTGGCAGAAGAGAACGACATGACGCGTGAAGAGTGCATAGCCAGGCTGCGCCGTATGTATGACGGCTACCACTTCCACCAGAAAGCAAAGGGAATGTATAACCCTTTCAGCGTGCTGAATACGTTCAAGAACAGAGAGTTCGGCAGCTATTGGTTTGAGACCGGCACGCCCACGTACCTTGTTGAGCTGCTGCGCCGTCACCACTATAACCTTGAGGATATGTCAAAGTCAGAGGTGACGGCGGACGTTCTGAACAGCATAGACGCAGAGTCCACCAACCCCATCCCCGTGATATACCAGAGCGGCTACCTGACCATCAAGGGCTACAAGGAAAGATTTGGCAAATACATCCTCGGCTTCCCTAATGAGGAAGTGGAGGAAGGCTTCATAAAATACCTTGCGCCGTTCTACCTTGACAACCGTGAACAACGTTCGGTCTTCGACATAGAGAAATTCTCTGACGACGTGGAGACAGGCAACCCGGAGCAGTTCCTCAGTCGCCTAAAGTCACTATTTGCCAGTGCACCATACGACAGTGTGAAGGGCGACAAGGAGAACCACTTCCAAAACATGATGTGGGTGGTGTTCAAGATGATGGGCTTCTACTCACATACTGAATACCATACCAGCGACGGACGCATAGACCTGTTGGTAGAGACACCGCAGTATCGCTACATCATGGAATTTAAGCTTGACGGCACTGCCGAGGAGGCACTGCAACAGATAAAAGACAAGAACTATCAACTGCAGTTCTTTGGAGACACCCTCGCTACCAGAGAGAACCAGGGAGGGACTAAGCATACATATATAATAGGAGTGAACTTCTCCAAGGAGACGCGCACCATAGACAAGTGGTTGGTGGAGTGATAGCGACCACAGATTACTCTGATTACGAGGATTATCTTTTGGGACAACGGATTAAGACGGATTACACAGATTGTTCTGATTACAGGGATTATACTTTTAGTACAACGGATTGAGACGGATTACACAGATTGCTCTGATTACAGGGATTATCTTTTGGGACAACGGATTAAGACTCTAAGTTTG
>DFLE01000037.1 GCA_002373375.1 Prevotellaceae bacterium UBA3627
ACGAGGAAGTACTCCTGCTCCCAGCCAAGGTTTGAAATGACCTTCCTCACCTCGGGGTTGAAGTAATGCACCACCTCCGTGGCAGCCTTGTTGACCGCGCTCAGGGCCTTGAGCAACGGAGTCTTATAGTCAAGTGCCTCACCTGTGTAAGAGATGAAGACGGTAGGAATCATCAGCGTGTCGCCGATGACGAAGACAGGAGACGTAGGGTCCCATGCAGAGTAGCCGCGCGCCTCAAAGGTAGAGCGTATGCCGCCAGATGGGAACGAGGACGCGTCAGGCTCCTGCTGCACGAGGCTCTTGCCCTCAAACTCCTCAATCATACCACCTTTCCAGTCATGCTCCACGAAAGCGTCATGCTTCTCTGCCGTGGTGTCGGTAAGAGGCTGGAACCAGTGGGTGCAGTGAGTAGCACCCAGTTCCATAGCCCATTTCTTCATACCCTCAGCCACCTTGTCGGCAGTGGCACGGTCGAGCGGTGCGCCATTATCTATCACGTCAAGCATCTTGTCATATACCTTCTTAGGCAGATACTTGAACATCTTCTGCTTGTTAAACACATACTTTCCAAAGAACTCTGAAGGACGCTCAGCTGGTGCCGGAACATCAACAGGCTGCTTCTTGAAAGCCTCACCTACTACCTGAAATCTTAAGTTTTCCATAAAATCAATCTTTTTATTTTTTTTATTAATAGTATAGGGACTATAGATACTATAGGCACTATAGGCACTATAGGCACTATAGGTACTATAAGAACTATAAGAACTATAACTTCTCCTTTATCCTGCGCAGAGCCTCCTCGGTGTTCTCCCTGGTGCCGAAGGCTGTGAGGCGCACGTATCCCTCTCCTGAAGGACCGAAGCCCACTCCAGGAGTACACACCACACCAGCAGTGTAAAGCATCTCCTCAAAGAACTGCCATGAGCCCTTGCCGCCAGGAGTCTTCATCCAGATATAGGGGGCGTTCTCGCCACCATACACCTCATAACCCAGTGAGCGCAGAGTGGTAAGCATAAGGCGGGCATTCTCCATATAATAGTCTATCACCGCCTTCACCTGCTTCTTGCCCTCAGGAGAGTATATGGCCTCGGCAGCGCGCTGGGATATGTAACTGGTGCCGTTAAACTTAGTGCACTGCCTGCGCAACCACAACTGGTTGGCTGAGATGCGGTTGCCGTCGAAGTCTGAGAGGGTTAGTTCCTTGGGCACCACGGTGTAGCCGCAGCGTATGCCAGTGAAACCTGCCGTCTTGGAGAAACTGTGAAACTCCACAGCGCACTTTCTCGCTCCTCGTATCTCATATATGCTGTGAGGGATGTCGGGGTCTTGTATGTAGGCCTCATACGCCGCGTCATAGAGTATCAGTGCGTCGTTCTTCAGCGCATAGTTGACCCACTTGCGCAGCTCCGCCTTCGTTATCACTGTACCCGTAGGGTTGTTAGGGTAACACAGGTAAATGATGTCAAGCGGACGGCCGCTGGGTATCTCAGGCACGAAACCGTTCTCCGCCGTGGTAGGCATATAGGTCACGTTAGACCATCCGCCGTCCTCCTTGTGCGAGCCGCAGCGACCTATCATGACATTAGAGTCGATATATACAGGATAGACAGGGTCTGTCATTCCGATGTGGTCATCCCAGTGGAGCAGTTCCTGAAAGTTGCCCGTGTCGCTCTTCGCGCCGTCGTTGATGAATATCTCGTCAATGTCAAGGCGCACTCCGCGCGGCAGGAAGTCGTTCTTCAGTATGGCCTCACGCAGGAAGTCATAGCCCTGCTCCGGCCCGTAGCCACGGAAGCCCTCCCTCGTGGCCATCTCGTCGGCGGCACGGTGCATGGCCTCTATAACAGCCGGACAGAGAGGCTGCGTCACATCGCCTATGCCGAGTGATATGACATCCACCTTAGGATGCGTCACCTTGTATGCGTTTACCTTCTTTGCTATGTCAGCAAACAGGTAGTTATTCTGCAAGTTTAAGAAATGTACGTTTACTAATGCCATGTCTTTGGTCGTTTAGTCGTTTGGTCGTTTAGTCGTTTGGTCGTTTAGTCGTTTGGTCGTTTAGTTGTTTAGTACTCCCTCCCTCACAGGGAGGGCTGGGGTGGGTCTGTTATCTCCCCGTCAAATACAAACTCCGCCGGTCCCGTCATATATACATGGTTGTCAGCCTCGCTCCACTCTATGCTGAGCGTGCCGCCATCCATCACTATCTGTGACGCCCTGCCAGCCCTGCCCGTCAGTGCCGCTGCCACTGCCGTGGCGCAAGCTCCCGTACCGCAGGCCTCTGTTATTCCGCTGCCACGCTCCCATACACGGGTGCGTATCTTTCCGTCAGGCTCAACACGGGCAAACTCTATGTTACACCGCTGGGGGAAAGCCTGGTGCCGCTCCAGCACCGGCCCGAGCTCAGCCACCTGGTCTATGGTATTGGTGAAGATGACGTAATGCGGATTGCCCATTGAGACGAACGTGCCCTGCATGGGTGTGTCGCAACCAGTAAACAGTTCTTCATCCTCAAACGCAGGCTCAAGCATGTCAACCGTCACGCTCTCCACTATGCCGCCACTTACGCTGAGCCTCAGCGTCTTGATACCAGAGAGAGTCTGCAGGCTTATCTCTGTCTTGTCGGTAAGTCCGCGCTCATACAAATACTTGCCTATGCACCGCGACGCATTGCCACACATCATAGCCTCAGAGCCGTCAGCATTGAAGATACGCATGGAGAAGTCGGCACCCTCCACCGTAGCCTTGTCTATCAGTACAAGACCGTCAGAGCCTATGCCCTTGTGGCGGTCGCTCCAGACCGTAGCTGCCGCATAGAGATCTGTTATGTCATTCTCCATGGCGTTGACATATATGTAGTCATTACCGCAGCCGTGCATCTTAGTGAACTTTATCTTACTCATCATGAGAGAGGTATTTGTCAACATCATCAGCAGCCTTCAGGCCTCCGGCTATGGCACGCACCACGAGTGATGCTCCGCTCTTGGCATCGCCACAGACAAAGACATTGTCAGGATACTCCGGGTGCTCTGGTTTGAGGAAGCCCATGGCGAGCAGCACCAGTTCTGCCTTTATCTCCTCTGGCTCACCAGCCTCCACCATGATGGGGCGGCCGCCTTCAGGGTTTGGTTTCCAGTCTATAGGCTGCACGCGGACGGCACTGACACGTCCCTCGGCATCGCCTATGAACTCCAGCGTGTTGATATTCCAACGACGGGTACAGCCCTCCTCATGCGACGACGTGGTCTTGAGTATTACCGGCCAGTTAGGCCATGGAGTGTTTGCGTTGTGTCCTACCGGTGGTTTGGGCATTATCTCTATCTGCGTCACGCTCTTGCATCCCTGACGGTGGGCCGTGCCAATGCAGTCGCTGCCAGTATCTCCGCCGCCTATCACAAGCACATTCTTTCCTTTTGCAGTGACACGCTCCTCCTTTGAGAACTCCGCACCGGCCAGCACACGGTTCTGCTGTGAGAGCAGCTCAAGGGCAAGGTGTACGCCTTTAAGCTCACGACCTGGGACATTGAGGTTACGGGCTGTCGGAGTACCGGTAGCTATGACTACTGCGTCATAGTCAGCTGCTATCGCGCTTACATCGTCTATCTGCTCACCATACTTGAACGTCACGCCCTCCTGTTCCATGATACTGATGCGGCGGTCTATGACACTCTTGTTAAGCTTGAAGTTTGGTATGCCGTAGCGTAACAGTCCGCCAGCCGCCTCGTTCTTGTCAAACACAGTGACCACGTATCCCTTCTGGTTAAGTTTCTCAGTCACTGCAAGTCCGGCAGGACCTGCGCCTATCACTGCCACGCGCTTGTCTCCATGCTGTGGACGTCTCACTGTTACGTATCCCTCCTGATATGCACGCTCTGCTATGGCGCACTCGTTTTCACGGTTTGTGACAGCCTCGCCGGTGGTAAGGTAAAGTACACAAGCCTTCTCACACAATGCTGGACAGATGCGTCCGGTGAACTCAGGGAAAGGATTGGTCTTTCTCAGTATCTTGTATGCCTTCTCCCACTCACCGTGGTAAAGGGCGTCATTCCACTCAGGGTCTTTGTTGCCCAGAGGACAAGCCCAGTGGCAGAACGGCACTCCGCAGTCCATGCAGCGTGATGCCTGTTCCTGACGGTCGCGCGTGTTGAGCGTCTGCTCCACCTCGCCGAAGTCATGTATGCGGTCGTTAACAGGTCTGTATCCAGCCTCCTTACGAGGCACGGTAAGAAATGCTTTAGGATTTCCCATAATTATCTTATATGAATTATATTCAACGATTAATAATCACGGCTCACTGCGTCAATCTTCTCGCGCAGCTTAGCCATCTGCTCCTCATGAAGCACACGCTTGTACTCAATAGGTGTCACCTGTATGAAGTCACCAACGTAACGGTTCCAGTCATCAAGCATACGACCGGCAAGCGCACTGCCAGTATGCAGGTAGTGCTGGCGTATCAGCTCAAGCAGCTCCTTACGGCTTACGTTATCCTCCACAAGTGTCAGCTCTACCATGTCCATGTTACAGAAGTAGTCAAACGTATGCTTGGGGTCATACACGTATGCCACGCCAC
Source organism: Prevotellaceae bacterium UBA3627 (assembly GCA_002373375.1). Classification (GTDB taxonomy): domain Bacteria; phylum Bacteroidota; class Bacteroidia; order Bacteroidales; family Bacteroidaceae; genus Prevotella. The sequence goes on from DFLE01000037.1 coordinate 4,571, forward strand.
CCGACATACCCGCGGCGAAGTTACGGCCTGTGGCACCGAGCACCACTACCCTGCCGCCTGTCATATACTCACAGCAATGGTCACCGGCTCCCTCTATCACCGCTATGGCACCGCTGTTACGCACTGCGAAACGCTCGCCCACACGGCCGTTGACATAAAGCTCACCGCTGGTGGCGCCGTACAGTCCGGTGTTGCCTGCTATGATGTTGTCCTCCGCACGGAAGTCATCATTACTGCGTGACGGCGGCATGATGCTGATGCGTCCGCCAGACAAGCCCTTGCCGAAGTAGTCGTTGGCCTCGCCTTCAAGCAGCATACTCATTCCCTTGACTGCAAAAGCACCGAAAGACTGGCCTGCCGAACCTCTGAACTTGAGTGATATGCATCCGTCGGGCAGTCCCTCTTCACCATATCGGCGGGCTATCTCACCAGCGAGCATGGTACCCACGGCACGGTCCACATTACATATAGTATAGTCGAGGCTCACCTCCTCTTTGTTGTCTAAGGCAGGAGCAGCCATACGTATGATAGCCTCGTCCTTCACATTGCTTACCTCGGTAAATCCGCTTCTGTCCCAATAGAGCTGGGTGCCGTGGGCGGATGTCTCCTGATAGAGCAGACGAGAGAAGTCCATCGTGGCCTGCTTGGTACCATCAGCGGCAGCTTGTACCTCGATGAGGTCTGTCCTACCGATGATGTCCTTCAGTCTCTTAACACCTATCTCTGCCAGGTATTCACGTACCTGCTCGGCAAGGAAGGTGAAGAAGTTTACCACATACTCAGCACGTCCCCTGAAGTGTGCACGCAGTCTCTCGTCCTGAGTAGCCACGCCCACCGGACAGGTGTTAGTGTTACACTTACGCATCATGACACAGCCGAGAACTATGAGCGGCAGTGTGCCAAATGAGAACTCATCAGCACCGAGCATTGCCATAATGATGACATCGCGAGCGGTCTTCAGCTGGCCGTCAGTCTGCAGGCGCACCTGATTACGCAGTCCGTTTCTTACGAGTGTCTGCTGTGTCTCTGCCAGTCCTATCTCTGGTGAGATGCCGGCAAAGCGCATTGATGACGCTGGTGAGGCTCCCGTGCCTCCCTCTGCACCACTGATGACGATGAGGTCGGCCTTTGCCTTTGCCACACCTGCTGCTATGGTACCCACTCCGCTCTCAGCCACGAGCTTCACTGAAACGGCTGCTGTAGGGTTGATGTTCTTCAAGTCGAAGATAAGCTGCGCCAGGTCCTCAATACTATATATATCATGATGTGGCGGCGGCGATATGAGCGATATGCCGGGTATGGCGTTACGCGTCTTGGCTATCACCTCGTTGACCTTAAAGCCCGGCAGCTGTCCGCCCTCACCAGGCTTGGCTCCCTGTGCCACCTTAATCTGTATCTCCTCTGCATTGACCAGATACTCGGCAGTGACACCAAAGCGTCCGCTGGCCACCTGCTTGGTCTTACTTGACAGACTCACACCGTCAACCTCAGTATGGTAACGTGCGTTGTCCTCACCGCCCTCACCGGTATTGCTGCGCGCACCAAGTTTGTTCATGGCAAGCGCCAGAGCCTCATGGGCCTCTATGCTAAGTGCACCGAATGACATGGCGCCAGTGACGAAGTGTCTCACTATTGACTCAATCGGCTCCACCTCGTCAACAGACAGTGGCTTGGCAGCCTTCTTGAAACCGAAGAAGTCACGTATGAACAGCGGACTCTCCTTCTCATCTACCATCTTAGCCCACTCCTTGAACTTGGCGTATGAACCAAGACGGGTGGCTATCTGCAGGTTGGCGATGGTGTCGGGGTTCCATGCGTGCTTTATGCCGTCCTTACGATAAGAGAACAGTCCGTTATCAGACAGGAGCGATGCATCACTGTCAGTCTTAAGCGAGTAAGCCTCACTGTGCAGTCTCGCCGCATCACGGGCTATATCACGCAAGCCTATACCACCAATGGTACTTACCTCCGTACCGAAGTACCTGCGCAGCAGTTCCTCACTGAGACCTATGCTCTCAAATATCTTGGCACCACGATATGAGCGTATGGTGGAGATACCCATCTTTGACATTATCTTCTTCAAGCCCTTGTCAACCGCCTTTATGTAATTGTGCTCGGCCGTGGCATACTCCTCTTGTATCTTGCCATGCCTTACGAGGTCATCAAGCACGGCGAAAGTCATGTAAGGGCAGATGGCGCTGGCACCATAGCCAAGCAACAAAGCAGCGTGCATAACCTCACGTATCTCACCACTCTCTACTATCAAGGCCGTCTGCACACGCTTCTGAACACTTATCAGATAGTGGTGTACGGCAGACACTGCCAGAAGAGACGGGATGGCAGCATGCTGCTCATCAACGTCACGGTCGGTAAGGATGATATAGTTCACTCCGTCATCTACCGAAGCCTCTGCCTCCTTGCACAGTGTATCTATAGCCTCGCGCAGTCCCTCCTCGCCTTTCTCCTTGTCGAAGAGCATAGAGAGCTTCCTTGTCTTAAAGCCCTTATAACCTATGTTACACAGTATGTCAAGCTGAGTGTTGGTAAGCACAGGCTGCGGCAGACGCACCATCTTGCAGTTCTTCTCGTCAGGTGTAAGGATGTTGGTGCCCACCGCACCTATATACTCTGTAAGACTCATCACCAGTTCTTCACGTATAGGGTCGATGGCAGGGTTTGTGACCTGTGCAAACTGCTGACGGAAATAGTTGAAGAACACCTGCGGGCGGTCACTGATGACAGCCAGCGGAGTATCATTACCCATAGCAGCTACAGGCTCCTGTCCTGCAGTAGCCATAGGCACGAGGGTCTTGTCAATATCCTCCTGTCCGAAACCGAACATACGCAGCTTGCGTCCGTAGTCAGACACAGAGTTGTCAACCTTACGTCCGCTCTTCAACTTCTCCAACTGAATACGGTTGGTGGACAGCCACTCACGGTAAGGGTGTGCACCTGCCAACTGCTCCTTTATCTCGCCATCGTAATATATCTTGCCTTCCTCTGTGTCAACAAGCAGTATCTTACCTGGCTGCAGACGGCCCTTGCTTACCACGTCGGCAGGGTCAAAGCTCATCACTCCCGCCTCAGATGCCACCACCATCATGCCCTGACGCGTGATGGTATAGCGTGACGGACGAAGACCGTTACGGTCAAGCATACCGCCGGCATAGCGACCATCGCTGAACAACAGTGCAGCAGGACCATCCCATGGCTCCATCAATATAGAGTGATACTCATAGAAAGCCTTCAAGTCCTCAGATATAGGGTTCTTGTCATTAAACGACTCTGGCACAAGTATCGCCATAGCCTGTGGCAGTGACAGTCCGCTCATTGTAAGGAACTCAAACACGTTGTCAAGGCTCGCAGAGTCACTCATTCCCTCCTGTACTATAGGACGCAGGTCACTGATATCGCCCAGAGCCTCGCTGTTAAGCACACTCTCACGAGCCTTCATCCATCCGCGGTTACCGCGTATGGTGTTTATCTCACCGTTATGCGCCAAGAGGCGGAACGGCTGCGCCAACTTCCACTGAGGGAATGTGTTGGTAGAGAAACGTGAGTGCACCAATGCCAAGCCACTGGTGAAGTAAGGATTTGACAGGTCTGGGAAGTAGCGGCGCAACTGTCCACTCGTCAACATACCTTTATATATTATATTACGCGTTGACAATGAACAGATATAGAAATCCTCATCCGAAACCTTGTTCTCAATCCTTTTTCTTACCTTATACAATATACGGTCCAGGTGCTCAAACTGCTCATCAGCCGCTCCCGTCACAAACACCTGCTTTATGACCGGCTCCACCTCACGCGCAGCCACGCCAAGAGCCTCAGGGTTTGTCGGCACGTCACGCAGGGGCATCAGACCGAGACCTTCCTTCTCTACCTCCTGCACCAACACAGCAAGAATATCCTGCTGGCGTGCCTCGTCTTTTGGCAAGAAGATGAGTCCCGTACCATAGCGTCCCTTCTCAGGCACCGGTATTCCCTGGAGCAATATAAACTCATGCGGTATCTGCACCATGATGCCGGCACCATCGCCGGTCTTGTCACGCGTCTCAGCGCCACGGTGCTCCATGTTCTCCAATACACGCAGCGCATTGTCAACCAACTCGTGGCTCTTTCCTCCATGTATGTTCACCACCATGCCCACACCGCAGGCATCGTGCTCATAACTGCTTTGATAAAGTCCACCTTGTTTTTTAATACACATTGTCATATTATCCTTACTTTTACTTTCTTTTTTCTGGTTTTCGGTTGCAAAATTATACAAATAGTTTGAAATAACAATAATTTTCTAACACTTTTTTAGTTATTTTTCTTCGTCTGTGACACTTTGTAACGAATAAGTGGATTATTCGGACAATCTGTAAACGAAAACATCTCTTTCATTGCATTTTGTTTACAGATTGATAGTTTAGTAAAAATTATAATTACAAAAAGTTATGTTTTTGCGGTATATTTTGACATTTTGTATTAATTTTGCACCAAGATTCAATGATTGTGATAACAAAAGGTAGATATGATTAAGAAAAGATGGATAACGCTGATGACGGCAATGACACTGATTGCCATAGCGGGTTTGTTTGTCGGCGAGCCGACATTTGAGTGCGACTGGTCTCAAGTGTCAGCGGCTGACGTGGCATGGCTTATAACCGCCACCATATTTGTATTAATGATGACTCCCGGATTGTCATTCTTTTATGGAGGCATGGTAGGAGCGAAGAACGTCATCTCCACGATGCTGCAATCATTCATCGCAATGGGACTGATATCTGTTCTGTGGGTGGTGATTGGTTTCTCCCTATGTTTCGGCGATGATATAGGGGGCGTGATAGGCTCGCCGCTGACCTTCCCCATGTTCCACGGCGTGGGAGGAGCCGTTTACACCACTCCTGCAGGCAACGTGCTCGGCGGCGCGACCATACCGCTGGCGCTCTATGCTCTGTTCCAGATGAAGTTCGCCATCATCACACCGTCGCTCATAACAGGCTCCTTCGCAGAGCGCGTGAGGTTCTCAGCCTACCTGTTCTTCATGATGTTCTTCTTCTTTGTGATATACTGTCCGTTGGCACACATGACATGGCATCCCGAGGGACTGTTCATGCGCTGGGGTGTCGTTGACTTTGCCGGTGGCATAGTGGTTCACGCCTCCTCAGGTGTGGCTGCCCTGGCAGGAGCCATCTTCCTCGGCAGACGCAGCACAGCGAAGAGCGAGCCAGCCAACATCCCCTTCGTATTGCTCGGTGCGGCGATGCTCTGGTTAGGATGGTTCGGATTCAACGCCGGTTCATCACTACACGCAGACGGACAGGCGGTAAAGGCTTTCCTTAACACCAATACGGCATCGGCCACCGCCATGATGACATGGATATTCTTTGACTGTCTGCGCGGCCGCAAACCGTCAGCCATGGGAGCCGCCGTGGGCTGCGTGGTAGGCCTGGTGGCCATCACCCCGTCAGCGGGATACGTCACTGCGGGACAGAGTATCTTCATTGCATTCATCATAACCTTAATATGCAACATAGCCGTTTACTGGCGTTCCCACACAAGAATCGATGACGCTCTGGATGTATTCCCGACCCACGGCACGGGCGGTATATTCGGCACCGTGCTCACAGGCATATTCATACAAGAGGGACTGATAGCCGGCACATGGGATGGTTTCGTGATCTTCTTGTATCACCTGCTCGCCATCGTGATAGTCTTTGTCTATACATTTATAATGAGCTGGATAGGCTATTGGCTTATAGACCAGCTGCTACCCATGCGCGTATCGGCATACAGCGAGAAGGTAGGACTTGACTTCTCCCAGCATGACGAGCACTATGGACTGGCTCACATAGGCGAGCGCGAGATAGCGGAGTATGAGGAACACATAAGGGAAAAAATGAAAGATTGAGAATATATACATAAATAAAATAATGACAGACACCAAGTACATATTCATAACTGGAGGCGTAGCCTCATCACTCGGCAAGGGCATCATCTCCGCATCACTCGGCAAACTGCTGCAGGCAAGGGGCTACAACATCACCATACAGAAGTTTGACCCATACATCAACATAGACCCCGGCACGCTCAACCCCTACGAGCACGGCGAATGCTACGTAACCGCCGACGGCATGGAAACCGACCTCGACTTGGGACACTACGAACGCTTCACGGGTATTGAGACCACACGCAACAACAGTGTCACCACTGGACGCATATACCAGAGTGTCATCAACCGCGAACGGCGCGGCGACTACCTCGGAAAGACTATACAGGTGGTACCCCACATCACCGATGAGATTAAACGAAGGATAATGCATGATGACACACGCGAACCTGACTTCGTTATCACAGAGATTGGCGGTACCATCGGCGACATCGAGAGCCAGCCTTTCCTTGAGGCAATAAGACAACTGCGATGGGAACTGGGACCTGAGAGGGCTCTTAACGTACACCTCACATACGTGCCATACCTCGCCGCCGCCGGCGAGCTGAAGACGAAGCCCACGCAGACAAGCGTGAAGCAACTGCAGGGACTGGGCATACAGCCTGAGGTGCTGGTGCTGCGCACCGAGCATGAGCTGGGCGACGAGCTGCGCAAGAAGGTGGCGCACTTCTGTAACGTGGACATAAAGGCCGTGATACAGAGTCAGGATATGCCCAGCATCTACGAGGTACCCGTCAATATGCAGCGGCAGGGACTGGATGCCATCATCCTCACGAAGATGGGACTGCAGCCCGGGGTAACGCCAGAACTGGGTCCATGGCGCAACTTCCTTGAGCGCAGGAAACACGCAACGGAGGTACTTGACATAGCCCTCGTGGGCAAGTATGACCTGCAGGACGCATACAAGAGCATACTTGAGAGTCTGGCGCACGCCGGCACATATAACGACCGCAAGGTGAAGACCCACTTCATTAACAGTGAAGGTCTGACAGCCGACAACGTAGAGGAGAAGTTGCGTGGCATGGCAGGAGCTGTGATATGCCCCGGTTTCGGAGCACGCGGCACCGAGGGCAAGATATTGGCGGCGGAGTATTGCCGCACACATAACGTGCCAGCCTTCGGTATATGTCTCGGTATGCAGATGATGGTGATAGAGTTCGCACGTAACGTGCTGGGCTATGTTGATGCGAACAGCAGCGAGATGGATGCCGCCACCACACATAACGTCATTGACATAATGGAGGGGCAGAAGAGCATAAAGCAGATGGGCGGCACCATGCGTCTCGGTGCATACGAGTGCAAGATAGCCGAAGGCAGCAAGACCCTCCAGGCTTACGGCGGCAAGAGCCTGATAAGAGAGCGTCACCGCCACCGCTATGAGTTCAACAACGATTACAAGGGCGACTTTGAGGGCCACGGTATGCGCTGCGCCGGCATCAATCCGCAGACGGGGCTTGTGGAGATTGTGGAGCTGCCGTCACACCGCTGGTACATCGGAACACAGTTCCACCCTGAATATTCGTCAACGGTGCTGCATCCGCATCCGTTGTTTATGTCGTTCATTAAAGCATGTATAGATGGAACAACTGAAGCATGAGTGCGGCGTGGCTATGATACGCCTGCTTAAGCCGCTGGAGTATTACCGCGAGAAGTATGGCTCGCGCCGCTACGGCATTGACAAGCTCTACCTTATGATGGAGAAGCAGCACAACCGCGGCCAGGAGGGTGCCGGCATGGCGTTCGTATGTCTTGACGCTCCGGCCGGCGAGGAGTATATGTTCCGCGAACGTGCCGAGGGCAAGGATGCCATCACCGAGGTGTTCGGCCGCGTCACTCAGGGCACCGCCGCCGAGGAGGCATCGCTCTTCATGGGACACCTGCGCTACTCCACCACGGGCAGGAGCGGACTGCAATATGTCCACCCCTTCCTGCGCCGCAACAACTGGCGGGCGCGCAACCTCGCCCTGTGCGGCAATTTCAACATGACCAACATTGATGAGGTGTTCCGCTACCTCACGGCGCAGGGGCAGTCACCGCGCGTTTACGGCGACGCCTACATCACCCTCGAGCTGATGGGCCATCGCCTGGACCGCGAGGTGGAACGACTCTATGCCATGGCATGGGAACTGGGACTGGAGGGCGCTGACATAACGCGATACATAGACGAGCACGTTGATATGGCTAACGTACTGAAGACCACTATGCCTCGCTTTGACGGCGGCTATGTGATGTGTGGACTGACAGGCTCTGGCGAGATGTTCTGCGTACGCGACCCTTGGGGCATACGTCCCGCCTTCTACTATACTGACGACGAGGTGGTGGTAGTGGCAAGCGAGCGCCCTGTCATACAGACAACGTTTGACCTTGAGGTGAATGACATAAAGGAGCTACAACCGGGACAGTCAATTATAGTCAATAAGAGCGGACGCATAAAACAAAGTCAGATAACAGAGAGTACCGCCTGCACTGCCTGCAGTTTTGAGCGCATATACTTCAGCCGCGGCAGCGACAGCGACATCTATCGCGAGCGTAAGCGTCTCGGCGAACAGCTCACCCCGGATATTATCAAGGCCATTGACGGCGACACCGCCAACACCGTATTCTCATACATTCCAAACACCGCCGAGACCGCCTTCTACGGCATGACCGATGGCATAAGGAAGATTTACCCGCAAGTGCGTACTGAGAAGGTGGTATGGAAGGACATTAAGCTGCGTACCTTCATAAGTGACAGCGCAGAGCGCAACGACCTCGCCGCCCACGTGTATGACATCACCTACGGCTCACTAACGCCTTACAAAGACAACCTGGTGATAATAGACGACTCCATAGTGCGAGGCACGACGCTGAAGGAGAGCATTTTCAAGATTCTTGACCGCCTGCATCCAAAGAAGATAGTGATGGTATCAAGTTCTCCACAGATACGCTACCCAGACTATTATGGCATAGATATGTCACACCTTGAGGAACTGTGCGCCTTCCGCGCTGCCATGGCACTGATAAGGGAACGCGGCATGGAGCAGCTCGTCACCGATGTATATAATGCCTGCAAGGAGCAGCCGCAGGTTAACCATGTAAGAAAGATATACGCCCCGTTCTCCGTGGAAGAGATAAACCGCAAGATAGTGGAGATGCTACGGCCGGAGAATATGCATACGCCCATCGAACTGGTATTCCAAAGCATCGAGGGACTGCGTCAGGCATGTCCGCACCATACAGGCGACTGGTACTTCACAGGCAACTACCCCACTCCGGGCGGAATACGCATGGTAAACCAGGCTTTCATCGACTATATAGAACACAGTTCCTAATTAATAATGATATAATTAATAATGCATAATTAATAATTAATACCCCCATACTCAGGCTCCCTCCCTCACAGGGAGGGCTGGGGTGGGTCTATAACTCACAACTCATAACTCATAACTTGTATAATCACTATGTGTGGAATAGTAGCAATATTAAATGTTAAGGAGCAGACGCAGCAGCTGCGTCAGAAGGCTCTGAAGATGAGTCAGAAAATACGTCATCGCGGTCCGGACTGGAGCGGCATCTATTACGGCGGTTCCGCCGTCCTCGCCCACGAGCGTCTTAGCATCGTTGACCCCGAGTCTGGCGGCCAGCCTCTTTTCAGTTCCGACCGCAAGCAGGTGCTGGTGGTTAACGGAGAGATATACAACCATCAGGACATACGCCGACGCTACGCCGGGCAGTATGACTTCATGACCGGCAGCGACTGCGAGGTGATACTCGCTCTCTACCGCGACAAGGGCATCCACTTCCTTGAGGAACTTAACGGCATTTTCGCCTTTGTGCTTTACGACGAGGAGAAGGACGCCTTCCTCATAGCACGCGACGCTATAGGTGTCATTCCTCTCTATATAGGACATGACAGCGACGGCACCGTATATGTGGCTTCTGAGCTGAAAGCACTCGAAGGACAGTGTGAGTACTATGAGCCTTTCCTCCCCGGACACTATGTATATAGTAAGGATACTGCACAAGTGAAGGCCGGGGAGAAGCCCTACAGGCTGACAAGGTATTACCAACGCGACTGGTTCAGCTATGACGCAGTGAAGGACAACGACGCAAGCGTCGCCGCCATACACGATGCACTGGAGGATGCCGTGAAGCGCCAGCTGATGAGTGACGTGCCATACGGTGTACTGCTGTCGGGAGGCCTTGACTCGTCTGTCATCTCCGCCATAGCATGCAAATACTCCGAGATGCGCGTGGAGGACGACTCTCGCACCAAGGCTTACTGGCCACGCCTGCACTCGTTTGCCGTAGGACTAAAGGGTGCGCCCGACCTTGCCAAGGCTCGCCTTGTGGCTGACCACATAGGTACCGTGCACCATGAGATAAACTACACCATAGAGGAGGGCCTCGATGCCATCCGCGACGTGATATACTACATTGAGACATACGACGTGACCACCGTGCGCGCCTCCACACCTATGTATCTGCTGGCGCGTGTCATCAAGTCGATGGGCATCAAAATGGTGCTCTCAGGCGAGGGTGCCGACGAGATATTCGGCGGTTACCTCTACTTCCACAAGGCTCCGTCAGCACAGGCTTTCCACGAGGAGACCGTGCGCAAGCTGTCCAAGCTGCACATGTATGACTGTCTGCGTGCCAACAAGAGCCTTTCTGCATGGGGCGTGGAGGGCAGAGTGCCGTTCCTCGACAAGGAGTTCCTTGACGTGGCGATGCGCACCAACCCCGAGGCAAAGATGTGTCCGGGCAAGACCATGGAGAAGCGCATAGTGCGCGAGGCATTTGCCAGCCTGCTGCCCGAGGAGGTGGCATGGCGACAGAAGGAGCAGTTCAGCGACGGCGTGGGCTACTCCTGGATTGACACCCTGAAGGAGATTACCGCCGCTGCCGTCACCGACGAGCAGATGGCTCATGCGGCAGAGCGCTTCCCCATCAACCCTCCACGCAACAAGGAGGAGTATTACTACCGCTCCATCTTTGCCGAGCACTTCCCCAGCGAGTCGGCAGCACGCAGCGTACCGTCAGAGGCAAGCGTGGCATGCTCCACCGCTACAGCTCTGGAGTGGGACGAGGCTTTCAAGAATATGAACGACCCGAGCGGACGCGCCGTAAAGGGTGTGCACGAGAAAGCATACTAAAAAATTTTGCGTTTCTCTCATTTTTTCGTAACTTTGCCTTCAATAAGACAAACTTGACAAAGAAATGAAGAAACTAAATCTATTAATCGCCACACTCGCGACGGCACTGCTCGTCAGCTGTGGCACCACGTCAAAGGTTCCCATCACCGGGCGCAAACAGAGTCTGCTGGTAAATAATGAGCAGGTGCTGAGCCTCAGTGAGCAGCAGTACAAGGAGTACATGAAGACCGCCAAGGCTTCAACCAATGCCGAGCAAACCGCCATGGTGAAGCGCGTGGGTCAGCGTCTGGCCTCTGCCGTAGAGGAGTATCTGAAGAATAACGGACTGGCCGATGAGCTGAAGACCTACGCATGGGAGTTTAACCTTGTGCAGAACAAAGAGGTGAACGCCTTTTGTATGCCGGGCGGCAAGATTGTGGTATATGAAGGCATACTGCCAGTAACTCAGAACGAGGCATCGCTCGCCGTGGTATTGGGACACGAGATAGCCCACGCCGTGGCCAAGCACTCTGCCGAGCGACTGAGCAACGCCTACCGCCAGCAGGTAGGTCTGAAGGTATTGTCGGTCGGCGCGCAGATGGCAGGCGCCAGCTCTACGCTGCAAAGTCTCGGTACCACCGTACTCGGCGTAGGCGCGCAGGCATGGTCATCAGGCTTCTCACGCAGTCAGGAGAGCGAGGCTGACCACATCGGACTTATCTTCGCCGCTATGGCAGGCTATGACCCTGAGGTGGCTGTAAGCTTCTGGCAGCGCATGGCTGAGGCAAGCGGCAGCAAAGGCTCAGCAGTAAGCAGCATATTCAGCGACCACCCATCTGACGCCAAGCGTATAAAGCAGATACAGCAGTGGTTGCCTGAGGCCAAGACTTACTACAAGAAGCAGTAACGACACACTATTACACCCCTGTCTATATATACCAGAAGCAACCAGCCTCTAAGCTGGTTGCTTCTTTTTTTCCTCCATACCGCCATACGAGGACAGTAAAAGGAAAATCCCGGAGTATATCATACTCCAGGACTTCACGTCTTTGCCTACGACAGTCTGTTTCTTTTTTTCTGTTTTCTTTTTCTGTTATTTACATCGCAAGCAGATATTGTCCAGGTGAGATTTTTACATAAACCGGATCTCTCTCACTCCAACCCTCACACCTATTACAGTCTGAACGGTATTGCCAGCGTGTAACGTACACGAGACACCGTACCGTTATGCACACCCGGCATCCACTTTGGCATGTTCTGTATCAGTCTTACGGCCTCACGCTCCAAGTAAGGGTCACATGACTTCACAGGAGTGACATGAGACGTCTTACCGTTACGCTCCACTATGAAGCTAACGATTACACGGTCCTGCGCACCAAACTCCTTAGCCAGTGCAGGATAGGTCTTGTTCTCGTTAAGGAATTTGGCCCATTTCTCCTTGCCACCTATTACGTAAGGCATCTTCTCTACCTTGTCATACACCTGTGGGCCGTCATCAAGCTTGGTTATCTCCTTCTGCTTCTTCACAGCCTCGGCTGTGGCAAGCGCACGGTTAGAATCTTCAGCACCACTCTCATCTGTGCCAGAGAGATTCTGTGACACATAGCCGGTAGATTTCTCTGAGGCTGTTGAAGGCATTATGGTTACCATGTCCTTGCCGGCACCACCGCTGAACGGAGGCAGACTCTTGAAGAACTCGGTAATATCCTGCTGCATATCATAATCTATGGTGCTACTCATAACCACATCGGTTACCTTTCCGTCATCACCGATAAAGTAATATATGTTCTGCTTGGTAGTAAACATACGTCCATACTCTATCAATTTCTGCTCTATGGCTGCCGCATTCTGCGCGCTGCCACTTATCGCTGCCAATGACAGGCATAAAGAAAGTAATAATTGTTTCATAAGCTATACCTTTCTATTATTAAACGTAGGTTGTTTATAACAAAAAATGTTATGGCGACGGGAAACAACGCTAACCGACACCATAACAAAGTTACTTTTTTTTATCTATGAATACAAGACTTTTTTCTATTTTTATGCTATTTTTGCCGCAAAATACCCAAAAGTCAGTATAAATGTCATCTGTAAATTACAATTTTTCCTCCTCACCGAGGGGGTTAATCGTAACGCAGCTTACGTTCCTCTAAAGTATTGTACTGGTCCACATAGGTCAGTATGAGCGTAAACGCCTTGTCTGGGTCCACACTTATCATCACCGTACCGTAGTCCATCTTCATGCCATACTTTGGCAGCGTAGTCATGTCGCCCTGCTCGTTGATTACCTCGCCCTCCGTGCAGTACTGCTCTGTCACCACACGCTTCATGGCCTCGTAGAACGTGAGGAACTTGCTCAGCTCCTTCTCCTGTGGAAACCTTACCGCCACACTCGTCATCATATTGGTGTGCACGCCATAGCCCAGCTCAAGTGTCACCTTGCCACCGGCATAGTCCCCCTGCATCAGTCGGATGCCCTTGGGAGCCTTGGCATTCTCTGCCGCCACCACATAGCCTTTCTCTTTCATCGCCGCAGTGAACTCATCCACTGGCATTCCCAGGCTCACGCCCATGTATTCCATGTGCTCCTCTGCGCTGACCACGACGGTAGCAAGGAGGAGAAGTATCAATGTAAGGTATTTTTTCATATCATCGCGTTTTAGGCTGCAAATATACTAATAAAAAACAGTATTTATTTATGTTTTTCCCAAAATTTGAAAAAATATATCAAAAATATTTGTGTAATTAAGAAAATAATAGTAACTTTGCACTCGCAATTTCGCAAAAGCGACCATGACCCTGCAAAGCAGACACTCATT
>DFLE01000006.1 GCA_002373375.1 Prevotellaceae bacterium UBA3627
TGCCGCTGCGCTTGTGGTAGCCGCGTGGAGTCTTGTAATAGTCATAGTAATCCTTTACGAACTGAGGTGCATCATCTGGCAGAGGGTCTATCACACCGCCAGCCATAGCCGCAGGGTCTGTCAGACGTTGCTTTGCCATCGCCTCACGTGCAGCATGGCGTGACTCCTCCTTGTCCTCGCTGTCGAAGTAACCGTTGCCACTTACTCGTGTCATGTCATACATGGTAGAAGCCACGGTGGCCTTGATGCGAGTGTCGGCAGCGGCAGCGTTCAGTGCTATGCCGCCCCAACCGCAGATACCGATGATGCCTATCTTCTCTGCATCTACATTATCTTGTTTAGAGAGGAAATCCACGGCAGCCATAAAGTCCTCGGTGTTGATGTCGGGTGATGCCGTACGACGTGGTTCGCCGCTGCTCTCGCCTGTATATGAAGGGTCAAAGGCCAATGCCACGAAGCCACGCTCTGCCATCTTCATGGCATAGAGACCACTCGACTGCTCCTTAGTAGCACCAAACGGACCGCTCACGGCTATAGCCGCCAGCTTGCCCTTGGCATCCTTAGGTGTGTAGAGGTCTGCCGCCAGCGTCAGCCCATACTGTGTCTCAAACGTCACCTTGCGGTGATTTACCTTCTCGCTCAGTGGGAATACCTTGTCCCACTCCTGTGTCAATGTCAGTGTATTCATATTCTCCTCCTTCACTTTTTTAGTATTGCAGTCTGTTAGTATTCCGCCCAACAGTGCCACGGCTATAAGTATATTCCTCATAATATCACAATGCTTTTCCCATTTCAAACGCTTCCTGCAACTTTGCATTGCCTTCGATGTCATGTGCTTCGTTCACACCGCCACAGAAGAGAGTGCCTGCCAAACGGCTCTTGGGATAGCAGTCTATCCAGCCTGTCAGACCAATCTCTGCACGTTTCGGAGTCTGTTCTTCATCTTCAGCAGCCGTTGTCAGCAGATATACGTCGCGGAACATATAGTCCTGAGAGTACATGGCATTCATGCGGTCTATGAGAGTCTTCATCTGACCGCTCATCTCATAATAGTATATGGGGGTAGCCCAGCATACCACATCGGCCTGCAGCACCTTTGCCATGATGGCGTTTACATCATCGTTGATGACACAGCGTCCTAACTTCTGACAACCGAAGCAACCTTTGCAGAACTGTATCTCCTTGCCTGCCAGTGAAATCTTCTCCACTTCGTTTCCGGCTGCCTTGGCTCCCTCTGCAAACTTATCAGCGAGCATGTCGCTGTTTGAACCACGGCGTAGGCTCGTGGAAATAACTATAACCTTTTTCATAATATTACTTTTTTACCATTCTTTATATACATTCCCTTTGTTGGGTTTTCTACTCGTTGTCCGTTTAGAGAATAGCAGACACCATCGTCTGCTGATGCCGCACCTGTGACCTTACTGACGGCTGTTGCTCCTGATGTCAGTGACAGAGTGACGGGAATGTTGTTCTGTCCTATCTTTAGGAAAGTACGCAGGTCATTTCCCGTAATGTTGTCAAAATGTCCCAGTGGGGTGTAGCTCCAAGAGTTGGTGTCAGCAAAGAGACAAATGTTACTGCCGCTATACAACACCACATCACCTGCCTGAGCTGTCATCTGCCTGTTGCTTGTGGTCAGCGAGAAACCCAGCGGTCCCCATATCTCGAAATCTTCATTTGTGTTCAGCGATATGGTGAGTGATCCGTTTTGCAGCCGTGCCACAAGTTCCTGTGCTGCCTGAGTGTCGGCAAGTGTCATGCTCTGTGTCTGCTCATCAATGGTGACATATATCTTATTCATAGTAGTCTGTGCTTTAGTCTCATTATCTGCAGAACAACTGCTCAGCAGTATTGCTGCCAGAAGAATAATTATCTGTTTCATAGTGTCTCCTCCTTTTGATAGAAAGGTCCTGCCTCCTCGTCTGTTGCCTCAAGTAGGAAGGTGACGGGACGGAAACCATCGTTGCAGGTAACGACGGCTATACCGTCGCGGTTTGTCCATTCGTCACCATAAAACTTCTTCACACCAGACGACAGGGCAAAGACATATTGGTTCATAGTACGCCATGCGCAGTCGCACATACCCTTGGGACAGGTGTTTGTGGCATAGAGCACGTCACCTTTCTTCAGCACTCCGCAGGGCTTCATATCTGGGTTGCCATACAGCTGCACCAAGTCTTTGCGCAGCGATGTATCAAGAACTGTTATTTTTACAACTTTCATGTATTCATTATGAATTATGCATTATGAATTATGCATTATGAATTATCTACAGGCTTTCCCTAAGTATCTCTGCCACGTCATCCTTTGACAGGTTGAGATAGCCAGCCGGATATACTACTGTTGTCTCAGTTATTCCCGGTATCATGTCGGCAGTGGCACCCACCTCGCTGATGGTCAGCGGCAGTCCAATCTCTGTCATCCAGTTCTTCAGAGCCTTCAGGCCTGCCTCTGCTATCTGCTCGTTGGTCATGCCGTCGCCGTTTATGTTCCATACGTTCTTTGCGAAGCGCACGAACTTAGGCAGTCCGTTCTTCATGGCACGACGGTAGTATGCCATTGACACTGACGCCAGAGCATAGCCGTGCGGAGCGTGCGTCCATGCACCTACGCTGTGACCTATCATGTGTACCATCCAGTCCTGCTGCTTACCCATACCTATAAGGGTGTTCAGCGCCCATGTGGCAGTCCACATGATGTTAGAGCGAGCCTCATAGTCCTTAGGATTCTTCACTGCCACGCGGCTGCTGTTGATAACCGAGCGCATCAGTCCCTCGGCGAGGTAGTCACTGGTGTTATCATCGAAGTCAGAGAAATACTGTTCCATGATATGGTTCATGATATCGTATATGCCAGCCTTCATCTGGTTCTCAGGCACACTCATGGTAAACTCAGGGTTCAGTATCGAGAACTTAGGCATCAGTCTGTCATCAAACACATGACCGACTTTGAATGTGTGCTCTGCATCAGTTATCACCGTACCGGCATTCATCTCCGAACCGGTGCCTGCCATTGTCAGTATGCAGCCAACAGGCAGCAACTTCTGTCCCTTGGCAGGATTCTGTTGCTTCAGCCAGAACATATCCCAGTAGTCACCATCACAGAACACCGATGCCGCCACAGCCTTAGAGTAGTCGCACACGCTGCCGCCACCCAAGGCAAGTATCAGGTCAACGTCGTTCTCACGTGCTATCTTCACACCCTCGTTCAGTTTCTCCAGCGTAGGGTTGGTCATAACGCCGGGATTCTCTACTATTGTCTTGCCGGCCTCGCGCAGTATAGCCATCACCTGGTCGTATATGCCGTTGCGCTTCACGCTGCCGCTGCCATAGTTCAGCAACACCTTGCTGCCATAGTTCTTTAACTCTTCCTTAAGGAAATTCAGGGAGTCTTTACCAAAATAGAGTTTGGTAGGGTTATGATAAGAAAAGTTTCCTTGCATAGTCGTGTTCTTTTTTATTCGTTGTTTTCAATTAATAATGTTTAGCTTGCTTTGTAGATTTTTCTATAGTTCCTTCTGCTCTTCCGGGTTCTGCATCTTGATTACCTTTGCCGGCACACCCCCTGCCACGGCATAGTCTGGGATGTCTTTCGTAACTACCGCACCTGCAGCCACCACCGCATATTTGCCGATGGTCACGCCTGGGCATATCGTGACGTTCATTCCTATCCATGCGTTCTTACCGATGGTAACCTTGCCGTAGGTGTATTTGGTGTGACGCTCGTTGAAGTCATGGTTGATGGTGGCAATTCTCACTCCGGGAGCCACCTGCACACCGTCCTCAAACTCTATGCCGCCCGACGCACTGAGTATTGCCGAGTGGTTGATAAACACTCCGCTGCCTATTTTTACTCTGTTGCCAAAGTCACAGATGAAGGGTGTAAGGATTCTCACATCATCCAGTTTGCGACCAAACAGTTCTTCCAGTTCCTCTACGTATGTCGGGTCGTCTGGCATCTTTGCGTTTGCCTTGGCACACAGCACTCGCGCACGCATCATCTCGTCAATTGCCTCCATGAAATACGGCTCTCTCACGTCTGTAGGACCGCCTTTCTCCATTAAATCAAATACGTAACCTTTTGGATATTCCATAACTCTTGTTTTTGTTGTTTCTGCTGCAAAGTTACGATGTTTTTTTGATAATCATGTTTCACAAAATGCGTCATGATTTTCACTTATTGCCAAAATCGGCAGTTAGTAGATAAAATAACAGACTTATGTTTATGCACCTCGCAGTGCGGCGAGCAATCTGCGTACCTGACGGCCTACGGTGTCATGCGGAAACAACCGTAGTTCAAACATCAGATAGCGTGCATAGTACCTTACTGCCTTTAGCTTGCGCGACAGCGACGGACGCATAAAATAGTAGCCCTTGGCTTGTGCTGTGCCGTGACCCAGGTTGGCAGAGTCTGTTATATACCTGAGGTTGCGCCCCTGTGAGTGTCGTGCCTTGCGCTCGTTCCAGAAAGGAAACCTGGCGGCATCATATCCCAACTGCCATACGAGCACTCCGCCAAGCACCTGCCATGCATCCATCAACCGGAAACGGCGTAACAGCCTGCCGAGCACGACGCCGCACGCGCGCAGTGGGGCGCAGACTGGCGTATGCCCACCACCGAGGAGATGAAAGCACTGTATGACAACACCACAAATGTGTGGACAGACAACTACAACAATACCGGCATAAAAGGCCGCATATTCACAGGCAAGGGAGACTACGCAAACAGTTCCTTGTTCCTTCTGGCTGCCGGCGACTTCAATGACTCGTCGTACTACAATGGCGGCTCCTACGGCAGCTACTGGTCGAGTACGCTCATCAGCAGTACGGGCGGTTGTAGCCTGTTCTTCGGCAGCGGCTATGTCAATCCGCAGGGCTACGACTATCGCTACGCCGGCTACCCTGTGCGTGCTGTGCGTGCTGTCTCAGAATGATGCACCATTAGCATAGCAAGGCGAAGAAAACGAAAGTAGCAAAAGCAATAAGCAGAAAAAGCAAAAAGAAAAAAATCATCGGGGCTTCACAGGAATGACGTTTCCTCGGTGCGTATGTAATATCAAGCGGTGCTGCGACCTCAGAGGTCACGGCACCGTTTTTTTCATTCTATTAAGTTTTTTTGTGAGGGAAAACACTGTTGTTTCACGGAAAAAGTGTAACTTTGCAAATGGAAGAGGGATGATGGATGAGAGTTTATTTGGAATAAGGGTGATGGATGAAGGATGAGGGTTTGTTGCCTGATATTCCCAAACGACTAAACGACTAATTCCCCAAACGACTAAACGACCAAGATATGAAACTACCTATCGGCATACAAGACTTTGAGAAAATCCGCACCGGCGGTTATCTCTACATAGACAAGACGGAACAGGTATATCGCCTCGCCTCAGAGGGGTCGTACTATTTCCTCTCCCGTCCGCGCCGCTTCGGCAAGTCGCTGCTTCTCTCCACAATCAAGGCACTGTTCCTCGGCAAGCGTGAACTGTTCAAGGGCTTGGCGATAGGCCAGAAGGAGGACTGGGACTGGGCTGTACACCCCGTGCTGCACCTTGACCTGAACACGGAGAAGTATGACAGCAAGGAGAAACTGGAGAACCTGCTCAACGACTTCCTCGTCAAGGAAGAGGCGAAGTATGGCAGGCAGGAATCCGAGACAAGTCTTGGACTGCGTTTTCAGGGCATAATACAGCGTGCCTGTGAGAAGACCGGCCAGCGCGTGGTAATCCTCGTTGACGAGTACGACAAACCGATGCTGCAAGCCATAGGCAACAAGGAGCTGCAGGACGAGTACCGTGGCACTCTCAAGGGCTTCTACGGCGCATTGAAGTCCATGGACGGCTGCATCAGGTTCGCCATGCTGACGGGAGTGACTAAGTTCGGCAAGGTCAGCGTGTTCAGCGACCTCAACAACCTTGAGGACATATCAATGTTGCCGAAATACCACAACATCTGCGGCATCACGGAGCAAGAGTTGCTGACAGTCTTCGACAAACCGATAGACGAACTTGCAGAGTATAACGGACTGACACGTGAAGAGTGCATAGAGAAACTCCGCAAGATGTATGACGGATACCACTTCGATGAATTTTCAAAGAACGGTGTGTATAACCCGTTCAGCCTGCTGAACACCTTCAATAACAACATATTCCGCAGCTACTGGTTTGAGACCGGCACGCCCACGTACCTTGTGGAACTTCTGAAGCGCCACTACTATAACCTTGAGGAGATGTCAAAGTCAGAGGTTACGGCAGACGTACTGAACAGTATAGATGCAGAGTCACACGACCCCATCCCCGTGATATACCAGAGCGGATACCTCACCATAAAGGGATATGACAAGGAGTTCCAAATGTACAGACTTGGTTTTCCGAACCAAGAAGTGGAGGAAGGCTTCATAAAATATCTCGCCCCGTTCTACCTTGACAACAGAGAAGAAAGGTCAGTGTTCGACATAAGGAGCTTTACGTCAGATGTCAGGGAGGGCAACATCGAGCAGTTCCTTGGCCGCTTGAAGTCACTTTTCGCCAGCGCGCCGTATGACAGCGTGAAGGGTGACAAGGAGAACCACTTCCAGAACATGATGTGGGTAGTGTTCAAGATGATGGGCTTCTACTCACAGACGGAGTACCACACCAGCGACGGCCGCATCGACCTGCTGTTAGAGACCCCGCAGTACCGCTACATCATGGAGTTCAAGCTCGACGGCACCGCAGAGGAAGCCTTGCGGCAGATAAAGGAGAAAGACTACCCCTTGCAATTCCGTCAGGATGACAAGCATACATATATAATAGGAGTGAACTTCTCCAAGGAGACGCGCACCATAGACAAGTGGTTGGTGGAGTGATAGCGACCACAGATTACTCTGATTACGAGGATTATCTTTTAGTACAACGGATTGAGACGGATTACACAGATTACTTGAATTAAAAAAATAAAATAAATTAGGATAATTCGTTTCTAAAAAACAATCACGACCACAGATTACTCTGATTACGAGGATTATCTTTTGGGACAACGGATTGAGACTCTAAGTTTGCAGTGTCTAAGAAAAAGATAAGATAAGATAAATCTTGCTTGGAAAGGTTCGATTCATTACCTTTGTTGTAAAAAGGAGGAACCGGCCTGCTGGAGAGGGAAACTCGGGATTGAACAGGGACAAGCCCATAATCCGCATCAGTCCTCCCAGCCACGTTGCAAGCTCTGATAGAATGATAACGGCTTCGAGCCTATATAGAGTTTAGAGTCAATGCAACTATGCCGATTCCTATAAAACGGTACAAAGGTATGAAAAAAATCTTTATCGGCATC
>DFLE01000061.1 GCA_002373375.1 Prevotellaceae bacterium UBA3627
GCTGCAAAATTAAAGCGAAACTTGAATTAATAATAAAGAGGAATAATGGAAACGGTAGTATTGGTAATGATAGTGCTGGTCTGCTTTAATTTCATACTGAAGCAGACCTACCGCAAGTCGTGGATGGTCGGTGCCATCTCGATATTGTGTGCCTTGTTCATTATTTTTACATGGCAGTGGTCTATAGAACAAAGCAAGTCGCAGTTGCACGACTGGCTCAACAATCAGCAGCTGATGCTTGATGTCGCAGTGGTGCTCAGCATAGAGGTGGTAATTCAGATGGCATACTGCATCATGGCTGTTCACTTGATGAACACTGGGCGCGTGCGTCGGCGTACGCTGATTGCCTACAAACTGTTGCGCTGGTTTCCCGGACTGCTCATTTTCCCTGTGTTGTTCCATGTTGAGACCATCTGCATGCAGTGGCTGACGGGAGTGGACTTTGCCATGATTGCCTACATGTTGGCAGCGGCAGTTGCCATTCTTGTTCCCGCCCTTGTCTGGTGTGTCAGGTGGCTTGTGCCGGAGAAAGAGCTGCGCCTTGAGATATTCTTCCTGTCAAATGCCCTTATTGCTATTCTCGGTGTCATCGCCACCGTGAACGGCAGGACAGCAGTTGCCGGCATCTCGGAAGTAAATCTCAATGCTCTGCTTGGTGTCGTGGGGTTGGTTGCCGTCTTGGGCGCAATAGGATATGGAAGGTACAAATTAAGAGTAAAGAGTTAAGGAGTTAAGGAGATAAGGAGATAAGGAGTTAAGACATTACGTTGGCAGTTCCTATGGTACTACATTTGTCTTCGCTCGGCGCTTGCGACGCTTTGCTTGCAAAGAACTACTGACTACTTAACTACTGACTACAAAGTGAAACAGAAATAAAACATAATTAAATCATGCATTACATTTCAGACATACTTTATTGGATATCTACAGGACTGCTTGTGCCTGTCATTGTCCTGCTCATCGTTCTTTTTGGCCGTGCTTTGTTGCTCATTGGCTCGTTTTTCGGACAGTACGTATCGGTGCGCAAGACAGAATCTCTGTTGAAACAGCAATTTGATTCCCTTGACAAGGACAACGTTATGGCTTTGGCCGACGCTCTACCGAAGCGTAAGGACTCTCTTGTGCTGGCATTTATCAGGAAGATGCTGGAGCATAAGGATAGTGAGGCTCACTTGCAGAAAATTCTCTCTGACTTTGAGATTGCGGCTGCATCTGACCTTGCCGCAAGTAAGACTCTGGCAAAGATGGGACCGATGCTCGGACTGATGGGAACGCTGATACCTATGGGACCGGCACTGGTAGGACTATCGTCCGGCGATATCGCCTCCATGGCATACAACATGCAGGTGGCTTTCGCTACGACGGTAGTAGGACTGTTCTCTGCTGCCATAGGCTTCATTACTGGACAGGTAAAGAAACGCTGGTATCAGCAAGACAGGGTGAACCTGCAGTTCCTGGCTGACCTGCTGACGGAAGAATTAAGAGTTAAGAATTAAGAAGAAAAGAAGTTAAGGAGTTAAGGAGATAAGGAGTTAAGACATTACGTTTGTTGGTTACAGGCTGTTACAATTGTCTTCACTACATTACGTTTGTTGGTCACAGGCTGTTACATTTGTCTTCACTACTTAACCACTGACTACTGTTGTACCTAATATAAATATAAAAGATGTTGAAAAGAAGAAATACCTCTTTGCTTGATAGTCAGGAAGACGACGACCCGATGTCTGTCGTCAGCAATCTCTTTGATGTGGCAATGGTCTTTGCCGTAGCACTGATGGTGGCGCTCGTCACCCGTTACAACATGACGGAGATGTTCTCGCAGGATGACTTCACCGTGGTGAAGAATCCTGGCAAGGACAATATGGAAATTATAACCAAGGAGGGCCAGAAGATAAATCGCTATACCCCAAGCAAGGACCAGTCAAAATCTGATGGTACGAAGGGCAAGCGCGTGGGTGTGGCATACGAACTCGCTGGCGGCGAGATTATCTATGTGCCGGAGTGAAAAGCAATAACATTGGCGGTCACTCATTTCTTTAAAGTAAAGTGCCACCTTATAGGTTGCGAGCATATCATGACATTTTCAGTGTCAGTTAATATCGTCGTTCGGTTAATGTCATCGCAGTTGTCTGCATCTTGATATTATGTCGCTAACCATTCTTCACGGCCTCGGTGAAGTCAGACCATTCCTCTACGCGGTAGCCACGGATGTCACGCACGGACTTGCGAAACCAATCAATCCCCTTCAAGGCGTTCACCGCGTTGAAGAGGTTCAGCAGGTTGTCGGCGTTGGTCATATAGGTGCTACCCTGAACCCAATAGAAGCCGTGCTTGACCAATGTGCGCTTGATCTCGAAGTATGCACCGTGGTAGGGATTGCCGTAATGCTCCTGCAAGTCGGCTATGGTCATGTCAAAACTGAGTGCGTACATAGATTAATATGCTGGTTTGAACAGACATTCCTTCTCGAAGTAAATCTCTCCGTTGGGTGTCTCAGCCGAGATTACTGTGCCCACGAAAGGATTTGCCTCCACTTCTATCACCGTGCCCTGAGTCCAGTCGCTCTTGTGCGTCACCTCGGGCGAAATCAGTACGTTGTCACCTGTCTTCATGCTCATAATTTTATTTATAGTTTGATATCAATTGCAAAGTTACACATTTTTTTCTAATAAACAGCAATCGCACGGAAAAAATGACATGATTTTAACTGAAGTTGCCTCAGGATTACCACATGTTTATAAAAAAGGCAATGACATTGCAGTTGACACGACTAATTCTTGAAATGTAACCAGAATTAGCTACACTTCCTCAATCTCAAAGAAGAACCTATTGCCTAAAAAAGCATTGTGCATTGTGCATTTGTTATTGTGCATTATGCACTGTGTGCGGTGAACTGTTTCATCAGCCACTCGTCCTGCTCCTCTATTGTCATGTGGCTATTGTCGAGCAACAATGCGTCAGAGGCCTGGCGCAGCGGTGACACCTCACGGTGTGAGTCGATGTAGTCGCGTTCCTTCACGTTGCGCAATATCTCGTCATAGTCGGCAGGCATACCCTTTACTTGCAACTCGTCATAGCGGCGCTGAGCGCGCACCTCTGCTGAGGCTGTGACAAAAATCTTCAGTTCGGCATCAGGGAATACCGTTGTGCCAATGTCACGTCCGTCCATCACGATGCCTTTCTCCTTTCCCATCTCGCGCTGCTGGTCCACCATCGCCTCGCGTACGAAAGGGATGGCGGCAACCTTGCTGACATGGTTAGACACCTCTATGGAACGTATCACGTCCTCCACGCGCTCACCGTTGAGATAAGTGTCGGGACGCCCGGTCTCTTTATTGAACTTGAACGACACCTTCACGTTGGCCATGGCTTCCTGCAGCTTGTTGGTCAGTACCTCGCCGTTGTCATCAAAGAGGTTGTTACGCATACAGTATAGAGTAACGGCGCGGTACATGGCGCCGGTGTCCACATATATATAACCTATCTTCTTAGCCAGGGCCTTCGCCATGGTGCTCTTGCCACAACTGCTGTGGCCGTCAATTGCTATGGTAATCTTTTTCATCCTTTCAATCCTTTAGTTCCTCTATTTTCTCCTTGCATTGCTCCATGAGCCATTTCGGCGTACTCGTAGCACCGCATATACCGATGCTGTCAATGCCCTGCAGCCATGCCACGTCTATCTCGTCGGGACCCTCTATAAGGTGAGTGTTGGGGTTATGCTCGCGGCAGGCGTTGTATAGCACCTTGCCGTTACTGCTCTTTCTGCCGCATACGAAGAGCACCAACTCGTGTTTGCGGGCAAACTCGCAGATGCTGGGCATACGGTTGGCTACGGAGCGGCATATAGTGTCAAACGACTCAAAGGTGGCACCCTTTTCCATGTGCTCCCTGCAGTATTCTATTATCTGGTGGAACTCGCTGAGTGACTTGGTGGTCTGTGAGTACAGGTATATATTATGTGAGAAGTCCAGCTTCCTCACGTCCTCCAAGTGCTCTATCACGATGGCGTTGCCCTCCGTCTGGCCTACCAGTCCCAATACCTCGGCGTGACCGTTCTTTCCGAATATCACGATGTCGCTCAGGCGGCCGTCAGAGTCGGTGCCGCGAGTACTCTCATACATCTTCTTGATTCTCTTTTGCAGAGCCAGCACCACGGGACAGGTGGCATCTATCAGTGTTATGTTGTTACTCTGCGCCGTGGCATAGGTGGATGGAGGCTCACCGTGCGCACGCAGCAGCACGGTGGCGTCATGCAGACGTGAGAACTCTTCATGCTCTATGGTCACCAGTCCCATGGAGTTGAGACGCGCACACTCCATACCGTTGTGCACTATGTCGCCCAGGCAACTCAGTTGCCTGCCCGAGCGCAGAGTCTCCTCCGCCTTCTCTATCGCTGTCGTGACCCCGAAACAGAATCCCGAGCCTTTGTCTATTTCTATTATCAACGCAGTAAATGTTTTGGTTGTGCAAAGTTACGAAAAAGGGAGGAAAAAGCAAAATTTTGGAGAGGAATAAATCTTCCTTTGAAGAAGAAACAGTGTTTGACAGATGGGCACTTTATGCTTTGTCTGTCTCTTGCATCCTCTTGTATTCCTCTGTCACGTCGTCTATGGTGATGTCGAGCAGCTGCATCTGTCGGAACAGCTCTGGCAAGCGCTCCTTCATAAACTCCTTTTTACGAGCCTTCATAATCTGTTTCTTTGCCCCTTTGGTAACAAAGTAACCCAGTCCGCGCTTGTTGTATATGATTTCCTCGCGCGCCAGTTGTTCGTATGCCTTCACTGCCGTGTTGGTGTTCACCTCAAGCAATACGGCATACTCCCTTACCGACGGTATGCGGTCATCGTCTTTATACACTCCAGACAGTATCTCGTCGCACAGGCGGTCTGCCATCTGTATATATATAGGTTTATCGTTTGAGAATATCATAAGTTTATCCATTTATGGTTTATTACCTGAAAACCCTTGAACGTACGGTATGACGCCCAGTAGTTGAATACAGTGAGTAGTGGCAACAATACATTGAGAATATATGGAACCACGCCTATTTCTTTGGAGGCAATATGCCCGATAGGCAGTGGTCCAGGGTCTCTTACAAACTCGGTTTCAAAGAAATCAAAACCGTATTCACTCTCTATTTTTGCAAATATCATCAAGCATGAAATGAATAATACTGTGACAATCACGAATGAATACTTGCGTATCACCGTCCCACCTAAGGTATAAAGCGAGTGTGTCCATGATATAAAACTTAGAAACAGAATGTATTGCATCGTCACAAACCAGTTATCGAATCTTTCACTGTGGCGTACAGATCTGTAATCGTCAAGTCGGAAAAATTGCGTTAGCGTTGAAGTGTACCAAGAATCGATGCCATGGTCTGGCAACGGGGCGTCATATAAATGTTTTATCCAGCAGAACAACATACGCAGTGAGTCGCCTGCTACTAAAGCAAGGAACACCGCACACAGGAATATGACAGAGGTATATGTTATCAGTGAAAGATATTTCTCTGAATTCGTTGCTGGCAATGCCAGAAAAGCCATGCGCCTGCGTTTCTCATTGATAAAGGATGTCACATAGCTCGCAAGGAATGCGAAGGCTGTCACCATAACGAAGATACCAAAGCCAAAAGAGCTGTTTAATAATTCCTCCGGATCGTGTGCCATCTTCAGGATATATAATTCAACTACAAAAAATATCAATGCGATGCCCGTCGTCCACTGCAGCATTGTTCGGTAGTTTACGGCTATAAGCCAGCGCAGTGTCTGTGCGAAACTTATTAGATTGAAACTATACATGATTGTTCTGTTTTTATATATTGATGAAACGTGCTGTTATCTGCTGACGGCAGAATAAATGGTATGACAGCAGGAAGTTTACAGGTATAAGCAATATGAACAAGGCATTAAAGAACTGTACGTTTTTCCACCAAAATGCTATAAAGTCAAATCCGAACAAAGCAAACATCAGCATACCGAAAACGAGAAGTGTCAGGAGAGTAAGGTTGACACCTTGTTTGTATGATTTGAAAAATGTAGCCCCAAGTGCGAAGACCGAATGTAGCCATACAGCGATTGACACCATGGAAAAAAGTATCAAAGAAGAATCGCTGTGTGTAAATGCTCTTCCGTGACTAATCATATTAGGCAAATCTTGTATCATCAGCATCGCACCTTCATGTCCCATCATTGCGTGCACAGCATACTGCATCAGGTCTGCTATAACCATACCGCATAAAATACCAAGTGCTGTCAGCCAGGTAAATGCATAGTGGGTTATGTATTTTTCCAGGTTTGACGCCGGGAGCATCAGCAAGCCCCTGTTTTGATACTTCTCCTTTATTTTGTAGTAAGGATAAAACATCGCTCCGGGAGTAATAATCCAACCAGCAAAAACACCGACGTATAAGACCCCTATAAACTCATAGATTTTGCTCATGTCAGAAAAGCCATATTTAAGTCCACGTGTATAGCTGTTTATAACCATATACAAAGATACTATCGCAAAAATAAGTAATGTTTTTTTAATGATATCAGCCTTATACATTGGCCACAGCAAACGTGCGATGTTGGTTGTCCTTTTTATACTAAAATCGTTCATAATATCTGATTCCCTTTTTTAATCTTAGACTTAGATTTCCCCCTCCTTATGGGGGCGACTGGGGTAGGGCTATTTCACCTTTCCCTCGTTTACAGCATTAAAGAGCAGTTCGAGGTTTACCTGTGTCTCAGCATCACCCTCCTTACGCGGTGCTATTACGGCATTGCCCTGAAGCGTAGGCTCTGCATACAAGGCATCACCCAGTGCGTCGGCCGGCCGGTTTTCAAAGACATACCTTTCCTGTATCTCTGCCACCGGGGCATTGAGTAGCAGCTTTTGTGGCGACAGTATCAATATGTGGTCGAGCAGCGACTCTATGTCGTGCACCTGGTGGGTGGATATTATCAAGGTGCGTTCGTCGGTCATGTGTCGCGCAATCACCTTGCGGAACTGGCTCTTCGATGGAATGTCCAGTCCGTTGGTAGGCTCGTCCATCAGCAGTACCTTGGTGTTTGTTGCCAGAGCGAAAGCCATGAACACCTTTTTCTTCTGTCCCATTGACAGGGCATCGAGCTTCACGTCTGACGACAGTTCAAAATCACTCAGGCATTCCTCAAGCACGTCGCCGTCAAACATAGGATAGAACGGACTGTTCAGCCTTACATACTCTTTCAGCGACATGGCAGGCAGGTCGAACTCCTCAGGTACTATGAATATCTCGCACAGCGTATCAACCTTCCTTTTGCAAGTCTCTATGCCGTCAAAGCGCACAGAGCCTTTCTTTGCTCTCAGCAGTCCACTTATAAGATAAAGCAGTGTTGACTTACCTGTTCCGTTCATGCCCAGCAGGCCGTAGATTTTGTTCTGTTCCAATGTCAGACTGAAATCGCAGAATACCAGGCCCTTCTGACCCGGATACTTGTAACTGATGTCTTTTACCTCAATCATAATTTAATGTATTTTTGTTTGTTTAGCTAATAGTTTTATGGTGTACTACTATAATAGTACACTGCAAAAGTAATACTATTTGCAGTTTCCTGCAAATAAATCGGAGGTAAAACTTAAAATATTAACATTCTTTAAGACATGGATGTCATTTGCTTACACTTTGATTTTTGCAACCCTCATTTCCTTGTGATATTTGAAAATTTTTTCCGTCTGTTTTCGTACAGCCGAAAATAGAGGATTTTGTAAAATGTTGAAAATTAAGATTTTAATTTTTAAGGGTATGTGGTTTGTTCCCTGAAAGCTATCAAATAAGGTCGTAAAAGCTATCGTTTCACATTGTCAAAGCATAGCTTTCATGAGCTAAAAGCTATCATATTACAATGTAAAAGCTATGCTTTGACACTTCAACAGCTGTTTTTGCCTTGATATATATATGTAAAAGTGCCGTCAGGAACTCTGTTTTGAGTTTTCTGACGACACTTTTTGTTTTGACACTTTGTAAGCTTAAAAGGGCAAAAACATATCAAAGTGTCAGGTGGCGTCCTTGATGGTTGTGTGGCGAGAGAAAAGGGCGGTACTTGTCAATGATAGTACGCAAAGCTTGGCAGGTGAGGTTTTTGAGTTAAAAAACACGAAATAATTATGTTGTTTTGTGTTTTTTTTGTAACTTTGCACCTTAAGGTAAATAACTCAACTTTCGCAAGCTTCAGTTTCGTTGAGGTTTTAAGGCTGTAAGGTCGCTTCGCTTAGAGGTGTAAGGTGATAAGTTGAGCATTTGCAGAACTCGAATAAATAATAAAACACAAATATAAGAAATGGCACAACAAGAAGATGTATTTAAGAAGATAGTAAGCCACTGTAAAGAGTATGGCTTTGTTTTTCCATCAAGTGAAATCTATGACGGACTGGGCGCAGTGTATGACTACGGTCAGAACGGCG
>DFLE01000023.1 GCA_002373375.1 Prevotellaceae bacterium UBA3627
TTTATCAGTTCTGCCGCTGCACGTATCCTGTCTTCCTTTGGCTCTGGATATGGTATGTAGCTACGTATGAAGTCAACTTTGGCTGGCACATAGTCTATAAGCTCTGTCTGTGCGTTTTTCGTAAAGTCGAGTACTACAGGACCCGGACGTCCGTTGCTTGCAATGTAGAAGGCACGGCTTACTGCCCAGGCTACGTCTTTGGCTGAGCGTATCTGGTAAGCCCATTTCGTGATAGGCTGAGCCACGTCAACGAGGTCTACCTCCTGAAAGGCATCAGAGCCTAATACACTTGTGGCAACCTGACCTGCTATAACGACAATAGGGGTGGAGTCCATCATAGCATCTGCTACGCCTGTAAGTGTGTTAGTCACTCCAGGACCAGAGGTGACAAGTGTCACTCCGACCTTGCCGCTTACGCGGGCAAAGCCCTCTGCTGCGTGTGCGGCAGCCTGCTCATGCCTTACCAATATATGGTCAAAGGCTTTCTTCTCACCCCTTGTATAATCATACAAGGCATCATAGGTGGGCATAATGGAACCACCTGGATAACCAAATATTTTTGTTACGCCCTCAGCTTTTAATGAGAGCATAAGTGCCTCTGCACCTGTTATTTGTTTCATATAAATGCTTATTCTATTATTCTAACTCCACCCTTGTCTGCTGATGCAACGCTCTGTGCGTAGGCTCTGAGAGCCTTGCTTACTGTGCGTTTGCGCTTCAGTGGCTGCTGTGGACGTGCCGCCAATTCCTCATCCGTCAGTTTAACGTTGATAGAACGGCTTGGAATATCAATAACGATGATGTCACCGTCTTTAATCTTTCCTATATTACCACCTGAAGCAGCCTCTGGGGAGATGTGTCCGATGGACAAACCTGATGTGCCGCCAGAGAAACGGCCGTCGGTGATAAGTGCACACTCTTTACCCATGTGCATGGATTTGATGTAGGAAGTAGGGTAGAGCATCTCCTGCATACCAGGACCTCCCTTAGGACCTTCGTGGGTTATAACTACACAGTCGCCTTTCTTTACCTTGCCACCGAGTATTCCTTCGCATGCATCTTCCTGAGAGTCGAATACTACGGCTGGTCCCTCAAAGTGCCAGAGTTCTGGTGCTACACCTGCTGTCTTTACAACACAACCATCCTGTGCAATGTTGCCAAACAATACAGCCATACCGCCGTCCTTGGTGTAGGCGTGCTCTATGTCGCGTATGCAACCGTTTGCGCGGTCGGTGTCAAGTGATGGCCAGCGTGTATCCTGAGAGCCCATCTTTGTTGAGAACTTACCGCCAGGAGCTGAGTGGTAGATACGGTCTGCTTCTGGGTCAATGTTATCTTTGAGTATAGAATACTTCTCAATATCCTCACCGAGTGTGGCACCGTTAACACGCTTGCATGAGAGGTCAAGCAGGTTGCCCTTAG
Organism: Prevotellaceae bacterium UBA3627; assembly: GCA_002373375.1. Lineage (GTDB taxonomy): Bacteria > Bacteroidota > Bacteroidia > Bacteroidales > Bacteroidaceae > Prevotella. The sequence continues at coordinate 1,423 of DFLE01000023.1, forward strand.
CCAGTTCACCGAGAATACCGAGGATACCGCCTGCACGGTTCTCCTCCTGAATACTGTATTTCTGCCAGTTTGGAGCCAGTTTGCAAAGGAATGGCACTTTACGGCTTAATGCGTCAATATCTGACATCTTGAAATCCACTTCAGCCTCTTGAGCCACAGCAAGAAGGTGCAGCACGGTGTTTGTTGATGCACCCATGGCAATGTCAAGTGTCATAGCGTTGAGGAATGCCTGACGGGTGGCAATAGAGCGTGGAAGAACGCTGTCATCACCATCCTCATAGTATGCCATAGCATTCTTGACTATAAGTTTTGCAGCATCCTTGAAGAGCTGTATGCGGTTAACGTGGGTAGCAAGTATTGAGCCGTTACCTGGAAGTGACAGACCAATAGCCTCTGTGAGAGAGTTCATTGAGTTGGCAGTAAACATTCCTGAGCAAGCACCGCATCCTGGACATGCAGAATGTTCTACAATGTCAAGTTCCTCATCGCTCACCGTTGGGTCACCACCTTTAATCATGGCTGTGATAAGGTCTGCATTTTCTCCGTTTACCTTGCCGGCCTCCATAGGACCGCCACTGACGAATACGGCAGGGATGTTAAGGCGCATGGCGGCCATGAGCATTCCTGGTGTTACTTTGTCGCAATTGGAGATGCAAACCATGGCATCAGCCTTGTGTGCGTTTATCATATACTCCACAGAGTCTGCTATCACATCGCGTGATGGGAGAGAGTAGAGCATGCCGTCGTGGCCCATAGCAATACCGTCATCCACGGCGATAGTGTTAAACTCGGCTGCATAGCATCCAAGCTTCTCAATCTCAGCTTTTACTATCTGACCAATTTCATGCAGGTGTGTATGACCTGGTACAAACTGAGTGAAAGAGTTTACTATGGCAATGATTGGCTTGCCAAACTGTTCTCTCTTCATGCCATTGGCTACCCACAGAGCACGGGCTCCAGCCATACGGCGACCTTCTGTGCAGACTGAACTGCGGAGTTTATTTTTCATGATGTTTTTGTTTTTATCGTTAATCCTTATTCCCTCTCAATAGCTCTTTTCTCCCATTAACTCTTATCTCTATCTCTATCTCAGTCTCAGTCTCTATCTCTGTATTTTCCTTAACTATTATCTTTATCTTTCCATTTTCCTCTCCCTTAACTCTTATTTCTATCTCTTTTTATTCCTATTTTGCCTCAGGCTTTGGTATTTGGTCCATATCGGCTGGCTCTGGGAATAATTCGCACAAATAGTCCAAGAAGAACTGAAGGGCACGATGTGTGGCATTACGCAGGTTCTCGTCGCGTCCTTCATCGCCTTCCAACTTCAGAGTGCGTATGTCGTCGGCTGTGCCACAAGCTATCCATATAGTACCTACGGGAATGCCTGTAGCGGCACCAGGACCGGCATAGCCTGTGGTAGCTATAGCAAAGTCTGTTCCGAGTAATTTCGTTATCCCTTTTACCATTTCTATGGCAACTTCCTCGCTGACAGCATCTTTTTCTGCTATAAGGTCGGCATCGATACCTAATACTTTTGTCTTAGCTTCGTCAGAGTAACATATTGTTCCACCTTTGTAGTAGGCAGATGCACCAGGTACAGAGGTGATAACCTCACCGATACGTCCGCTTGTACATGACTCGGCTGTACCTATGGTCTTTCCTGACTCATACAAACGGTAGAGTATTTCTTTGCTTAATATCTTACTTTCAAATTCCATATAATCTTTTTACTTAAATGTTACTTTTGAGAATGCTGGAGCATCAATGTCGCAGAATTCTTTGTCGTTTAATTTATAGCTGCCTACGCATCCTATCATCGCTGCATTGTCTGTGGTATAAGAGAACTTTGGTATGTATACTGTCCAGCCATAACGTCTTGCATGGTCGTGAAAAGCATTTCGTAGTCCATTGTTCGCCGATACACCGCCAGCCACAGCCACATGCTTTATACCGGTTTGTTTTACTGCAAGACGTAGTTTCTTCATCAAGATGTCAACAATGGTCCACTCTAAACTTGCGGCAATGTCTTCCTTGTGATGCTCTATGAACTCAGGGTCTTCCTTTATCCATTTCTGCATGCTATATAAAAAGGAAGTCTTCAAGCCAGAGAAACTATAGTCAAGCCCCGGGATATGAGGCTCAGAAAACGTGTAAGCCTTCGGGTTTCCTTGTCTTGCAAGGCGGTCAATAATAGGTCCGCCAGGATAACCCAATCCCATAACCTTTGAACACTTGTCGATAGCCTCTCCTGCAGCGTCATCAATGGTTTGTCCCAATACCTCCATGTCGTTATATGCATTTACCTTGACAATCTGTGAGTTGCCACCGGATACCAGCAGACAGAGGAAGGGGAGGGGAGGGTGCTTTGTCTCAGGATTAGCTACGGTTGGATCATCTGCCGATGGCTCATCAATGAAGTGTGCCATGACATGGCCTTGCAAGTGATTTACATCTATTAGTGGAATGTTGAGTGCACGAGCAAATCCTTTTGCAAAGTTTACTCCAACCAACAATGAACCCATCAAACCTGGACCTCGCGTGAAGGCAATAGCAGATAGTTGTTCTTTTGTTATACCAGCTTTCTTTATGGCTTGGTCAACTACGGGAAGTACATTCTGTTGATGCGCGCGAGATGCCAATTCAGGAACTACACCTCCGTATGCTTTGTGTACGTCTTGTGACGCCGTAACGTTGCTTAGCAGTATTGTGCCATGCATTACAGCCGCAGATGTGTCATCACAGGATGACTCTATGGCTAATATGTATTTGTCTTCAGTTTCCAACGTACTATAATTCGTAGCCTAATTCCGAATGTTTGTTCTTGATTATTTGTTATTAGTATGTAAGAATCTCTACACCGTGCTCAGTCATGACAAGCGTGTGCTCCCATTGTGCTGATGGCTGTTCGTCACCGGATATTACTTCCCAGCCGTAAGGGTCATCTGCATCAATGAAGACTTTCCATGTACCCATGTTTATCATAGGTTCAATTGTGAATACCATGCCTGGCACCAGCAACATTCCCTCGCCTTTATGTCCATAATGGTTCACGTCTGGCTCCTCATGGAATTTCAAGCCTACACCGTGTCCGGCAAGGTCACGTACCACACCATAGTGATATTTCTTGCAGTGCTTTTCTATTGCATGACCGATATCGCCTACGAAACAATATGG
>DFLE01000057.1:0-5579 GCA_002373375.1 Prevotellaceae bacterium UBA3627
TGACACTGTCAGGGATATGGACGGAAGTAAGGGATGTGCAATGATAAAATGCATATTCTTCTATATTTGTGACACTGTCAGGGATATGAATGGAGGTAAGGGATTCACAACCCCAGAAAGCCCCCTTTCCTATACTTGTGACACTGTCGGGGATATGGACGGAGGTAAGGGACTTGCAATTCCAGAAAGCACAATAGCAAATAATCTTAGTACCTTCGATGATTGAATACTCTTCAATACCTATAGGCACCTTCAACAATCTCTTTCTATCCGCACTATACTTGGTGCCATATTCATCCGTCCACGCATTTTCCAAATCCTCCTCTGTAACTTCAGTGGAAAGACTCTCTTCCTCGTATTGTGGTCTTTCTGGTCTGGAGAGATTAAAAAGGCGGAAAGGTACCATAGAAAGATCATTCTGGGAAATAGCCAGAATGAATAGAGAATAGAGTGATGCCAGTTCTAAATCTTGCATCAAAGGACGCAGTGCTTCCAAAACTTGGCTTTCAGACAGATTTCGATAATCTTTTTCTGAAAACAGCAACCTGTCTTTGGCACCATATTGCTCCAAAAATTCTGGCTGGAGGGAGATGGCTTTGAGAGAGAGAAGTATGGACACCAGTGGGAAATCGTCAATATGTTCACCGAAATCATTCTCTGTCCTTAGGGGATGGCGAAAATCTGGGCTGCCAAGTTCACGAGCCTTTTGTCCCTTCATGGCAGGCACATACATTCCATCGTAATCAACAAGGACAAGAGTGCCATCCTCACGAACAAGGATATTGTCTGGTTTTAGATCTCCGTGGGCAAAGGGCTGCGGAATGAGCCACTGAGCCAACTGACTGAAGCGATAGGCCAATATTTCCAAAGCATATTTGTCATCAAGGTTCTCGCGAAGATACTTGTCGAGAGTCTTTCCTTCCACCCAGTCCATCAACAGCACAGGGAACTCCGTCTCTGCCGTCTGCCCTGTATCTACAAACAATTCTTTATCTAAATATCTAAGAGAGACAAGATAAGGGGAATCTACATCCTTCAGTTCCGCTGCAATCTGATGGTAAGCCTCAGCTCTTCCTTCCTGATTTTTAGTGAAACACTTCAATGCATAGAAATTACCCGTGCTTTCGTCCTGCATCTTAAAAATTACAGCAAAATTGCCACTTGACATAATAGGCTCTCCATCTCCATCTAATACAGGACGAAGATTGGTCAACTCTTCAAAGTTGTCTTCCGGCGATTTTATAGCCTCTATGTATTCAGAGATAAGAGGATAATTCATGTGTCAGATATGTATCACTAAATATTGAACTTATTATTATAGTATAAGCGTAGATTTATGGTATGAGAACTGCTACAAAACTACAAAATAATCTTGAAATATTACAAATATTCAGGGGAGTTTTTTCAAAAAAAATATGTGTGTACGCGCACACGTACACACATAGTATTGATTGCATTAAAATTTGCGTAATAACCTATCGTCATTCTATATCTTCCGCCGCCATAACATACTCTTCCTCCGGAGTATCATAACGTTTGACACTGCGGTCATGCAAGAAAAGTCTGTCAAGCTGATACACAAGGGAGAGTAAAGTCCTCTCACGCACTTTCGGTTTCAACTCACACTCCCATATCGTAATACTATGCCACCCCATCGCCGCCAACTTGCGCTGCACCTCACCGTCACGCTCCTTGTTCCTCCGAATCTTATTAACCCAGAACTCCGTGTTCGTCCTTGGAATCCTGCAACACTCAGAACCCTCAATCATGAATTGTGAATCATGCATTGTGACTTGCGTGTGATGACCGTGCCAGAAACATCCATTAACGAATATACACGTCTTATACTTCCTCAATACCACATCAGGCTTCCCCGGCAGCCGCGGATGGTTAAGACGATAGCGGAAACCGTGCGCCCACAAGAAGTGTCTCACTATCATCTCCGGCTTAGTATCCTTACCATGGATAGCCGCCATATTCGTATGTCGCTGTTGTGATGTCAGAGTATCCGCCATAATCACCCTCTCCCACTCTCCTGTTATACTTTATATAGATATAAAACAACTATAACCATAGCCATACAAAATACAAAATTACAAATAAAATCACACAATCCCCCATTTTCATTCCCTTTTCGCTATCAAACAGAAGAAAAAAAAGAAAAAGTAATAATCCCCATCATTGGACCATTACAGAAGCATGGGGCATGCAATCGACAAAACCATTACGGAAAGATACATCGCCCAATATCCGCTTGAAACCATGTTCGAGTACAACAACAAGTTATTAGACTTACAGCCAAAGGTGACCGAGGTAGATGTCAAGAACATGACAGAGGAGCAGAAAACCGAAATGCTTCTCAAACTATTGGCAAATAAGTAACACGATATTGTATTATTCATAATCATACTTTTCTGATGAACCCCTTTGAAGATTTCCCAAAGCATGCCATGAGAGAGGCAATGGAAAGAGTATATTCATGGAAGCAGGAGCATCCAGAAGAATATTCACGTTTTTCCGTGGAAATGATGAAGGTGGAGTGCAACGACTTCTGTTGCCTTGAACGCATATTCAAGATGGCGGCAGGCTTTATGCCGACATCCGTTCTTGCCGAATGCCGCAAATTGCTTGCTCCCAATTCTGAAGAAGTGCTATCTGCTGATGAAAGAGCAGCCACAGCCAGTCGAGTAGTCGATGAATTGATGGGCTTGAAGGGTTATCTGAGATTTGGTGTGTACACAGAAACTGTAGGGGATAAAGATGCTCCAGACCAGGTAGAGCAGTTCCTGATAAGGGAATATAGCTTATCGGAAAAGGACCAGAGTGAGGAAGATGACGAACACATCTATGTCCCCTACGTGACAGCCCAGGAGTTTTGAGAGTCACTACCGTCTTTTGTCCAGATGGCAGTATTCACTTTTGGGAAGGGACATTCCGCAGATGAACTTTCAGCTCTGTCAAAGAGAATCATGCTATCTGCCATACACGCGTTGCCTGAGATTTTCGTCAAGCTCCGTGACCAAATTCATGCTGGCAGCAATCCCTTGTTGATGTGTACATCGTATTATATCTGCTATGATCATGGATTGCCAAGAAGCGCAATGGCATTGAGCAAGGTCAGCCTGGGTGCCAAACAAATCTCCTACATACGTGAGAGTGTCAAGGCTGTAGTTGAAAAGCTAATGGAGACAAGTGTAATGAATGCACTTGACAAGAAAGTAGAATGGACAAAGCAGATTTAAGATGTGGAAGATGCAGAATTGAAGCAAGTCATGAAGAATACCCTCGGCAACACGAAGGGGAACCACGGACGCGGAACATTTCAGCAAGAAGAACAAAGCATTGATGACATTCTTGTAGCCGATGACAAAGAAACGTTGAAAATGGCGATTCTGATGGCTCTCAATGACATGGAACACGAATACGAAACCGCCTACATCAAGGCTGCACTCATCCGTTCTCATCATCTTGATCCGCACGTCTCCTTTTCCTTATTCATCCGTGCCATCTGCACTTTCTCTGGCAGAGAGTACAAGCATGACGCAGCCCAAAGGGTTGATACCGTCATCTATCATGATGAAAAGAAGTTCATGACATCCAAGAACTCAAAGTGGCAACGTGGAAGAAGAACAGTGTCGTATCTGGTGGAAATCTTTGATGCCATACAATAGGCAAAATCTGGCACATAGATAGCAGGAAATCAGTGTGGCTGCGATAAAAAAATGTGAAAATATAGTAAAAAATCAGGGTTTGTTAATTCTGTTTTATAGAAAATGCTTAACTTTATAAACCAAACTTAATAAAATTGCGTAATTCGTATAAAATATAATTTATATGAGTATCAGTAAAGATGTCATCAAACAGTGCTTGATTAGTAAGCAGCGTGAGGTGGATGAGGCGGTGATTGTGAACCGTCCCGTAGAATTCGAGGAGAACGGCAACCATGTGATAGTTGGCATGAGACATGCGGGTAAGTCGTACCTGCTGTATCAGCGTATGCGTCAGCTGCAGGCTGCCGGAAAGGGATGGGACGAGATATTGAACTACTTTATCAAGCGTCAGACAAATGCTTCTGCAGAATCTCTAAACTCTAAGATCAAATGTTTCCGTGCACAAGTGAAAGGAGTTAGGGATATACCATTCTTCATGTATCGTTTGTCAACAGTCTTGGGTTAGTATTTACACCACATTCCCACAGGGTTTGTCGGATGCGCCCTTTTTAACTATAGTTTAAATTTGAGTATGAAATTGTAGAAGTTATCATACTCGAAAAGTGTGTAAGGGGCTGTTTTCATTCTTTCTCTCGAAAGATGCAACAATGGTGTTCTACTCAAAGCTCTAATGAGAATTGTATTAACATCCCATTTTGAACGCAAAAGCAGGCTTACGAACATATCATTTGCACAAAAAATCATAAAAGTAAGCCATTGAAAGGCAATTCTTCGATATAACCAAAGGTTATACAAGATATTTTTTGTAATTTTGTAGCCAACAAAAGACATTATTTGTTAAGAGCAATATGGCAAAGAAGATAGCTACTGATAAAGGTCAACCTAAGGTTATCGCAAAATGTGATAACCTTAATGAAGTAACCCAAAACCATGACGAGGTGATAACGTCGGTTGCACAAAGCAGTTCTGAAAGCGTTAGCATCAAGTCAATGATTCGACTTATCAGAGGAAAGCAAGTGATGCTTGACTTCGACTTGGCTTTTCTGTATGGTGTTGAAACAAAAGCACTCAATCAGGCTGTTAAGCGTAATACAAATCGTTTCCCAGAGGACTTTATGTTCAAGTTAACAAAAAGCGAACTTGAAATATTGCGGTCACAAATTGTGACCTCCAATCCGGTAGAAAGACAGCAAGATACTAATTGGAAGTCACAAATTGTGACCTCCAATCTTAACAATAATTATGGCTCAGATATTTTGATATCGCAAAATGCGACATCAAATTTTGCGAAAATGGGCTTAAGAAGGCCGCCTTATGCTTTCACTCGCAATGGTGTAGCCATGCTTAGTAGCGTGCTGAGGTCACAGACTGCAGTTGGTGTCAATATCAAAATTATGCGTGTTTTCACCGCCATCCCACAGTTAGTGAATAATAATGCTCAGATAATTCAGCGTATTTTCAACATTGAGCAGCACCAACAGGAGACGGACGAGAAAATCGATGTCATTATTGAGAAAATAGAAAATTTCTCTCCGAAGCTCTTGCCAGAACAGATATTCCAGACTGGATGCGTGTGGGATGCCTGGTCTTTTATTTCAGACTTAGTGCGAAGTGCCCAACAAAGGATAGTGTTAATAGACAATTTTGTGGACGATCGTGTTTTGTCATTGCTAACAAAGCGTGCAGATGGTGTAATAGCCACAATCCATACTCGCTACAGCGAGCAATTCCTGACAGACTTAAAGAAACACAACGAACAATATCCTGAGATTACGTTTGTACAATTGCCCCACAGAAATCATGACCGTTTCTTGATTATCGACAATAAGGTGTATCTCCTTGGTGCCAGCGTAAAAGATATTGGCGCCGGATTATGTGCTGTCACTGAACTGACAGCATCGCCAGAGA
>DFLE01000057.1:5641-18377 GCA_002373375.1 Prevotellaceae bacterium UBA3627
ATCTTAGAGATGTTGAAATAGTCATCTGACCGACTAAATTTACTATCCGACCGAGAAGGGGCTTGAATTATTTGCGACATTAAAGCTGTCTTGAAAATAATAACAAGTTTAATATTCTAAAATAAGCAACGAAAAACGAGGCTACGATATGAACGAGAAGAAATTCCTATCCTATTTGGAGCGATATAGCCAATGGCTCAAAGCTCATAAAGCAAAATCCACTGAAGAATTGGCTGAACGTGAAGCCCATGCTAAGGAGATGCAGAAATATGACAAAGCCCGTCTTCTGAATATGACGGCTGACGATGTTTACAATCTGCTTTCCCCATTGTGGGCTATGGGCATGTGGGGTAATAAGCACTACAAGATAGACAACCTTATAGAGACGAACAGCATTGAACTTATTCGCTATCAATTTGCCAATCTGCTCTATGGCAAGGATTCTCTTGCTAAGCGTTGGGACGAATTCCGGCAGAAGATTAAAGGCATTGGTCCTGGTATCATGAGTGAGATCCTGAACAAGGCTTTTCCTGATAATTGTATTCTTTGGAACAGCAGAGCGAGCGCCCCAAACACAACAGCCCACTCCGTTTTTTCCTCTTCATAATACACGTAAGCCATAACGGCGAATGCCACCATCATAACAAACCTCACCAGCTGATAAAACCCGTAAGGCAACGGCGCGAGGCGATTAAGGGCATCCTCACAAACATGCAGACTGCACTCATGCAAGCCAAGGATGTCCAGAAGCAGGATATACTTAAACTGGGGAAGGCACTCTACAATAAAGCCATGCAGAATGTAAGAGCCATCATTGAGCAGAACAAGCAGCTGCAAAAGGAGAATGGTCGGTTGACTGAAGAAAACGACATCCTTAGAAAGCGAATTGCTTCGATGGACGAGAATGCCATCACCCGGCTTCGGGACAAGAAGGATGCAGAAATCAAAGAACTGCAGGGGCGAATTGGCAAAGCCGAGTCCGAGGCTGTCCGTTCAGGCAACAAGGCGTATCGTGAGCATCAGCGAGCCGAAAGTGCAGAAAACCAAGTCCGGGAAATGTTGGGCATCCGCGAAATCAAGGAAATCTGGGAGAGTGTTCAACAGAACAAGGAAGCATTCAAAAAGCAGATTGACAAATGGATTAAAGATGGCGTTGCTGCCATTAGGGATTATGCTGATGGCAAAGACAACGACTTCCAGCCCAAGCAGGGTAACGCTGTTGCATGGGGCATCATTGCTGAAGCATTCAGGTATGGCCTTGACCCGACTGACGGAAAGCAACGCAGGATGGCTGCTGCCTACCTGTTAGAGAATATGTCATGGACTGGCATTACTGACTCAAAGGCTAATCTTACAGCACTACGCACCAGGCAGCTTTGTGACGCGATGACAGTTTCCAAAGATTTGATGGCGAACTTACTCCTTGCCGCTGGCGGTAGAGGCGGTATCAGTACAGGTGGCGGCGGCTCCAACGGTGAGCTTACCAACTGGGACGGTACGAAGAAAAAGACGGGCTGGAGAATATAAAGTGGAGTTATTCCTTCAGCGAATAAAAGCGTGACGAGATAGTTACGCTTTTGATGTTTATGTGTAGAACTTGTTCGGTTTTATCACTCAACTTTTTTCGGTGCATATTCGGAATTTGCGGGTGCATCTAGTCTGGGAGAATCTTCTATTCTTTGATTGCCTAAATCCATGGCATGATGCTAGTTTTTTTGCCATTATTAGCTGCAAAAGCGCACAGACAAAGCCAAAAATAAATAAAATTTGCCCTATGGACACGGATTTGTGCTCCTGTTTGCCAAAAATATATTACCTTTGCATTTAAATAGGTTGATTGTATCCATGCAGAGCATGGAACATGCTCTTAAAACGACAAAGAATAAAATAAATACGGAGTAACATCCGTTATTAAGATAAACGCCCGACGCTTATGATGGCGCAAAAAGCATTGAGCAAGAAAGGTCGCAGACTGTGACCTCTTGCCAGAGGGCAAGGAACACATATGGAAAAGGCGTTTTCTGGACGCTTTGGTTTTGACGATTCAAGAATTTACACATTCCGAACAATTTGTCAAGAACAAAGCAACGGGAACGCCCCTTGGGGTGTTTATATGACAGTTCCGATTGGCTTTATAAGCTACAGGGGATTAATATATTCATCTGCGTGGGGCTTTCGCACGTTGCTCACTTCGACAAATTGGGCGCGTGCTAAAGCCTTTGAATCGTGAAGCGAGCGACAGAACTGGCTCCACGTTTCTTTTTTGTATGTGCGCTAACGTAAAAAACATATTGATTACTGGAGCCGTAATCTTTGAGGCAGAAGGAGCCCCGATAAAAAAGGCTGGTAACAATATGTTCAAAATTGAATGGGATAAAGAAACAGGAGGAGTAATCCTTTCTTCCAGAGTGACAAAAGACACCTTGGGTATTTCGCCGCGTCCCGTTTGGTTTGAAGAACTCGACTTGCTCGGACTCGACAAACTTGGTTGGAAATATCCCCATTGTGAGGAACCGCTGATGTGGGCCGTAAACAAGCAATATTTTTATCGTGGCCAATTGATGTTTGAGGCTAAAGGTGCCAATATATATGATTCCCCTACTGTTGTATTCACCCAAGGTGCCGAAAAAGCCATTACCCTCATTCCCGTAGACATGAAGGAAATGTTGCGTCGCAACAAGGATCAGATGTTCCTCATCGAGAGCGAAGCACGTGATTTCATTCGTGACACCTTCATTGCCTACTCTGGCATCAATCGTGCCCACGAAAGCGTCAAAGGCAATCGTGAAATCGACTATGAGGCATTGGCACAGAAAGTGGAGAAGCGCACCAAGACCAAAATGGCTGTAGTGAAAGAAGATTGCGACTCGTTTGACATTGTTCCGCTGGATGTCGCTAAAGAGGAGGGTAAGCGCGTGGTTCTTTCCACACGTATAGACCGTTTCATCGCCTCATTCAGCGGCGGCAAGGATTCTCAGGTGGTGCTCGACCTTGTTTCCCGTGCCATTCCTCCTACTGATTTTGAAGTTATCTACAGCGACACAGGCTATGAGTTGCCATCCTCACTCCAACTCTATAAAGATGTCAGGCAATTTTACACAGAACGTTTTCCCGGTCTAAAATTCAGCATAGCCCGCAACCATGAGTCCGTTCTTAACTACTGGAACAAAATTGGAACGCCGTCCGACACCCATAGGTGGTGCTGTTCGGTGATGAAAACGGCTCCATTATACAGAGCCTTAAAGGTTGAAGGTACGAACAAACAGACTCGCGTACTTGCTTTTGAAGGTGTACGTTCTGAAGAATCGTCAAGACGTAGTGGATATAATAGAATCGGGAAAGGGGTAAAGCATACATTTGTAATCAATGCTCGCCCTATTTTTGACTGGAACACGACTGAGGTTTTCATGTATCTAATGGCGTACAACCTTCCTATTAATTCGGCTTATAGATTTGGCAAGCCACGTGTTGGCTGTATTTTTTGCCCATTTGGGTCGCCTTGGGATGACATGATTGTCAACAAATGTTATCCTAAAGATTTGAAGCCATTCCTATCCGCGATAGAGCGTATAGTGTCGGATAGAAAAATACCAAATGCTCATGAATATGTCAAGGAACGCAGGTGGAAACTTAGGGCAAGTGGAACAAATGTAAAAAATCAGACTATTGTTAAATTAACTTCGTCCAGCTCGTGCTTTGTCGCTGAAATTTCCTACCCGCAGAAACATGTTACAGAATGGATTCCTACCATAGGTAAATTTACTTTATCAAAGAAAGGTTCTACCTGTCAGGGGGAATTTGAATATGACAAAAAGTCGTATTCTTTCTCTGTTTACGCACAAGGACAAAAAAATGTCTTCAAGGTTGAAGATAACAATAACATACGACTTCGATTTTACTTGCGACGTATTGTCTATAAATCAGCATACTGCATAAATTGTGAGGCTTGTGAGATTGAATGTCCTACAGGTGCTCTCTCTGTCTATCCAAAAATTTCAATAAATAAAGAAAAATGCATACATTGTTTGAAGTGCCTTGATTATCATCAGCATGGTTGCATTGTAGCAGACTCATTAGTAACAACTATGGGAAATATTATTAACGGAACCAAAATTTCGCCCTACGGGACCTTTGGCATCCAAGATGCCTGGGTTGATGAATTCTTCACAAGCATTGAGGATTTTTGGGCAAATAACAGTCTTGGGAAAAAGCAAGTGCCAAGTTTTAGAGCTTGGCTTCGTGATGCCGAGATCATTGACTCGAAGGCAGAGATTACGCCATTAGGTAAACTGTTATCAGAAATAAGAGAAGACAATCCTATCTTGATGTGGGAGGTTATTCATATCAATCTTTGCTATAATAACCCCCTCATGCGATGGTTCTCTTCTGAGGTAAACTTTACAAATGCGATAACAAGAAAGGAATTAGAAACTCTTATTCTTGATTACTTTAATGGTGCATTCTCTGACACATCTATTAAATATGCATTACAAGCACTTCTACAGGTGTTTAAGTATTCTCCAGTTGGAACAGAGTTCGAACAACTCGTAGCTTTAGATTCGAAATCAACGGTATATAGCCGTAAACCATATAATGACTTGTCACCCGAGGCAATTGCATATTCAATATATAAGTATGCAACTAATATTGATGCCGATATGGTTCGCGTCTCTGATTTCTATAAGCAAGAATCTATAATTGGCGTTTATCGCGAATTTGGGATTTCAAAAAATGAATTGTTAAAAAACTTACGCACACTTCATTCCGACTCTAATCGTGTGCTGACAGCCGAACTAAATATGGGTCTGGATCATATTACATTACAGAAAGATTTAACCCCTATAAAAGTTCTTGAAATTCTCACAAAATGACGAACCACAATATGGCTAATACTTACAATGACATCATTCGGAAAAGGGCAGGGCGTGCAGCCTACTCTCTTGAAGAGGAAAAGGGGCACCAGTGGGAATCGTTTATTCCAAACGAACAGTTTAACAGTGTGCTTAGTACCGTGCTCCGCTCTGTGCGTGGCAACGACATCGACGCTCATAAGTCGTTTTGGATTAACGGCACATACGGCACAGGCAAGAGTCATGCCGCAGCAGTCATCACCCATCTGCTTAGTGACGAGGTGGATGATTTACGGCAATGGATAGACTACGAATACCGAGATGACAAGTTCAAAGCTATCCGCGACGCAATCTATGCCGTGCGCCAAAAGAAACGCCTGCTACCTGTAAAGATTGAAGGACTTAAGGAGATGTCGCAGGTAGGCGACCTCCCTTTGGTACTGCAGACTGCCGTTGTTCAAGCACTCAATCTCCACGACATCGAGATTACGGTTGATACGGATTTTGAGACACTGTTAGAGAATATTGAGTCCAATCCAGTTATTTGGGATGACCTGATTGCCACCAACAGCGACCTGCATTCGGTGGCACCCGACAGGAAACTGCTCGCACTGAAACTACGTGGAAAAGATATGGGCGTTTTCCAAAAAGCCAATACCGCATTACACGCCCGTAACTTCCATGTGTTCCCAAAAGAGAACACCATCAGCAACTGGTTGGTTGAAGTGCAAAACGAATTGAGGAAAACAACTCCATACAAAGGGTTGCTCATTCTGTGGGATGAGTTCACTGACGTAATGGATGATGCCATTGGTATTCAAGTCCTGAAAGCATTGCAAACCATTGCCCATAAGTTTGCCAACGAAGAGAACGACAGCTTCTTATGCTTAATCTCCCATCCGTCGGCATTCAACAAACTTGGCTCAGAGGAAACCAAGCAGACCGATGGCCGTTACCATCGCATGAAGTATAATATGGAGCCTGTGTCGGCATTTAAAATAATGTCGCGCAAGTTTGAAATAGTCAATCCTGAGCGGCACGAGCAGATGCGCAGTTTGTTCTACTCTGTCAATGGGCAGTTGCTAGACTTGTATACCCGTTCAAGCAACGACCAGAAGGAGACCCGTGAAGACCTACAGCTGCTTTTCCCGATACATCCTGGTACTGCCAACTTGGCAACGCACTATGCTACGGTTGTCGGCTCATCAAGCCGAAGCGTTTTTGAGTTCATTGGGCAGAACGAACAGATGGAAACATTCCTTTCGAGTGAGGAAGCCTTTGCCAATCGCGAATTGGTAACGGCAGACTTCCTGTGGGATTTCGTGCTGAACGTTTTCAAGGACGATGTAGCCAACTATGCCGCCGTTACCGAACGGTTTGCCACCTATCGCCAGCACGTTGAAGACTACGGCAAAGCAGCCTTTGCCATTTTCAAGGGGGTGCTGTTGCTTAATGCTTTCAACAATATCTCTGGAGACAGCGACAATGTCGGCGCACTGGTCACTCCAAACGAGGACAACATTATCAACCTCTTTACTGGAACGCAGTATGAGGCTGATGTAGAACCGACGCTTGCATGGTTTAACGACCAGGGTATTATTCAGCGTGACCCTACTGGAGTCTATTCAGTTCAGTTCTCGGCTTTACCATCTCACAAGATAGAAGAATTCAAACAGAAGATGATGGATGTCGACTATCACTATATGTCGCAAGTGCTACATTTCGGTGATACGGCTCGCAACTACTTCGAAAAGAAGTATCTGCAAAAGATTATTCGTCCGTATAGTTTCGACTTCTATTCGGAAGCATCCAACGATTTTGCTTTACGTGAGCAAATCAAACGAGCAAAGAAGGCATCTATGCCGAGTGAACTTTTTCTCTCACTTCTTTTCTCTCGCAACAACACTGAAATAGCGCATCTGCGTCAGTTTGCCGAAGAGTCATCCTGTGCAGCGAAGGATGGAAACAAGGATCTGAACGACATTATATATATTGTGTTTGATACACCCTTTGGAGACAAAGAATATAGTCGTTTTATCGAGTACATGGCCAACTACAGTGCCGCCCAAGAATTGGGTTTCCTTGAACAGGTCAACGTGCATCGTGAACATGCCTGCGAAATGATAAAAGAATGGTTGGTAACAGCTCAAAGGGGCAATGCCACCCTATACGTTAATGGCGAAACAATTCCTATTTCGGTCAAACATCTATCTTCGACACTTAATAACATTGTTGCACCAATAGTCTTTCCAAAAGGACCAGACTCTCTTGAAATTCTTCGTCAGCGTTCGCCAAGTACGTTTTGGAATTCACAAGTGTCAAAGGAAATGATACGCGAAGTAATATTCGCTACCAACAAGGCTGACATAGACAATATTAATAACTCCCAAAGGGTCGCTTTCAAATACGTCATTCAAGAAGCTCTTGATGACAATCTTGAGTGGCGCTCTGATGTTTCCGAGAACCACCCGCTAAAAGCCGTCTACGATTTCGTAAACAATCGAATAAAGTTTGCCAACAAATCTCAACTTTTTAATTTTGTCGAGAAATTTGATGAATTGCGTTATCCTCCATATGGATTGTCGGGCAACTTTGCTTCGGTTGGTATAATGGCTTTTGCCCTTCGCAAATGGGCGGGAAAGATATTCGATACTTTAGGAAAACCGCGCGATGCCAGCAATCTGGCTCTTGACATCACAGAGTTATTTAACGTGTGGGAAAAGGGCAAGAATAGCAATAAACTTAATTTCAAGTTTCAGACTCCCGAGGAAGGGAAACTCTGCAAAGCCCTCGTTCGGTTGTTCAAGCTTGACAAACTTAAGGAATACAGCGACATCTCCAGCCTTGACAATGCACGTGCCGCCATTGTCGGAGCCTTCCTTGAAGCTAAAGGTTATCCACTATGGTCGCTTAAATACATTGACGAGGACTTTGCTGCTTCTCATCCTGCGTTAACCCTATGCGGTGACATCCGCAGATTGTTTGATAATATAGTAGAGATTTGCAACAAGCGAGACTTGAAGAATCCTAGTTTGGTAAAAGACACGCTTGACCTCATAGACAATTACAAAGTAGACATTCCTGACTATTTTGCCCGTGAAGGTTCATTCGATAATGGTTTCAACAACTTCTTGCTTGCTCAGCCCATTGTCGGACTTCGGTCAGAGGAAATCCCCGATGCCTACGAATATATCCGTGGGCATCTTGAATCGACCGTAGGCTATTGGACAGAGGATGAGGTGGCAGACCGTCTACAACAATGGCGTATAGTCAGAAATAGAGAGATAGAAGATGAACGCCGCCGTCAAGAGGAAGAAGAGCGGCGTAAATGGGAGGAAGAAGAACGCCAGAAACACGAGGAAGAGCGAAGGGAGCAGGAACGGCTGCAAGCAGAGTTTAAAAAAATCAAAGGTGACCCGCAAAATGTGGTAAAGAAAAAAGTGTCGGCTCGCGAACGCATAGACAAGATTGACGACCCGAAGACTCTTCGTAAATTGCTTGATGCGGTCATCAATATTGGTTACGAGCAAATTCTTGACATTATTCTCAATACAGACACCCCCAATAACAATGCATAAGTCGTTCGCATCACTTGATGAACTCTTTGGCTACATTCAAGAGGACAAAGAATGGCAAGGAGCAAATAGCAGTCTTCACAACCGCTATCCGGTAAGGTTCGTTTTGTTTGAAAATTTTGTCGACTTCAACGAATTCATTACCAATCGTCCTGAGGGCATATTCAAATATGCCCTCGACACGCTGTTGGAAGATGGATACCCTGATACTATTGTCAGTTATTCTGCCCTGGCACAAGAGATAAAGAGCATGGTGGCCAAATTGCCAGCTAATGATTTTGTCATCTATCCATTCTCGGAGATGGCTCGGTTTTATCCACAAAGAGAGTTTGTCTCCCTTATCAAGTCTATTCGTCTGAAGCAACCGCCTGAGGACTCTCAGACAGAGCATGTCCGACTCTACATCCCTATTGTGGGCATGCTAAATAAGATGAGCCAGTTTGTCAGTGACAGTCAAACGTTTGTTTGGGAATACAAGGGGCAAAGTGAACGTGGGCTATATACTCTCGTTATCTCCAACAGTACAACATACGGTGTTGCAGGATTAGAACAAAGATATTCGGTAGTAGCGTCTCTTGCCGAATGGCTCTCACTTTGGGCTAAAGGCGAAAACGTGAAGAGAACCATCATCTGCAGTTCTCCGATGATTTACGACAATGCTCATTATGCTCAGCCAGATAATGCGTTCAACTATATCGAGTGCCATAATGCGTTCGAATTTCTCACGAAAGGGCTTCAGCTGAATTTTGGGCAGACACCAGAGCCGAGAGAAGAAGACTTAAAGTATTGGGAGCAGCTTGCAGGGCAGATTGATGTGACAACATTTGATTTTGACACGTTCATCTGTGAACGTTTCGACACATTCAACCTACATGACAGTATAGACTTTATCAAGAAATGGAATGAATGTGACTCCGACTTTGATCGCTGGCTGTTGACACTCTACTATAGAAAAATATCAAACGGAGCAGGTTATGTCAACTTTGCTCTCTCAAAGTGTAACAATCTCAGTACTTCAGAACTTTTCTCAAATATCGCTACAGCTATATTTGACACTCAACTCGTTCCAAGTGATATGATTGAACGCAAACGTGCAATGCAGCTTGCCTCATCAAGGAATGTCAAACTCACGGAGATCGCTGAAGCGCATTTGGATGCCAAACTGAAAGCCATAGCCGTTAATCCAGAGCAAGGTATGTACATTATTAAGCAGTTGCTTACTTCACTATCAGAAAATGAACGCCGCTTAATAGTACAATGGGTGGGTGATGGTCAACTCACTCTGAGTGATATACGCGATATCTTCCCCGATTTATATCACTATCTTAAGCCGATGACCCTTTCACAACTTGGCGAGGAAAACCAGTGGGTCAACAAATACTTTGATGCTTATCGACAATCAAAGCTTGCAGGTCGCATTAACGCAGAAGTTGAACAATCCATCCAAAGCCTAAATGCTACACCTTCCTCATTCATGAATTGGCGCGACAATTTCAAAACTGTCCGTACCATTCTTTTGGAACGTGAGGATGTTGATGTCTATTATTGGATAGATGGTCTTGGCGTTGATTGGATACCATTTATCATAGAAGTGATAAACGAACATGCAAAGGAGAATGTTTATCTCAATGAAGTGTATATAGCATCGGCTGTGGAGCCTACTACAACCTCAAAGAATAGACCAATCTTACAATCACTCTTACCCGAGGGAAAAGCATTGCCTAAGATTGGTGACCTCGATACTTTCGCCCATTCTCATAAATGCTATCCTAAATACATCATTGATGAGATGGAAATGGTTCGCAAGGCCATTCGGAGCGTTCTTGCTCAGTACAACGGAAAGAAGATTGCCTTTGTTTCTGACCATGGTGTGACTTACCTTTCGCAATACTCAAAGGGGTTGAAAATAGCAGGACTAACGTATGACCACGAAGGAAGATTGGCTACGGCAACTAAAAAAATTGCAGCCGATGACAAATATCTTGTGTTAGAGGACGGCAAAACTATTTGCTCTCTCACTCATGCTTCGCTGGGTGATAAAGTGGATAAAGGACATGGTGCTCACGGAGGCTGTACGCCCGAGGAAATACTCGTACCTATTATCATTGTCTCTTCTAACAAAAACGCCTCCAACTACTCTGTGAAGATTATTAAGGATGAGGTAGATGGGACTAACCCTGTAATTGAGTTTCAGATTAAGGGTCTTAACTCCATCGATTCTCTAGAACTCGAATATAACGGAGCAATGTACAGTCTGACTAAAGTTTACAATGATATTTATCGTAGTGAGCGACTTAACCTCGTTGATACCGCAACAAGGGTAATCGTAAAGATAGGTAAAGAATTCAAAAGTATCCATAATATACATGTATCAACTGGGGCAACAGAAGAAGATCTCTTCGGCTTTTAATAGGAAAACATATGAATACCGATTTAGCAAATAAGATACGCGAGCAGTTTGCCGCGATGACTATATATAAAGACCAAACGACGACAGGCAGTCTTTTTGCAGGACGTAACTTACCTTCGTTTGTGAAGGACTTCCTCCTAAAACGTTATATCAACGCTGACGGCTCAATAAAACGTGAGGAGCTAACACGATTCCTTGATTTGGTAATACCGACCAATCAAGCATCAGTAAAAGACCGCCTGGACTGCGGTGAGGAATTGACACTGCTCGCTCGTTTTGTCGTTGAGATAGACCTTGTTCGTGGGTTGCGTCGTTTTGGAATACCCGATGTGGGTATCAAAACGCGTGAGGGACAAATTCCGGAGTATGTCTATAAGAAGCACATGGGTGAACTCGTTGAGGGAGAAAAGTGGGGCATCATCAAATTGGCGCTCCTTCCTGATGAGGACGGCAAGAAAAACCATGTGGAAATGGTTGACTATAAACCATTTAAACCCTACCGCATAGTTGACGTGGAATATCTACGTCATGCTCGTGAAGCTTTTACTACAAGAGAGTGGATAGACTTCTTACTCTCGGCAATGGAATATGATGCGGATGGTTTTACATCACAAACAGAGAAGATAGAGTTTTTAACCCGACTACTTATATTCATAGAGCCACGTCTTAATGTGATAGAACTGGCTCCAAAGGGAACTGGCAAGTCTTATGTGTTTGGCAATCTATCAAAATATGGATGGTTAGTAAGCGGTGGCAAGGTTACCCGTGCCAAACTGTTTTTTGACAAACAGAAACAACAAAATGGTATTATCAAGAACCACGATTTTACGGCCTTTGATGAGATACAAACTATCGTATTTCAAGAACCTGCCGAAATCCAAGCAGCACTTAAATCTTATCTAGAGAGCGGAAAAACAACAATTGACAACAATGAATTTACTTCAGAATGCGGTCTAATGCTCATGGGCAACATTCCGCTTGATAGCAATAAGCGACCGGTGAACTATCGTTATTTCGACTCGCTACCTCAACACTTTCGAGAATCTGCTTTGCTTGATCGCTTCCATTGTTTCATAGAGGGGTGGCATTTGCCTCGTATACACAAGGGAATGATATTCAAAGGATGGACAGTAAATGTAGAGTACTTCTCTGAAATCCTGCACGAACTACGTACTCAAAGCATATACGGCATTGTGTTCGACCAGATTGTTGAGTACGATAAAAATGCAGATACCCGTGACTTCAATGCTGTCAAACGGATTGCCGTGGGCTATATGAAACTCTTGTTTCCTCATTGGAACTCGGTCGAGAAAGTCAACCTTGAAGAGTTTGACCAATACTGCTTACTGCCCGCTATCCGCAGACGCGGTATTATCAAGGAACAATGTCACTATATCGACCCCGAATTTAAGACGGCTATGCCAAATTTCCATACCAAGTCCCAACTTCCTGACACATTCGAGAATGAGACCAACTGGACTCTTTAGAGTGATAATAAGGAAGCCTTTGAAGCATAGCAGGAAGGAGTGAACTGATTGTTTTCACCACCCAAAATCGGCATGGCGGTTTCGATTTCGGAATGCCATTTTGTTTACGAGATCTGTCTGGAAAAGTTGTGCAGATAGGAATGAATATTTGGAACCTTTTGACGATATATGGATAACAGCAGAGAATACCAACCATTGTTGCGACAGGGACTTTGCTTACTAATCCCACTGCAAAATTGACTATCAATGCTTAAAATCTTTCTTGAACTCTCACGAAATTTCATTGAATACTTCGAGGTCCCCCAAAGGTCACTTTAACGTTCTATGTTCACCTCATGTTCACCAAGAAAAGAAAAAGCACCTACAAAATCTTTGTAAGTGCCTGACTTTCAATGTGGACCAGCCAGGGCTTGA
>DFLE01000057.1:18440-20628 GCA_002373375.1 Prevotellaceae bacterium UBA3627
GACCTCCAGATTATGAGTCTGTTGCTCTAACCAACTGAGCTACAAGTCCGATGCAACGTTTACTGATGGGACAAACCACAAAAGGATGCCTTGTCAGTTTTGCGAGTGCAAAGTTATAAATAATATTTTAATTGTGCAAGTTTTTTTGTTTTTTTCTTTAATTTTTATGTATAGACGCAACCTATATATACAGCTGGCATTTTCCGGGTATCAAACGAACGTCTGCATAGCCCCGGACAACACCTGCTGACTCCGACAAGTGGAAAACAATGTGAGCCAAAAGCAAAGACAGCTGTTTCCCACACCACGGAGATTACTGCTTCCTAAGCTCGTTAGGGAACGCACCAAGGTAGCGCTTCACATAGCGGTTAAAGTATGAGGTGCTAGAGAACTTGAACATCTTTGAGATATCACTTGGTGTCATATTGCCCTCATGTAACAACTGGTTGATGTCGAACGATGTAAATCTGTTTATCCAATATGAAGCAGAGAATCCACTCGTCTTATTACATATCTCTGACAGATATTTTGGCACCACGTTAAGTTTTGCCGCATAATATGCCACCTCACGGTTATTGCGGTATTCCTTATCCTGCAACATCTTGATAAAGCGCGACATGATATCAGCACCGCTTCTTGACATATTCTCGTTCTTCTTCGTATTTGCGTGCAAGTTGAAAAGGTCAAGCGTAAGCATACGCGTTGAGACGCTGAGTATTTCCTTATAGAACTTGTGCTTCCTATCAGCTATACGCAGTCCGAAGTTATAGAACAGCAATCTACACAACTCCTGGTCCTTCTCCTCCGGCTCTATAATAGGGCTCATACTCAACTCCAGTGTAGCTTGTATTATGTACGAGCTGTTAGGCTCACTGCGGCGCAGGAAGTTCGAATCAATATAAATGATATCGCAGTCAAAATCCTCGCTCACTTCCACATTTCTCAGGAAACGTGTTATGATAACAGCGCAACATCCTTTTTTCAAAGTGAAAGGAGCCTCATTGCATATAAAGCTGCAACTTCCCTCTTTACAGTAGATAAATTCGCGATAATCCTTACGCTCTGGTAACAAGAGATTATCCAAGTTGTGTTCTAAAATAACGTACTCCATAAAGTGCAGTTTTATTAATTAATAATAGACTGTGTCACAATAATATAACACATAGGCTTCAATGCCAAAGTTATAAAAAAGAATATAACAGTGCAAGAAATCTTTTGAAAAAATATCTTAAAATGCTGAAATATTCACTTTTAGTCCGCAATATATACCACAAAAAAGGAAAAACAGCATATCTTTCCTTGTTGTTTGAGCGGAAAGACATGCTGCTTTTGCAAAATAAACCTTATTTCCATGCCATTACGGCATCAGCAGTTTATTTTCCGTGGTGCTCATCACTAACGGTGAGCTTCTTACGTCCACGTGCACGGCGTGCTGCAAGCACACGGCGGCCGTTCTTTGTTGCCATACGCTCACGGAAACCATGCTTGTTCACGCGGCGACGATTGTGTGGTTGAAATGTTCTTTTCATTTTATAAGATATCTTAGTGTTTTGTTATGCATTTGTTATTCTCCACAAAGGGAGAAGACGCAATTTGGAGTGCAAAGGTACTCATTTTATTTTAGTTATGCAAGAAAAGTAAAGAAAATTGTATTAAAAAATACGTTTTTTCTCTATTACAAGATGTAAATGAAGCAAAAAATGTAACTTTGTGTGCCGTATTGTGCATATACAAGAGAAGAGATAAGGCTGAAACGAGAGAGCCGACACAAGAGAGGAGGAACAAAAGAGGGAGAGCTACATGGAAGAGACTGAAGAGAAGGACCTAAAGAGGAGACCTGAAAGAGGAAGAAGAGGAAAGGCGGTCGCTGTAATACAGCGACATACATAACATAGAGAGAGGAAAGGAATACAAATGAAAGGAAGAGGAACGAGAGACAGCAGGAGATAGAAAAGAACGAGAGAAGAAGAGAGAGACGACAAGAGACAGATAAAGGACGAGAGAGGTGAGAAACGAGAGATGGCAAGAGAGGAATGGCAAGAGGAAGAAGAGAGATGAAAGTTCACGAGGACACGATTAAGACAAAAGAATAAGATAATAAAAGAAAAATGATTAATTCGCAAGACATTAAGAAAGGCGTTGCCGTACGCATGGACGGCGGCATTTGGGTTTGCATCGATTTCCAGCA
>DFLE01000057.1:20687-51972 GCA_002373375.1 Prevotellaceae bacterium UBA3627
AAGCCAGGTAAGGGTAACACCATCATGAACATCAAGTTGAAGAACGTAACAGACGGCCGCGTATTGGAGCGTCGCTTCAACATCGGCGAGAAGCTGGAGGAGGTACAGATTACACGTCGCCCATACCAGTATCTCTACAAGGAAGGTGATGACTATATCTTCATGAACCAGGAGACATACGACCAGACACCTATCGCAGCAGAGCTCGTTACAGGCGTAGAGTTCATGAAGGAGTCTGACATCGTTGAGGTAGTAAGCGACGCTGACACCGACACTGTATTGTATGCCGAGATGCCAGTTAAGACTGTGCTCCGCGTGACACACTCTGAGCCAGGCGTGAAGGGCGACACCGCTACCAACACTCTGAAGCCAGCAACACTGGAGACAGGCGTAGAGATTCGCGTACCTCTCTTCATTGAGGAAGGCGAGCTGGTACAGGTGGACACACGTGACGGCAGCTACATACAGCGTATGAAGGAATAATAATGAACTACTCTATTATTGTACCAGTATATAATAGGCCTGATGAGGTAGACGAATTACTTGAAAGTCTGACTCATCAGGTCTTTCGCAATTTCGAGGTCGTCATAGTGGAGGACGGCTCAGAAAAGAAGTGCGACGAGGTATGCAACAGATACAAGGACCTGTTGCCGCTACGTTACTACTACAAGAAGAACAGCGGTCCTGGCAGCAGTCGCAACTTCGGCGTGGACTACGCCACTGGCGACTACGTCATAATACTTGACAGCGACGTGGTTGTCCCACCCCACTATCTCAGCGCCATTGACGAGGAGCTCAACCGCGAGCAATGCGACTTCTTCGGTGGTGCCGATGCGGCGCACCCCTCCTTCACTCCCGTACAGAAAGCCATCAGCTACTCTATGACCAGCTTCTTCACCACCGGCGGCATACGCGGAGGCAAGAAGAAACTTGACAAGTTCTACCCCCGCTCATACAATATGGGAGTAAGGCGCACAGCCTATCAGGCCCTGGGCGGTTTCTCTCGCATGAGATTCGGCGAGGACATCGACTTCTCATACAGACTGATAGAAAACGGCTACAAGAGCAGGCTGTTCCCAGAGGCATGGGTATGGCACAAGCGCCGCACCGACCTGAGGAAGTTCTTCCGTCAGGTATATAACAGCGGCATTGCACGCATAAACCTTGAGAAGCGCCACCCGGGCACCATGAAACCCGTACACCTGCTCCCCATGGTCTTCACACTCGGAGTACTGTTGTTGCTGCTGCTCTCACCATGGTGTCTGTGGACACTGACACCGCTTCTTGCATACGCACTCATCATCTGCATACACTCATCCGTTGTGAACAAGAGCTTGCGCGTAGGACTGCTCTCTGCGCCCGCCGCATTCACACAGCTGATGGGTTACGGACTGGGCTTCATCAACGCATGGTGGAAACGCTGCGTGCTCAGGCAAGACGAGTTTCAGGCATTTGAGAAAACATTCTATAAATAATGCATAATGTATGATGCATAATGTATGATGCATAATTATAAAGTTACGACATGACAGAATGGGGTGTAAGCGAGATATTTGAGCCCGAGAGGCTTACCATAACACAATGGAACGAGGAGGACCGTCCACGCGAAAAACTGATGCGCCTCGGTGGAGAAGCCCTCAGCGATGCCGAGCTACTCGCCATCATAATAGGTGGCGGCGTAGTGGGAAAGACTGCCGTTGACATCACGAAGCAGATACTCAAGGACTGCGACAACAACCTCGCCGTACTGAGCAAGCGCACGCTGGAGCAACTGATGTCATACCACGGAATAGGCGAGGCAAAGGCTATAAGCATCATGGCAGTAGCAGAACTGGGACGCAGACGCGAACTGGCACAGATGCCCGAACGCAAGAAG
Organism: Prevotellaceae bacterium UBA3627; assembly: GCA_002373375.1. GTDB lineage: Bacteria > Bacteroidota > Bacteroidia > Bacteroidales > Bacteroidaceae > Prevotella. The sequence continues at coordinate 22,564 of DFLE01000057.1, forward strand.
CTCGACAACTCAAAGGCAATATACGACGAGCTATGGCCGCGTATGCGCGACCTTGACGTAGAAGAGGCCTACCTGGTGCTGATGAACCAGTCATACAAGCACATTGACACCATACGCCTGTCACACGGCGGAATAACAGAGACCGCCGTTGACGTGAGGGTGATAATGAAACACGCCATACAACAGAACGCCACCATCATTGCCATAGCCCACAACCACCCCAGCGGCAACACCCACCCCAGCCGCGACGACGAGATGCTGACAAAACGCATAGCAGATGCATGCCGCACCATGCGCATACACTTCTGCGACCACATCATAGTAACCGACGGAGATTATTATTCATTCAGAGATAACGGAAAGATATGACACAAGAAGAACACTCAAACATAGAACAGCGCATCATTGAGGTGCTGAAGACAGTGTACGACCCCGAGATACCCGTAAACATCTACGACCTCGGACTCATCTACAAGATTGACCTCGACATGGAGGGCAAGGTCGATATAGACATGACATTCACCGCACCGTCATGCCCTGCCGCCGACTTCATCATTGAGGACGTGCGCTCCAAGGTAAACGCCGTGGAGGGTGTGACGTCTGCAGAGGTCAACATGGTGTTCGAACCCGAATGGGACAAGAGCATGATGACCGAGGAGGCTCGTGTGGAACTGGGATTTGACTAAACCGACTTACCGCCACACCTCTCCCTGCCGTCCACAAGCCTTCTGTCATAACAAAAAAAAGTTAAAAGTAACAAGTTTGTTAGTAATAGGTTTGTTAGTAACAAATTTATTACTTACCTTTGCATCTGAGAATCAGAATAATAGAAATATGAAGACAGAAAATCCATTCATATTCGGCAAGGCCGCAGAGGGACATTTCTTCACTGACAGGACAGAAGATACAAAACGACTCACCGCCAACCTCACTCATGGCATCAACACAATCCTAATATCCCCACGCCGTTGGGGAAAGACCTCGCTTGTAAAGAAAGTCACAGCAGGAATTCACAGTCCAGAGATAAAGACGGTGTTCATTGACATATTCCAATGCAAATCCGAGTATGAGTTTTATCATACCTTCGCCTCTGCTGTAATAAAGCAGACCTCATCAAAGATTGACGAATGGATAGAGACGGCCAAGACTTTTCTTTCAAACATATCTCCCAAGTTCTCCTTTGGTCCAGACCCAATGAATGATTTCTCTCTGTCATTTGAATGGAATCCGAAAGATAACACGGAGACTGACATTCTGCAGTTGCCAGAAAGGATAGCACAAAAGAAAAGCATCCAACTCATTATTTGTCTGGATGAGTTCCAACAAATAGCCGATTTTGCTGATTCTGGGAGTTTTCAAAAGAAACTGCGCTCTGTGTGGCAACACCAACAGAATGTCACTTACTGTATGTTCGGAAGCAAGAAACATCTTATGGAGAACATCTTCAACGACAAGGGAATGCCCTTCTATAAGTTTGGCGACATGATGTTCCTCAAAAAGATACCTACTGAAGAATGGGTATCATTCATCTGCGCAAAGTTTCAGGAAAGCGGCAAGAGCATCACCGCCTCGCAGGCAGAAAAGATATGCGAGGCAACGGAGAATCTGTCATCCTACGTACAGCACCTCTCATGGGTTGTGTGGTATAAATCAGACGAAACAGTGACCGACAAGAATATCAGCGATGCCATCGATGATCTTTTGGAGCAAAACAAAGTGTTTTTCCAGCGTGAAGTGGAGCAACTCTCGGAGTTACAGCTGAACTTTATGAGGGCACTTGCCAACGGCGTGTCCAACGGTTTCAGCCGTAAGGAGATTATAAAGGAATATCGTTTGGAGTCGTCAGCCAACATTCAGTCTATAAAGAAAGCCTTACTGAAGAAAGACCTCATCGACATCGACGGACAGGAAATAACCATCAACGATTCCTTGTTCAAGCTTTGGCTGAAACGCCAGCGGTATTATGAATAAATGATAACATAGGCGGCACCGCAGATCGTAAGCGGTGCCACCTAATTATGAATATATGCAAACACATTGCTTTTGCATTTCTTTTCCCCTTTGTTTCCTTGCCAGTTTCAGCAAAACTTCGTAATTTTGCAGAAAACGCAAAAAAGGACCTGGGATTATGATATACTTTATTTCCGACGCACACTTAGGCTCACTCGCCACAGAGCACCGCCGCACGCAAGAGCGCAGGCTGGTGCGTTTCCTTGACGACATAAAGAAAGACGCCGAGGCTGTCTTCATGCTCGGCGACATGTTTGACTTCTGGTATGAGTACAAGCGTGTGGTGCCGAAGGGTTTCACACGTTTCCTCGGTAAGATATCCGAACTTACCGACAGTGGCATAGAGGTACACTATTTCACCGGCAACCACGATATCTGGGCCTACTCATACCTTGAGGAGGAGTGCGGCGTGATACTACACCGCAAGCCAACCGCGCTCGAGCTGCACGGCAAGACGTTCTACCTGGCACACGGCGACGGACTGGGCGACCCTGACCGCAAGTTCCGCTTTATACAGTCCATCTTCCACAACAAGGTGTGCCAGCGACTGTTCACATGGCTGCACCCCGACCTCGGCATAGGCTTCGGCCTGCAATGGGCAAAACACTCACGCCTGAAGCGCAAGGACGGCAAGGAGCCGCCTTACATGGGCGAAGACAAGGAGCACCTCGTGATATATGCCAAGCAATACCTCAAGGAGCACCCCGACACTGACTATATGCTCTTCGGCCACCGCCACATAGAGCTTGACCTGATGCTCAGCAAACAAGCCCGCATGATGATTCTCGGCGACTGGCTGTGGCAATACACCTACGCCGCCTTCGACGGTGAGAATATATACATGGAGAACTACATAGAGGGCGACAACTGAACACCGCCCCTCACACAGGGGATATATATATAACGCAAAAAGAGACAGCCATAACCATGGTTGCCTCTTTTTACAAGTCGGGGTGACCAGACTCGAACTGGCGACCCCTTCGTCCCGAACGAAGTACGCTACCAACTGCGCTACACCCCGATTGTACAATGCAAAATTACTGCTTTTTTCGCAAAGTTGCAAGAAAAAACGAAAAAACTTGCGAAAAAATTTGGAGGTATCAAAAAAAAGTCGTACCTTTGCACTCGCAATCAAGGGAAATGCACTTTATCAGGGGTGGTATAGGGCAGTGTGTGGAACTTGGTTCGCATTTGGTGCCATAGCTCAGTTGGTAGAGCAAAGGACTGAAAATCCTTGTGTCACTGGTTCGATTCCCGTTGGCACCACAAAAAAGCAGTGAAGATTTCTCTTCGCTGCTTTTTTTGTATCCTTTCATCTCCTCTCCCCCTGCCTACGGTCTCTTCCCTGCACTGTCATGACCGTCAGGGTTTGATAAGCCTTATTGCCTTACGACACTTCTGCCTGTCCCTCTCCGACAACTGCGGGCGCATCGCCGTACCTCCGCGCTCTATGGTCGTCACAACCTTTAAGCCGGAGTAACGACATATCTCGCGCATGGCACGGATTGCGCCACGCGACTGATTGAACCATATATTCCATGGCCATGGAGTAGTACAAGTACTCAGGAAGACACACTTCTTACCCTTCATCAGCGGCTCAGGGAAACGAGGAGTGTCACGCATCATACCATATACCATGCGGTCAAACAACAGCTTCATCTGTCCCGGTATATTACCCCAATAGCATGGTGCCCCCATAATGACGGCATCAGAGTCCTGCATCATCCTTAACACCCGCTGCGAGTCATCCTCTGCCATGGAGCACTTCCGCTTTGTGCGACACGCCATACATCCCGTACAGGGCTTGACGGTCAGGTCGTTTGTATATACCACCTGCACCTCGTCACCCCTCTGCTCTGCCTCCTGGCGCATGATGTCAAGCATCTGAGAAATCAAGCCTTTCTTCCTCGGGCTTCCGTTTATAATCAGTATTTTCATATCCTTTACCTTTTTATTTCACACAACAAGCATCCTGCAGTGCTCAGGGATTGCCTGCATCCACAAGGATCCACCCGGGCAGATACAAAGCAGACTGGAAGTCTCCCACACCTCGTCTTTCCCCAAATCATCATACCCATATCTATATATATCATATACTGCTATTACATTTACGACTACATAAGATACATTGAGAACCTACACGTAAGAGTTTACTATGCCATATCTATATAATAAACGGCATAACAAAGGAAATAGTATTCACACAGAAGAATAAAGCCAGCCGCACCCTTTAATGGCGTGACTGGCTTTTAATCTTTTATTATGCTCCTGCGGAGCAGAAATCAGAGAAAATCTTTTTAAGAATCAAAGGCTCTTACGAGCCAGAAATAAATAATAATTTCTGAATAATTTATGGCAATTCATGTTCAAAGAAATATATGAATACGGTGTTGAATTGAACTTGATTTATGTCACCCGATGACAAAAATGTCCTATTTGGGGCCCTCCGTTAACGCCTCATGCTTGCAATATTTGAAAATTATTTCCTGCTGGCCGCGTACAGCGAAATCTACAGAAGGTTGTAACTCATTGATAATCAATGACAGGTTATGGGAGAGCATGAAAAAAGCATAGCTTTTGCGTTGCAAAAGCTATGCTTTCAGGATGTAAAAGCTATCGTTTCTCATCGTGAAAGCTATCACTTTACATGGTAAAAGCTATGCTTTCACGGAAAAAAGGAGGTGGAAAGAGCAAAAAAGGTGTCTTTTTCTCGTTTTTCAGGCTTCCTTTTCTCCTGGTTTGCGTTTTTTCGTTGACAAAAATAAAAAGGCGAAATCACCAAAATGTCCTATTTCTTGTCTTTCTTATCCAAGCGGCAAACCACACGTTTGTTACGGTAATAGGCACCGCTGAGAGAAGCCATCACCACGCGGGCGTCCCTCTTAGGAACCTCGATGAGTGTGAACTGCGGCATGATGTCTATATGACCTACCTTCTGCCTGCCCGTCACGCAACGGTTGATGAGCTGCATGGCCTCGCCGGGGAAGAAGCGGTCTTGCCTGCCCAGGTTGACGTAGAGCTTGACATAGCCCTTCTGCACGCCCTCACGGGGTTTCTTCTGTGACCAGTCGGGGTGTCCGCCGCGGTCGGCCACGGAGCCTTTGCCCTTCTTCTTCGTCTTCAGCGTCACCTCCTCTATCTTGGGGGCGTTGGCGTAATACTTCAGGAAGTGGCCGAACTCACGCGCCACTACCTTCTTCAGTATCTCCTCCTTGTCCACGAACTCAAAGTGTCGGCGCACCTCCTTCATGAACGGCTCGATCTGCTCATCCACTATGTCGGTCTTCTCTATCTCGTCAATGGCGCGGAAGAGCTGCTTGGTACATATCTCCTCAGGCGTTGGCAACTTGCCCACCACAAACTGCTTGCCTATGGTCTTCTCCACCTGGCGTATCTTGTGGTGCTCACGCTGGTGTATGATGGCAATGGAGGTGCCTTTCTTGCCTGCGCGGCCCGTGCGTCCGCTGCGGTGTGTGTAAGACTCGGTGTCATCAGGCATAGAGTAGTTGATGACATGGGTGAGGTCATCAACGTCAAGTCCGCGTGCAGCCACGTCAGTAGCCACGAGCAGCTGTGTAAGGTGCTGGCGGAACTTGTGCATGGTGAGGTCGCGCTGCTGCTGTGACAGGTCGCCGTGGAGTGCCTCAGCGTTATATCCGTCCTTTATAAGCTTGTCTGCCACCTCCTGTGTCTCCACCTTGGTGCGGCAGAAGATGATGCCATAGATGCGTGGGAAGTAGTCCACCACGCGTTTCAGCGCAAGATACTTGTCCTTGGCGTTGACCATATAATATATATGGTTCACGTGCTCCGCACCCTCGTTACGTGAGCCTACCACCACCTCACGGTAGTCACCGAGGTAACGCTTAGCCACCTGCTCCACCTCTTTGCTCATGGTGGCGGAGAAGAGCAGCACCTGACGGCCCTCGGGCAGCGACTCGAAGATGCGGTTGATGCTCTCGGTGAAGCCCATGTTAAGCATCTCGTCGGCCTCGTCGAGCACTATGTGGCCCACCATGTCGAGGTGCGCCTTGCCACGCTCTATAAGGTCAATGAGCCTGCCCGGTGTGGCCACTATAATCTGCGCACCGTGGCGCAGGGAGCGTATCTGCTCACTGATGCTGGTGCCTCCATATACGGCAACCACGTTGACTCCCTTGATAAACTTAGAGAAGTCACGCAGGTCGTCAGCTATCTGCAAACATAACTCACGCGTAGGCGACAACACCACAGCCTGTGTGGTGCGGTCCTTCGGGTCGATCATCTGCAACAGCGGCAGTCCGAAGGCGGCGGTCTTACCCGTACCTGTCTGAGCCAAAGCAATATAGTCCTTACTGCCCTGCTCCTCACTCAGCAGCAAAGGGATAACGGCCTCCTGCACGGGCATGGGCTGTTCAAAGCCCAGTTCGCCAATGGCGCTGCAAATTTCCGGGCATACGCCCAATTCTTCAAATGTCTTCATAATCAATTGCAAAGGTACGAATATTTTTTCATATCTGCGACAAAAAAAAGGCTGTTCCGCTTATTTGTCGCATTATAGGGCTCCTGTCGTATGTCTTTTGCAAGAAAAAGACGAAGAATCTGCCTCATATTGCATATTTGCGTTAATTTTGTATTCAGAAAACTGGAACAAACAAAAAAACATCTAAAGGTATGAAAAGATTTATTTCATGGATGATTGCCGCCATCCTCACTTGCGGCGCAATGGAGACTACATTTACATCATGCAGCAGTGACGACACTTTTGAGATGCCAGAGGTAAGCTTCAAGGCTACCGTCAAGAGCAAAACCCACGATGACGAGAAGAAGCTTACTATAATAAACTTCAACTACCCATCTACCGACCCTAACGGCAATGCCACCACCCTGTCAGCTGCCATAGTCATAGGCGACGAGGTGCAGCCTAACGACCCGGAGAAGAAGGCCAAGGGCTTCATGATATACAACCACTTCACAGTATATGAGGCTTCAGAATGTCCTACAAGAGGTGACATCAGTATACCAGAAATGATGGCAGGCAGCGGACTGATAACCGTGGCAGCCGACTACTACGGATTTGGCGTGACAGAGGACAAGCCACAGGCTTACTGTATGGCAAAGAGCAATGCACAGGCCAGCGTTGACGCACTGTTGGAGGCTCAGAAGCTGCTCGCAGAGATGGGATATACATGGGGTGATGCCCTGTTTAACATAGGTTACTCTGAGGGTGGACAGACAGCAATGGGCGTGGTACGCCTGCTTACCGAGAAATATCCAGACATCAAGCTGACCTACACCTTTGCTGGCGGCGGCCCATACGACATTGGCGAGACATACCGTCAACTGCTGTCTTCTGACGAGACTGGCATGCCATCAACCGTCATCAGCACCGTGCTTGCCTACAACCACTTCCGCAATATGGGTATAAGCCGCGACATGCTGTTCAAGGAGCCTCTGCTGAGCCACATAGACGAGTGGGTATTGAGCAAGAAATACACCCGTATCCAGATTGACGAGAAGGTAGGCACACAGACTGTACAGCAGTTTATGTCTGATGAGCTTCGCGACCTTGAGTCTCCTACCTCTAAACGACTGATGAATGAGTTTAACAATGACAACCTCTGCAGCGGATGGACTCCACGTACAGACGAGAAGATATTCCTCTTGCATCACGTCAAAGACATCACTGTACCAGTGCAGAACACCAAGAACATGGAGAAGTTCCTCAAGGACAACGGAGTGAAGCCTGAGGTCATGTACGTTGAAGTAATGATGGACCCTAAACTGCCAGCCCACGAGAACGGTGCCATTCCTCTTGCCATGATGATTCTTGCAAAAGTGAGCAGCACACTGCAAATCAAGCCATGGGTTGACCTTACAAAGATAAAGTTCTGATGGAATAAGGATTATTTGAAACGGAGCAAATAAAAAAAGCATTGCTTTCACGTTGTATTGTTATTTCACAACGTAGAAGCAATGCTTTTTTTATATTATACCTTACTATAGGTGTTACATCACTTTATATTGTCCACCCAGCGGAAGAGGCGGTTCCAGCGTATGCCCTTGACGCCGTGACGGTCAGGGTCGCTTGACCACCAGATGAAGATAGGCTTACCCACTATGTGGTCCTCAGGCACGAAGCCCCAGTAACGTGAGTCGGCTGAGTTATGACGGTTGTCGCCCTGCATCCAGTAATAGTCCATTTTGAAGGTGTATTCCTTTGCCTCCTTGCCGTTGATGAATATCTTGCCGTCGTCAGTAACCTTGAGGTCATTGCCCTCATATACACGTATAGGACGCTCATAGACAGGCAGGTTCTCCAGCGTAAGCTTGATGCTCTTGCCCTTCTGAGGAATCCACACCGGACCGTAATTGTCACGTGTCCAGCCGTGGCGTGAGTTCAGCGGATAGATGTCACCCACTGTCCTCTCCTCGTTGATGCGTATATACTCCACGAGGTCGCGGCGTGCCTTCAGCGCCTTGTAAGCCGCCTGTGTAAGCGGCAGGTAACCGTACTGGCTCAGCTGGCTGAGGTCCTCCTGTGATATGCCGAGTTGCTCTATGAGGTCCTCGGGCAGACGCTCCTTGAGTTTCACGAAGTAGGTGTATTGCACATTGTCGGGCTCCTTGTTGGGCTTGCCGTCAAGATATACTATGCGGTTCTTTATCTGGAGGGTCTGTCCGGGCAGTCCCACACAGCGCTTCACGTAGTTCTCGCGGCGGTCAGCCGGACGCCACAGCAGCTTGCCGTACTCGGTGGGCTGGCTCAGTATGTACTGGCGGCCGGCATTGTAGGCCATCTCGTAGTACTTGCGCTGCATGAGCGGCGACAGAGAATCGACATTCACCTCCATATTACTCTGTGAAAGAATCTGCTCGCCGTAGCCGTAACACATCTGGTAATAGTCTGTAGGCTGCCAGCGTGGCTCGCTCACCACGGTATCGCCTGCAGGGAAGTTAAAGACTACGATGTCGTTAAGCTTTATCTTGCCCAGTCCCGGCGCGCGGCGGTAGTCCCACTGCGGCCACTCTATGTATGACTTAATGCCTCCCACTGGCAATGTGTGCTGTGTAAGGGGCATGGTGAGCGGTGTCTGTGGTATGCGCGGACCGTAGCTTACCTTGCTTACGAAGAGGTAGTCGCCTGTAAGGAGTGACTTCTCCAGGGAACTGGAAGGTATAACATAGTTCTGGAAGAAGAAGAGGTTGATGAAATAAACCGCTACCAAGGCAAACACCAGAGCGTCAACCCATGACATTATCATGCGCATGGGGTTCTCAAGGTCCTTCCACCAGTCCCAGCGTATCTTCTTTGAGATATAGGCATCATAGATGAAAGGAATGACTATGAGTCCGAGCCAGCTTTTCAGCCAGTAGAGGAAGAGCAGGTAAAGCACCATCACGATGATGAACTTTGCCCACTGTACCTTCATGTTCACTTGATTCTTTACTTTCATTATATTCTTGTCTTTTTCTTTTTACCTTTTTTATAATCTACAAAGTTACAAACATTTCCTGAAACCTCAAAAGAAAACATCAAAAATGTTAAGACTGTACACCCACGTCAGCATGCACAAAAAAAGGAAAGCGGAGCACGCTAAGTGTATTCCGCTTTCCTTATTATTATTAATGTCTATATTTTTTTACGTTGAGGTTTTAAGGTGATGTATGTATTACTTTATATCAACTAAATCGCTGATTATCATACCAGAGGTGTCGCCTGCCACTTGTGCCTTAGCCTTGTCGTCGCCAGTGGTTGGTATGATATAAGTAATGAGACCACCATTCTTCAGATTAGCATGTGCCTCAAAGTACCTCACTCCTGGCCAATAACGCCACTCCACGGTACCTTCCTCTGCATCTATGTCGCGCTGCTCATCAGTAATGCCGCTCCAGTCAATGGCTATTACATCGGCTGAGGTCTTTGAGAGATCGCAAACATAGTAGTAGGATGGGAAGTTCACCTTCGTTTCGCCATAATATGAATCGTAAGGCACCTTGTAGCTTACGCCATCATAGTAGTTTACAGGACTACGATCATAGTGCAGAGGCAACTCATAGGCAGTGACGTTGCCCGTTGCTGGACGGAATGTAAACACTGAACCGCCGTCGATGTATGACATATTGCCTGACTCGGTGTTAAACACTGGGAAGGCGATGCCTGTGTGACCTTGGTGCATCTCATAGAACTCTGCAATATATGTGGCTACTAAGTTAGTAGTTACGGTACCTTCGTTCACCACCACCTCTTTGAATTGTATTGCTCTGTCATCAGCAGCACGAGAAAGTGTATATACCTTTCCGTTAAGCACAAACATATCATGGTTATGATAGCACTCGTAAATCTTCTGTTGATACTCCTCTTCTGACACTTTTTGCAAAGTAGTATCGCCATAAGTGTTATAGCGTAGATAATCACCTATGGTGAGTTTCACACCCTCTGTAGTAAAGAGGCACATCTCGCCCGTACCATAGTAGTTACCATTGTTGAGCGTAGCATCGTCAGTGAGAATGGTGGCGAGGTATCCGTCAGTAGTTGGAGCCACATACATAGCCTTCGTATCTTCAGGAGAGATAACTGTCTCTACCAGTTCTTCTCCCTCGGCCTTTACCAGTACTATCTGGTTATTGTTATTTACATATACAAAGCCATCCTCGTAAGGCTCTACCAATCCGCAGATGTCAACGTATGACTGATAGTCGCCACGTATCTTAAACTCTGTTGGGGCATTATCCCAAGCAAAGAGTGCACCGTCAGATATACGCATCATATAGTTGCGACTAATCTTGCCAACCATCCCACCAATAGCTTGCTCTCGTGCATCGTTGAGGACGAGTGCTGACACATCGCCCATGAATTCCAGTTTAGTGTCTGACATCCAAAGCCACTCCTCGCCCACACTATATACATAGTCCAGACCTATTGTGAGGTCGCCCTCAAGTGATTTTAAGTAAGCAGAGTCTTCCTCATTCAAGGCACTATATATATCGCTGAAGTCAAAGTTCCACTTTACGTCTTGCAACACCCCCTCGTCAGTGTAATTAAAGAGGAATTTCTCAACTGTCTTGTGCGTGTCATTTTCATCATCAGCCACAAGCAATGATGCGCCCTTTGCCTGAGCACTCTGACTTATGCTACGGAAAGCAGCCTTAGCCTCCGAACTGCTCTCTGCCTTGTATGCCAATGCCAAGCGATTGATGTTTGTAAGGTCTATGTATTCCTTGGCTGTAGCAGCGGCTGATGACTTCACTGCCACGATGCTTGTCACCGTCTTGCCACTGTTGTTAGTAAGCGTCACTGTCTTACCAACTGCAATGGCTGCACTGATGCCATCGGTGATAGTGACATCGCTGCCATCAACGCTTACAGCCCAGCCTGTGGGTATGCCACTGATGGTCTGCTGCGCCCATGCGCCACCCTGCGCCAGCAACAATAATGCTAATATGCTAAATGTATTTTTCATCTTCATAGTGTTTTTCTCCTATAAAATTATTGGTTAGCTGATTTCATCTTTCATCCCTAATCTCTCATCCACAATCACTTCACAACGGTAAGCTTGCCATTCTTGATATAAACACCAGCCTTATTAGGGGGTGAAGGCAATCTACGTCCTGCAGCATCATACCATACCACTTGTTTCACCTCACCATCGGCAACGGACACTACAGCTGTGCCACCATCGCTATACGTTATAGTGAGCTGCACGTTACCCTCGGGCATCTCAAACTGATAAACATTGTCGCTTACGTTTTGTATTACTATGTTCTCAGCCTCGTCAGCCCAAACTCCTACGCTACCTAAGAGCATAAGAAGCGATATAAGTAAATGTTTTGTCTTCATCATAGTCATTAGTTTTTATTAAGTTATAAATAAGTCTTTGATACACCATCAAAGTAACAATATTTAACTGATGTGAGCAAATTACCACCTCAACTCTTAACAAACATTAATTATTTACCCCTCTCCCTTAACACAAGTTAACAAAAAAAGAACTCAACTACTGTGAGCTGAGTTCTTTTTTCCATTTTCTGTATTTTCCTCTTAGATGTTATGAGGTGATATATAGGCTTTTACAAACGATATTTCACCTCAAAACCTCAAAACCTCAAAATTTGAACATATCGTCAATGGTAAGCAGGCCCTCATGCTGGGCGGTGTACTCTGCAGCAAGCACAGCTCCGAGAGCGAAGCCCTGACGTGAGTGTGCGTCGTGTGTGATGGTTATCTGGTCGGCCTCAGAGTTCCATGTTATGGAGTGTATGCCCGGCACCTCGTCCTTGCGAATGGAGTTGATGGTAAGCTTGTTCTTGTCAGTACCCTCCGCAGGCACCACTGTGCCGTCTGGCTGTGTGAGGGTTCCCATCTGCCAGTCGGTCTTACGGTCAAGGTTGGCCACTATCTGCTCTGCCAGCGTGATGCCGGTGCCTGATGGATGGTCGAGCTTGTGCACGTGGTGTACCTCTGTCTCCTCCACGTCATACTGCGGGAAGGAGTTCATTATCTTTGCCAGATACTTATTGACAGCCGAGAAGATGGCTACGCCTATGGAGTAGTTGGATGCCCAGAAGAGAGTCTTGCCCTGCTCGGCACATGCCTTGCGTACATCGTCGCCATGGTCCTTGAGCCAGCCTGTGGAGCCGCTCACCACCTTGACGCCTTTCTCCCATGCCTTGAGATAGTTGCCGTATGCCACCATAGGGGCGGTGAACTCTATCGCCACGTCGGCAGAAGCGAAGGCCGGGCTGTCAAAGTCCTGCTGGTTATCCACGTCTATTATACTCACAATCTCATGACCGCGTGAGAGGGCAATCTGCTCTATCATCTTGCCCATCTTGCCATATCCTATTAATGCTATCTTCATTTTCTTATTCTTTTTTTACTTTTTTATGTTATATATTTGTCTTCGCCCTCACTACAAGCCGTACAACCGTGCTTGTGCTTTGCACAAAACTATTAACAGTAAACCATAAACAGTAAACCGTAAACTAAGAACTCACCCCTCATACGCCTGTGCCTCTGCCTGTGCTATGATATCCTCACGCGACATCTTGTCGGGAGTAACCACATCGTCAAGGTTCAGGTCGTCTATAGTCTGTTCTATCGCCGACTGCGGGGCATCGCTCTGTGCCTGGATGTCAGCAGCAGCAATGTCAGCGTCTGATGATATCACAATATCGTCAACGGATGGCTGACTGACATCGGGAGCCACGCTGATAGGCTGTTCTTCCATCTTGGTGCGCTCTGTCTTTGCAGCAAAGACAGCATCGACGAACTTATTGTCGTTGCGCAGGCGCTTCAGCGTGTCCTCACTGGCGCGCTGCTGGCTCTCCTTCTTTGAGAATCCCTCTGAGCGGCAGCCGTCAACGCCCTCAAGCACCACGGTATATGCAAACGTGGGCGAGCCGTTCTTGTCCTGCGACTGCTCTTCAAGACGGAAGTCTATGTTGATGCGGTTCTTCTGTGCCCACTCCAGTATTTTTGACTTGAAGTTCACCTCCTTGTATGCCACCTTGTCGGTGTTGAGGTACTTACCCATGACACGCTGTGTCCAGAACTGCTGGCATGCCTCATAGCCACGATCAAGATAGATGGCTCCTACCAGGGCCTCAAAGGCATTACCACCCATATAGCTGTTGTGGGTAGCAGAACGTCCGCTTGCCATTATGAGCTTGGCTATGCCCATCTCCTTTGACAGGCGTCCCAAGGTCTCACGCTGCACCATCTTGGAGCGCGCGTTGGTAAGGAAGCCCTCTGGCTTGCCGGGGAAGCGCTGATAGACCACGTCGCCCACCACCGCGTCAAGGATGGCATCGCCGAGAAACTCCAGGCGCTCGTTGTTGAGCGGCTTGCCAAGACGACCCTTCCCACCGGGGACATTGCGGCGGCCCTTGCGGTTATATCTGTCATCCTTCTTCTTACCCTTCTTGCCTTCAAGCACCTTCAGCTCCTCAGCCGTAGCACGGTGACCGAGGCTCTTGTGCATAAGAGCCACTTTGTAATAAGTAATCTTATGAGGGTAGAACCCCATTATCTTATATAAAGCAAGGTAAAGCTCCTTGTCCTTACGGAACGGGAGCTTTACCCTATCTATTATGTTACTCAGCATATCGTGTAGTATGTCTTATCAGCATGATGTCTGATTATTACTCAGCATATTTCTTAAATATCACGCAGGCATTGTGTCCGCCGAAGCCGAAGGTGTTGCTCAATGCTGCACGCACATTGCGCTTCTCTGCCTTATTGAAGGTGAAGTTCATGTTGTAGTCTATCTCTGGGTCCTCGTCACCCTCCTCATGGTTGATGGTAGGAGGCACGATGTCTTCCTGCACTGACTTCACACATACCATAGCCTCAAGCGCACCGGCTGCTCCGAGCAGATGGCCTGTCATAGACTTTGTTGACGAGATATTGAGCTTGTAAGCCCAGTCGCCGAAGAGTGCCTTTATGGCCTTTGCCTCTGAGATGTCACCAACAGGTGTTGAGGTGCCGTGTACGTTGATATAGTCAATATCCTCTGGCTGCATCTCTGCATCCTTCAGTGCCTCTTCCATCACGAGCTTAGCGCCCAGTCCTTCCGGATGTGATGCTGTGATATGGAATGCGTCGGCACTCATACCTGCACCTGCCATCTCGCAGTATATCTTGGCACCGCGTGCCTTGGCGTGCTCCAGCTCCTCGAGTATGAGGCAAGCTGAGCCCTCGCCCATCACAAAGCCGTCACGGCTGGCAGAGAACGGACGGCTGGCCTTCTGAGGCTCGTCGTTACGTGTTGACAGGGCGTGCATAGAGCAGAAACCACCCAGACCTGGGTCAGTGATAACTGCCTCTGAGCCACCTGCCACCATTACCTCTGCCTTACCCAGACGTATAAGGTTGAAAGCGTCGGCAAGAGCGTTGGTTGAAGATGCGCATGCGCTGGTGGTAGCATAGTTAGGACCGTGGAAACCATAACGTATTGATATCTGACCAGGAGCTATGTCGCCAATCATCTTAGGGATGAAGAACGGACCGAACTTAGGTGTGTCCTTGTGCTCAGAATAATACTCCAGCTCATCCTGCATGGTCTTCAGACCACCGATACCCACACCGTATATCACACCTACGCGGTTCTTGTTGATGGTGTCAAGGTTCATGGCAGAGTCTTTGATGGCCATATCGGCACTGGCTACTGCCATCTGACAGAACTTGTCCATCTTGCGTGCCTCTTTGCGGTCTATCCACTCCTCTGCGTTGAAGTTCTTTACTTCGCAGGCTATCTGTGTCTTGTAACGGGTGGCATCCATCTGCTTTATGGTGTCGCAGCCGCTCTTGCCGTCAACAAGGTTCTTCCATGTCTCTTCGGCAGAGTTGCCCAGCGGACTGACACAACCGATGCCTGTTACTACTACTCTTTTCAATTCCATTGGTTTCTTTAGGTTTTTTATAATTATAGTGACTATAGCGCCTGTAGTTCCTATAGTATCTATGCGACTATAGTATCTATTGTAACTATAGTGTCTATTGCGACTATAGTGTCTTAGAGATCCTTGTATATAAAAAAGAGGTGAGGGCAAGAGCGAAAAAACTTTCGCTACCAGCCATCACCCCATGTGTGTATCATGCGCTGAGACGCATGAGCAAGCCTTTTAGCTTTTCTTACTTGCTTGCGTTCTCAATGTAAGCAATAGCGTCGCCTACGGTCTGGATCTTTTCTGCGTCAGAGTCAGGAATTGTTACACCGAACTCCTTCTCAAGCTCCATGATGAGCTCTACTGTATCAAGAGAGTCAGCACCAAGGTCGTTAGTGAAACTTGCCTCAGGCTTAACCTCAGATGCGTCAACACCCAGTTTGTCTACGATGATTTCTACTACTTTTTCGTTAATTTCAGACATGATTTTAAAATTTTGTTTGTTGTTATTTTTCTTTCTTCACACTTGATTTCATCGTGAGCTACAACCCCACAGACAAAATTCCGACTGCAAAATTACTCCTTTTATCCGTAACTACCAAATATTTTTGCAAAAAAAACACCTTACACTGCACATTATATAATGTTTTGTGCATTAAATTAGCATTTATTAGTTAGTTACGAGTTGTTTCACAGCACACTTCACTGCGTCATTTTCTTCATTGATAACACGGAAATATTCCGTCATTGACCACAGGTCACGGGCTACGAGTGCCTTGAGCTGACGACGCAGTTCCACGGTGGTCTTTTCGGTCTCAGTCTCATCTTGCGGCACTATGCCCATCTTGCGGCCTTCCTCGTATATCTCGTCAATGAATGACTGGGGCACAGTGTAGCCAGCCTCAAAGGCTTTGAACCCTTTATTCGCGTCTTTTGAGTTTGGCTCCTTGCCATATAGCTTCCACAGTTTTGACCTGTTCTTCTCTGCATAACGCAGGTTGGCGTTAAGCACTACGCTCTTTGCAGAGAGCTCACGGTGATACTTGGTGTAACGTGTGGTGTCGAGCGGTATGAAGAAATCAGGCATAATGCCTCCGCCGCCATATACGGCACGGTGCTTCTTTAGCGTCTCAAAGCGCAGGGAGTCAGAGAAGTGTATGCTGTCAGCATTGGTGAACTCACCGTGTTTGTATCTCTGTTCTATATCGTTATAGTATTTCTTCGCGTCACCCTTGACGTATGGCTTCTGTATGCAACGGCCCGAGGGGGTATAGTAGTGTGCCACTGTCAGGCGTATCATAGAGCCGTCAGGCAGGTCAATGGGGCGCTGCACGAGTCCCTTGCCGAAGGTTCTGCGACCTACCACGATGCCACGGTCCTGGTCTTGTATCGCACCTGACACTATCTCTGCAGCTGAGGCAGAGAACTCATTGACAAGTACTGCTATGCGGCCCAGGCGGAACGTGCCGTTTCCCTTGGCGCGGAACTCCTGACGATGTACGGTGCGTCCTTCGGTGTAAACGAGCAGGTCGCCTGACTCCAAGAACTCATTGAGCACGTCAACAGCAGCCTGAAGGAAGCCACCGCCATTATCCTGCAAGTCGAGTATAAGATCGTTCATGCCATCCTTGCGCAGTTGTGTAAGGCAGTCAAGCAACTCCTTATGCGTGGTAAGTCCGAAGGAAGAGATGCGGATATAACCTATGCCGGGACGTATCATATATGATGCCTCCACAGTATTCAACGGTATCTTGTCGCGTATGATATCGAAGTATATCAGGCCGTTTATGCCGCTACGCTTGATACCTACATGCACCTTAGTACCTTTAGGACCACGCAGGCGACGCATAATCTCCTCCTTTGACATATTAACGCCGGCTATAGATGTGTCATTGACAGTCACTATGCGGTCTCCTGCCAGTATGCCGACTTTCTCTGACGGGCCGTCATTGATTGTCTGCACAATGAGCAGTGTGTCCTCAAGCATATTAAACTGCACGCCTATTCCCTCAAAGTTGCCGATGAGCGGCTCGTTAAGGGCTTTCACCTCCTTTGGAGTAGAATAGCTGGAGTGCGGGTCCAGCTTCTCTAACATACCACGTATGGCATCCTCCGCGAGTTTGCCCTCATCCACACTGTCCACATACAGGTTACTTATAGCCATCTCTGCTATGGAGAGTTTGCGCAACGGCGAGTCCTCACCAAAGTTAATACGCAGTTGTGCCTGCGTGCTGTTAACGGCCAGCAGTGCAAGCACTGCGGCCAACAGTCTGTATCTTATCTTATTCATCATATTCGTTTTATCAAAGCCAGACAACAAGTGTCTGCAGTTTAATTCGGCTAAGGTACAAAAAATATTTGACATATACGCAAAAAGCCCCGGAATTTTTATATATTCCGGGGCTTTTTCCTTTTATGGTGGGAATAAATAGAACCCACCTTGTTTCATCACATGTAATATATACAAGTGTCTATCTCACTACCAATTTCTTTCCGTTCATTATATATATGCCCTTGGTGAGTCCGCTGACCTGAGCCTGAGAGGCATTGCTTATCAGCAGACGGCCGTCTATGCTGTAGATGTTATGGCTACGTGGTGATGCCACGGCGGCCACACCCTTTACGGCTGTATGCGTGTCTTCCACATATAGCGTGGCTATTATGGCACTCTGCGCATCACCAGTAACCGCCAGCGTTATACTGCCCTCCAGCGCAGGGCTGAACGTAAAAGTGTAGTTGTCCTCACCAGCCCCTGAAGCCTTACGGTTACGCAGCACATAATCGTTTGCCGCATTCTTTGAGCCGAGCGTGAGGTTACCTACCTTCCACACATATCCTGTACCAGTATCATTATTCAAATATCCCTCAACCTTTATTGAGCTGACCTTAATCCCTTCAGGCAGTTTGAATGTGTAGTCAGTATTACGTGATGCCTTCATGTAAACGCCAGAGGTAGCTGTCAGTTTGCTGCCGCTTGTGCCAGTGATTTTATAGTCGTCGCTGCCGAAGTTTCCAGTGCCGTCGCTGGTCCTTGCGCTGATTTCAAGTGTCTCTGGCACATCACTGCCTACCTCTACTATGTCGCCCTCAGCCACGCCGCCTGCGTTCTGCGCGGCGGTTATGCTGCTGACAAGGGAGTTAAGATAGTTCTCCAGGTTCGTATAGCCATTGCTTGCCACTTGCGCGCCGTCAGTAACGTCATAAGGGTCTGTGTCAAGAGTGAACTCCTCGTATGTGTTTGGAATACCGTCACCGTCACTGTCCAAGGGAGCCGTGGCGCTGTTGAGCGTGGGCCATGGACTCCAATCAGAGTCAGCGTTATCCGGTCTGAGATCTTCCTGAGAATTGATAAAACCTTTGCTGAGTCCGCTGCCTTGATGTGACGCCGTGCCGTAGCGTGCGTCGTTGATAAGCTCTGCATCATAGCTGTCACGGCTCTTTGAGCATCCTACATAGTCAAGCACACGCGCATAGGCATCCTCCGCACTGTGCGTGGTGGTATATATGAAGTCAATAGGCTCAGAGAGACGGATAGTGTCTTTGGTCTTTTGTGTATAGGTGCCATCGCAACTGCTGGCATCTACCTGGTTGTATATACCGTATGTCCAGTTGTCATTGGTCACGCTGGCATATTGCGGATTAACGTTGCCGTTAACATACAGGTGTCCCCATTTGTGCAGTGCAGGGGCGTATGCCGGATATGTCGTCACATACGAGTTGGTGCGCACGCCTATACCGGCAAGACGATAAGCCACCGCCTTGTTTGTCGGGGTACCCGGACCTGGCTTGTAATAGTTGTTAACCATATTAACATCCATGCCCTCGCCGCCGTAGCAGCCATTGCCAGCCCAGTTGTATATGACGTTGTTACGCATATCCATGTGCTCGTTTAACTGTGTGGTAGGACGCGGGCCAAGGCGAGGCGTGCGGCTGACATGGTGTATCATGAGGTTATGATGGAAAGAAGCATGGTCACCACCCCAGTTACCACCATATCCGTGAGCGCCTTTAACATGACCTGCATTGACAAGTGAGTGCGATGATATACACCACTGCACCGTGGTATTCTTGTTTCCTAATACTGACAAGCACTCATCAATAGACCAGCTGACAGAGCAGTGGTCTATCATAATACCCTCATGATCCATTGCTCCAAGTCCATCGCCCTCATGGTATGCCACTTGCTGCTGACCAAGTCTGAAACGCATATAGCGTATGATAACGTTGTTCGCATTAATCGTGAAAGGATAGTCGGCTACACATATACCGTCACCAGGGGCTGACTGTCCGGCGATAGTCACATCACCACTGTTGATAGACAATGCGGACTGCAGGAATATAGTACCTGACACCTTAAAGAGTATCGTACGCTTGCCTGTCTGTCCTATGGCCCATCTCAGAGAGCCCTCACCAGAGTCATTAAGATTGGTAACGTAATATACCTTACCACCACGGCCTCCCGTGACATAGCGGGCATAGCCCTCTGCACCAGGAAATGCCGGCTGCTTCTCTTGTGCTCCTACTGTCATGACAGAGACAAGCAACAAAAGAAATGAAAGAATTGTACTTTTCATTGTTTATATAACTTGTATTTTTTATTGCGCCTTGCAAAGTTATTAAAAAAAGAACACAATACAAGTTTATAAAACCTTTTTTGCCTAAAAGACAAAAAAACACTCACTAATTGATTTAATTTTCATACCATCCCGCACTGACAGCCACTGCAACCTGCCACCCCATACTCCATGCAGCCTGCAGATTAAACCCTCCTGTTATAGCATCCATATCCGTCACTTCTCCTGCGAAATACAGTCCTTTGTAACGGCGGTGTTCCAATGTCTTAGGCTGTAACTCCTTCAATGACACCCCTCCGGCTGTCACGAACTCTTCCTTGTATGTGTTTCTGCCACTGACTGTTAACTGCTGTGCAGTCAACACATTTACAAGGCGATTGATATGTGCCTTGTTAAGTGCACCCCATCTCTGCGACTGTGGTATGGAACAATGATCCAGCATAACATTCCAATGCTTCTGCGTAAGGAAAGTAGGATATTCATTACATATCAGGCGCATACTGTGTTCTCGCATCATATCTGCGATATAGCCACGCACTGCCTCCTCTTTCCTACCGCCACACCAGTTCACCGTTAATATGGCGCGATAATCTTGTTCCGCCAACTCTCTGGCGGCGTATGATGACAAGCGCAAGATAGCCGGCCCGCTAACCCCATGATGTGTCCATAATAGTGCTCCACTTGCATGATGTGCCGTACCGGCAAGGGTTACTGTCACATCCTTTACTACCGTTCCCATCAGTGACTCATGATTGTCATTGACAGTATTCAATGTAAAGAGCGAGGGTATAGTGGACTGCATCTTTACTTTCAATGTCTCAAGGAATGTTGAGCGTCCGCCTCCTGTTGCTATCACAACGACATCTGACTGTACCTGCTTATCTTGATTATCGAATGAGAGCAGATAAGAGCCCTCACCCTGTTGTTCTATGTTTGTAAGTTTGTGCTTGTATTGTATCTTTATGCCTTGACAGTTTATCGCATGAAGAAGTGTGTTGACTATCTCCATTGCGTCCTGCGACTGAGGGAACACGCATCCGTCATCCTGGCACACCAGCCGCACGCCCTCATTCTCAAACCATCTCATAGTATCATTATGTGAGTAAGCTGTCAAGACTTTACGCATCAGCTTATCGCCTCGCGGATAAACCTGCTGCAGATTACCATAGCGTCCTCTGTCATCAAGAAACGGCTCAAAGGTATTAGTAAGGTTACACCGTCCGCCTCCTGTTATCGCTACCTTTGCCAACGCCTTGGACTTCTGCTCATATATTGTAATGTCACACTCCGGACATCTTCTTTTCAGTTCTATTGCACAGAAGCAACCAGCCGCACCGGCTCCTATTATGGAAACCCTCTTACTCACCTGTTCTCTGTCAACCGTTGTGTTAACTGCTGTGCTATGTGCCATATAACGATGCCAGCGGTGACTGACACGTTAAGCGAATGCTTGGTGCCATACTGCGGTATCTCTATACATCCATCACATATATCCACCACGTCCTGTCTTACTCCCTTCACCTCATTTCCCATAACAATGGCGTAGCGTTGAGTATCAGACGCACTACCGTCTATCACGAAGTCCTGAAGCATTGTGGAACCATGACACTGCTCCACCGCAAAAACCCTGCATCCCTCCTTCTGCAGTTGCTTTACCATCTCTGCGGCAGACTCACAGTAATGCCACTCTACACTGTTCTCTGCACCAAGAGCTGTCTTATGTATCTCCTGTGCTGCTTTCAGCGAGCACTGTTTCACCACCATGCCATCAGGCCCTTTCACATCATCGGGAGCGGCAGTTATGCCACACAGGCACACAGCCTCTAACCTAAAGGCGTCAGCCGTACGAAACACGCTACCCACATTATGCAATGACCTCACATCATCAAGAATGACGATGAGAGGTATCTTGGGTGCTTTGTGAAACTCGTCTATGCTCAGACGGTTCATCTCAACAATAGATGTTTTCTGCATATCAGTCTAACAATATCAACAGCACAGCCGTCCAGTGTGCCATTGCTCCCAGCAAAACGAATATATGCCATATAGCATGGAAGTGCCTGCGGTTATCATTGGTAAAGAAATATGTGCCTGCCGTATATAATACTCCTTCTGTGATAAGCATCACGAGAGCTGCCACCGACAATCTTTCCCACACAGGCTTTATTATCAAGAGCACACTCCAGCCCATCAAAAGATATATAGCCAATGACAGTTTGGGCAGCTTACCCATGGCATAGACCTTATAGAAGGTACCGCCTATCACGGCAGCCCACTGCAGTCCGAACACCAACCATCCCAACCATCCGCCGATTACCGACACACATATAGGAGTATAGGAACAGGCTATCATGACATAGATGCTGATATGGTCTATCTTACGCATCACTTGTTTGGCACGTCCCGGCCATACCCAGTGATATATGGTACTTGACAGGAACATCAGGAACATACCCGTGATGAAGAATATCACACCGAAAGCCCATTCCCATCCTTTATACACCGCCGGCCACACCATCCATATACTTGACAAGGCAAAGACAGCACCTACGAGATGCGTCCATGTGTTGCCCTGCTCCCTGCTTGATGGTAACTTATGCGACATTATCCTTTTCTTACCTTAACAAAATTATTATTACGCTACCTATTTATCAAGGTGTTCTCTTACTCTACCACCTCAAAATCGTCCTTATCGCCTCCCGCGGCAGACGAATTAGATGCTCCCTCCTCTTGTGTCTCACTCACCTCTGCCTCGTTAGCGTCATATTCCTCTGCTTCATAAACAGAAGCATCGGTCTCTACCAATTCCTCGTCATCAGACACATGTCCGTTACCCACCACGATGGTTACCGGAGTATCCACTGGTATTCTCTGTCCAGTGACATAGCTTCTGCCTCCAGCCTGTATGCCATACACCCAGTCTTTCTCTCCTGGAACATACTTAGGCGCCGTAAGCCTGAAACCTATTGCAGTCAGACGTGCCTGTGCCTCGCGCAATGAGCTGTTGTCTATAATATCCGGCAAGGCGAGCGTTGGAGAGTGAGCACTGTTTATGGTGAGATATACCACACGTCCACTCTTCATTCGTGTTCCTGCCGCAGGCATCTGTTCCAGTATGACACCCGAGGGTAAGTTCTTTACATAGCCCGTATCATTTACCTCCACGATAAATCCTCTGTTCTCCAGAGAGCGCTGTGCACTCTCCAACGACTGTTTCCTGACATCCGGCACAGAGATACTTTCCCCATGGTGCGTGTAAATATTCAGTGTTATGTGCGCACTCAATGCTATCACCACCACCAGCAGTATCATTGCCAGTATGTTAAGCCAGAGGTAACGGCTCATCAGTTTCTTAAAGAATACTTGTACTTTCATGTGTCTATATACAAGGAGTGGATGTGTCTTGGTGCCCGGCAGTCAGCAGTCTTCACTATTATAACTGCTGACTGCCAAACTCCGTTGACTACTTTATGTCGATAACTGGTATCTCGTCTTTATCGTTATAGTAGAGGTTCTCACCTGCCATACCCCAGATGAAGGTATAGTAGTATGTGCCTGCTGCTGCGTGGATAGACCACTCTGGTGACATGATGGCCTGCTCATTGTGCAGCCATACGTTACGGCTCTCCTGTGGCTCGCCCATCACGTGAGAGATAGTCTGCTTCTCAGGCAGGTTGAAGTAGTAGTAAGCCTCGATGCGGCGACCGTGTGTGTGAGGTGGCATGGTGTTCCATACAGCACCTGGGTTGAGCTGTGTCAGACCGAGCTGCAGTTGGCATGGTCCCTCCTCAAGCACGTCGTTGACGATGAGCTTATAAACGGTACGGTTGTTTGCCTCCTCTGTAGTGCCTACAGGTCCCCATACGGCAGCCTTCAGCGACCCCTTACGACCGTCGAGTGTAATCCACTGTGTCTTGTAGTGCTGGTGTGCAGTAGCTGAGTTAAGGTAGAACTTAGCTGGCTTAGAAGCGTCCTTAGAGCGGAACTCCACAACCTTGTTTACGTCCTTGTCCTTACCGATGTGTCCGCGACCGATATAGAGAGCCTCCTTTGGAGAGAGGGCATACTCTTTGCCGTCCACGATAACGAAGCCGTCACCCTCACCGCAGTTTACCACGCCGAGCTCACGGTTGTAGAGGAAGTACTTCTCCTTGATGTTCTTGTCAACGTCAAGACCGAGCTCCCAGAAGTTCTCCAGCTTCAAGGTCTTGTTTACTGGCATAGCACCACCGAAGATGAAGCGGTCATAGTGTGAATATGTAAGCAGTATAGAGTCTGCCTCCATCACCTTCTCCATGACGAAACGCTCGCGGAGCATCTTCGTGTCATAGTGCTTCACATCCTCAGGATGACAAGCTGTCTGGAACTTAACGTGCTGAGCGCCTACGAAACGGTCTGGCTCAGTAGCGTTGACATTGATTGCTGCTAAAGCTAAAGCAGCGAGTGCAAATAATTTCTTCATATTATTATTTTATTATTATTTTCTGAATATTCTGAGTGGTCGGAGTATTCGGAGTATTCCGAGCAATCAGAGTATTCCTATTTTGTTGTCTTCTTGTTTATTGTCACACGGTTCCAAGCCAGCACACCTGCGGTGAGGATGGTGAGGATGGCTGCGCCGATGTAGTTAAGATACTTCATGCAAGCGTAGATAAGTGTTGACAATGGGCTTGAAGCGAAGTCAAGCGCACCGGCAGAGAAGCCTGCAGGCACCTGCACGGTCTTGTCGTCAGGATGAACCTGTGCTACGCTGTGGGCAGCAGAAGTGAAGTCGCCTGCCATCCATGTAACGAAGTACAGACCTATCGCCATTACCACGAGACCTACGATGAATGAGCGGAGCACATTGCCGTTGGTGTATGGCAATACCATTACGAATACGTAGAACATACCTGCGAGTGATGCCAGTGGCAGGAACTGGTTGCCAGGGAGCGCAACGGCGAGTACCAATGTTACAGGGATGAGGAGCAGTGACACTACCAATGTGGTAGGATGACCGATGACAAGTGCTGGTGACATACCGATGTAGAGTTCCTTGTCCTCGCCAAACTTCTTCGCGATAAGCTCCTTTGTAGCCTCAGCGATAGGCTTCAGTCCCTCGATGAAGAGTGAAGTGATACGTGGGATGAGCTCCATGACGGCACCCATCTTGATGCCGATCTGCAGTGTAGTAGGGATGTTGTCAACAAGCTCGTTCCAGTCCTTGCAAGCAAGGCAGCCGATGATGATACCTATCAGCACACCGAGGAAGAGAGGCTCACCGAAGAGACCGAACTTCTTCTTCATACCCTCAGAGTCAATGTTCACCTTGTTGATGCCAGGAACGTAATCCAGTGCCTTGTTAATAACGATAGCGAAAGGCATGAAACCCTGACAGAAAGGCTGAGGGATAGATATACCATCCATGCCAGGATAGAACTTCTGGAAACGCTTAGCAGTCATGTCTGCCATTACGAGTGTGAGTATATAGCAGATGATTGCAGCGAAGAAGCCCCATGCAATAGAGTCGGTCATGAAATAAACCACGGCGCCGATGAAAGCAAAGTGCCAGTAGTTCCACAGGTCGATGTTGACTGTGCGAGTGCAACCCGTAAGCAGCAGCACGAGGTTAACGCCCAGACATACAGGAATGATGAATGAGCCTACGAGAGTGTTGTAAGCTACAGATGCAGCAGCAGGCCATCCCATGTCAAACACCTGCAGCTTCAGGTCGTAAATCTCTACTACCTTTCCCAAAGCAGGTGACATAGTGTCAACGAGCAATGCGGTAATGATACTAAGTCCTACGAAACCTACTCCGACGTAGAGTCCGCTTTTCAGGGCTTTTGAGAACTTGATGCCTATGCAAACACCGAGTATGGTGAAGATGATTGGCATCATGACAGCGGCACCGAGGCCGATGATGTATGAAAATACAGCTTCCATCTAGTTAGTTATGAGTTATGAGTTATGAGTTATGAATTATGAGTTATGAATTTTTAGTTAGTTTTCTTTTTTTCTTATAGGTACTAAATACTATAGTTACTATAGTTACTATAGTTACCATAGTTACTATAGGCACTATAGGCACTATAGTCACTATCGCTCCTATTCTATCTTGATAGCAGCAGGAGCCTCAAGTTCCTTCTTCCACTCCTTCAGGTACTTGAACCATGCCTCTTTGTCTTTGAAGCCAAAGGTCTCAATGTCACAGGTGCAGGTGAACCAGTAGTGCATATCATCATCCTTCGTACCTACTACCTGCACATAAGCCTGGTTAGGCAGGTGGTCCTTACCATCGGTAAAGTGTGAGTCAGCCTTGTAATACTGCTTTGGCACATAGATGCCCAGTCCCACGGTAATGGTGTCATACACCTTCGGGTTGTTGCCAGCACATGCCCTGCCCCAGTCGCCACGCAGGCCGGCCTTGTCTGAGAACTCTGTGGAACCCTCGACAATGTCAACGATGCCCGTTGACAATGGTATGTCTGCCACGTCGCGTGAGAAATCCACCTGCACCTCCACGTCACGATGACCGTAGTAGAGTATGTAGCGTGTACGGATGTCAACAGGCTTACAGCCCTCGTATGGCTGCCAAGCCTTGTTTGTTATGTCGAGAATTGTGCGCACAGGACCCTCACACACCACGGTCTGCGTGCGGTTCCTTACGTTCTCAAACATTACGGATTTCTTGCCGTCCCAGCCGTGGAGTGCTCCGCAACCGTATGTCGAGCCGGTGTAGAGCACGTCCTCGCCATATCCCTTGTCACGTTGCTCCTGCGTAGTGTAGAAGGCGGTCTCCGCAATATCCATCTTATAGTTGCGGTGACCATAGTAGTCAAGCGACTGACGGTGGTCGGCATACACGCGGAAGCCTACCATGTCGTTCTCCATGACGGCTCCGTGAGGGAATATGTAGTTATAGGGGTTGGTGTCCTTCGGGAAAGTCACCGACGTGATACGCTGGTGCTTCTGGTTCTTCTCCGAGCGGTCACGTATGCCGAGGTAGCCGTATGTGCGGTTCTCGTATTTGCGTGGCTCGCCCTGCTCAGACAGTGTGACGGTGAATGTCTGTTTCTCCTTCTTTGCCATATCGGTGACAAAGGCCAGCTCGTCAAACTCGCCGTCATCGTCAAGGTCGTCAAGCTGGCACGGTATCTCCTTGCCGTCAAGGGTTACAAGTGCTGAGCGCACGTCGTCGTCAACCTCGATAACAACCGGCACAGCCCTACGCTCCGTCTTAGAGGGGTTAGTAACCGTAACGGTGAGTGTCTTGTCTGCCGCCTGTGCTGCAACAACTGCCGCAAGCACAGCGGATATTGTAAGTAGATGCTTCTTCATTGTATTATTTCGTTTAATGGTTTCATAACAAAGTCTCTCTCACGCATCAGCGGATGCGGTATGACAAGGTCTGCGTCATTGAGCGTTATATCATCATACAGCAGGATGTCGATATCTATTATGCGGTCATGATACACCCCGCCGTGTGATTTCTCCGTGCGCCCCATAGCGCGCTCTATGCTCTGCGTGGCCTCCAGCAACTGGTGTGGTGTAAGTATGGTCTCCACACACGCCACACTGTTCACAAAACCGTTATCAGACTTAAAGCCCCAAGGTTCAGAGCGCATCATAGCGGAGCGCCGCACGATGCGCCCCACCCTCTCCTCTGTCATTCTGTATGCGGTGAGGATATTCTCCTCTTTCTCTCCTATGTTAGAGCCATACGCAAGGTATGCAGTATGTGTGTCAATCATCTCCTACGATATGAGCTTGCTACACATCACAATGACAAAGAACAACACCAGACAAATGAGAATCATTCCCAATCCCTCTGCCCACGGGAGCCGCCCGGCGCGTTTGCCCTTTACCAGCCTTACACTGCTGTGATGGTGATGATGATGCGAGGACGATGACCCGTCTGCCGACGAGTGGTGGTGATGGTGGTGGTGGTGCCGGGTTGAGTCCTTCTGCTCTGCCCCATTGTTTAGGTTCTCTGCCATAGTAGTAGTATATTATAGTTCGTTAATCATTGACTATCAGCATGACATCGCCAAAGCATCCCACCTTGAAGCCTGCCTTCAATGCCTGCTTGTATGCCTCCATCAC
The DNA here is from genome assembly GCA_002373375.1 of Prevotellaceae bacterium UBA3627. Taxonomy (GTDB): domain Bacteria; phylum Bacteroidota; class Bacteroidia; order Bacteroidales; family Bacteroidaceae; genus Prevotella. The sequence continues at coordinate 50,601 of DFLE01000057.1, forward strand.
AATCTCGTAACCACCGAAAGCGCAGGTTGACATAAGCATTGTTGACATTGGATGATAGAGATTGACAAGCAGGTTGTCAGCCAGTCCGAACTGGTATGGAGGGAATATGAACTTATTGGTCCATCCGTCATACTCCTTCAGCATGCCGTCGGTGCCCACTGTGGTCTCCGTAGCCTTGAGTACGCTGGCTCCCACTGCAAGCAGTTTGTGTCCGCTTTTCTTTGTATTATTGATGATGTCGCAAGCCTCTCTTGTGATGTGCATCTCCTCAGAGTCCATCTTGTGCTTTGACAGGTCCTCCACCTCTATGGTATTGAAGTTTCCGAGGCTGCTGTGCACAGTTACGAAAGCCGACTTTATACCGCGTATCTCCATGCGCTTCAACAACTGGCGGGTGAAGTGCAGACCTGTTGACGGTGCTGTCACTGCTCCCTCGTGCTCTGCAAACACGCACTGGAAGTCCTCAAAGTCATCATCAGTCACCGGACGGTCAAGGTTGCCGTTGGAGTCCTTATGGTCCACTATATACCTCGGCAGCGGAGGGTAGCCCAGCGAGAAGAGGTCGCGCTTGAACTCGTCGTGAGGGCAGTCATAGAGGAAACGCAGCGTACGTCCGCGCGATGTGGTGTTGTCTATCACCTCTGCCACGAGGTCGCCCAGTCCGTCAAAGAAGAGTTTGTTGCCTATACGTATCTTTCGCGCCGGCTCCACCAGCACGTCCCACAGGCGCATCTCCTCGTTAAGCTCACGCAGCAGGAACACCTCAATACGTGCGTCGGTCTTCTCTTTAGTACCGTAGAGACGTGCAGGGAACACCTTTGTATTATTGAATATAAAGGTGTCATCCTCATCAAAATAGTCAAAGATGTCTGTCAGTGACAGGAGCATCTTCTTGCCGTTCTCGTCCTTCAGCGGCTTACCCTTGGCATCGGTCTTATACAGACTGATTTTCTGTGACTTCTTATGCACCACCACCATGTTACACTCGTCGGGCCTCTTCACGCTGAAGGTGGTCTCCTTGCCGTCGCTGCCCTTAACGACGTGCTCTACTGAGTGTGGATACAATGCCACCTGTGATGGTGACAAGTTAAAGTCGAATTGTGATAACTTCATCTGTATAGTTGTTATAGAGCCCCACCCCGGCCCTCCCTGCGAGGGAGGGAGCGTGAGTCAGGGATTTTTAATTATTAATATCTTAATTTATATATCTTAATTATTCAAGTTTCGCATGCGCTCACTCGTTAGGTTTTAAGGTCTTGAGGTTTCAGGTTATTAGGTGAGATATGTTGTTGTCAATGCTTTGATATACAAATATCACCTTTAGACCTTTAAGCGAAGCGACCTTACACCTTAAAACCTCAACGAAACTGAA